>NZ_JCANWX010000004.1:0-490839 GCF_059553375.1 Williamsia sp. z71
CGCCAAAAGTTGCTCCTATGTCAAGCGGCGGCGGTCTGAATGGCTCGTGGTTGGGGCGCAGTGTCGGTGATCAGGCGTTGATAGACGGTGCGGACCAGGCGGCGTCGGAGTGCTCGGAGGGCTGCGGTGGTGGAGTCGCCGGCGGCGCGGCGTTTGCGGTAGTAGGTGTAGCCGTCGCTGTCTTCGAGTCGGGTTTGGGTCAGGGCGATGCGGTGCAGGGCGGTGGTGAGTTGTCGGTTGCCGCAGCGCGGTAGCCGGACGCGGCCGGCGGTGTTGCCGGACCAGACCGGGATGGGGGCGGTGCCGGCGTAGTTGGCGTAGGCGTCGGCCGAGTGGAAGCGGGCGATGCCGGCGGTTTCGCCGACGATTTTGGCTGCGGTGAGTTCCCCGCAGCCGGGTAGCTGTAGTAGCGAGGGAACCAGTTCGCGGACTCGTTTGCCGATCTCGGTGGCCGTGGTGTTGATCCGGGTGGTCAGGGAGATGATCTCGTCGAGTTCTTCGCGGGCGATGTCGGCCAGCAGTCCGGTCTCGGTGGCCAGCTGTGCGGCGAGGATCTGTTGGTGTTTGTGCATGCTCAGCGAGCGTGGTTTGGGGGCGTAGGCGGGGTTGATTTCATGGACTCGCCACAGCAGTCGGTTGATTGTTGAGGTGCGTTGTGCGACAAACACTTCGCGTCGATCGACTAGTAGACGTATCTCGCGGGATCGGGGGTCGGCGCCGGCGGCGGGCAGGTTCGGTTCGCGCAGCACTGCCCGCGCGACGGCCAGAGCGTCGATGGGATCTGATTTGCCGCGGGTACGTGCCGAGGCACGGGTGTGGGCCATCATTTTGGTGGGTACCCGCACGGCGGTCTGGCCGGCGGTGAGTAGGTCGCGTTCGAGGCGGGTCGACATCTGTCGGCAGTCTTCGATGCCCCAGAGCAGGTCGGTACCGAACTGGGTGTGGGCCCATCGCATCGCGGCATGATGGCCGGCGGTGGTGGCCGGGGCGGTGAGTTGGCCTAGCTTTTTGCCGACGGGATCGACGGCAACAAATGTGTGTGAGCTCTTGTGTACATCGACTCCAACTACAACCATGGTGGTTGCCTCCTGATTTCAGAAACAGGGACCAGGGACGGTTGGGCCGGTCGGTGGGCAATCCTCAGTTGGGGGCGTTGCCACGCTCCTATCAAGCCACATCGGCCGGTCCTTCCCACCTGGTGTTGGCATAACTTTTGCAAGACCAGACATGCGCATCAATGCGATGCCGGCAGGCACATCAAGAGCCAAACACCAGGTGACCAGGACCCAACCACCGCTCAGGCGGCAACACAAGAGTCACACTGAGGGCACATCATCGGGGGGTGGGGGCGACTCCGGCGCGGAGCCGGGCCTCAGCGCGGCCGTCGGCCAGTTCTTCTCGGAGCTCAGGATGTTCAAAGTAGAACTTCACCAGCCAATAGGTGGCACCGCTGCCGATCGACAAACCGCCGGTATCCAGCCTGGCGGGGCGCTCGCCACTGTTGTGCGGCCGAAGGAACATCGTGCCGGCATTGCCTCGTTTTCGAGAAGTGGGATCGGTGGCGGTGATGGCCGCGATCGACTCCCACGTATGGTCAGCGTGTCCGAAAGAAGTGAGTTGCCGCACGCCCGTGGGTGACAACTCGAGGCCACCCATTCGCCCCCGGTAGACCCCCAGCGCCAGTTGAACCAGCGACACCACCGTAAAGGCCACGAAGGGTATGCCCAGGTGCCGTACTTCCCTCGAACTCAACGGCAATTCGAACCAATCCGACCAGACTCCGATCGAGAAGAGAGTCCCGCCCAGGACCCCTGCCACGAGGGTGGCGGCCACCATCACCTCGACCCCGGCGGCGTAATTCACCCGCAGGGCGTGAGCGCGCCTGTCCAGGACGGCGTATCGCAGATCGTCACTGTCATAAACGGTTCGGGCCAGGACAACCCCGAGAACCATCGTCACAAACCAGGCTCCGATTGCACCCAGGAAGAGAGCTCGCAAAAGATCGCCGTGCACGCAGTCAACGACACCGGCAACCAACATCACCACGCCGAACGATCCGAAAACGACGTACCGCAACGCGGCGAGATATTTCGAAGGAGCTTGCCAGACAGTGGGTCTGGGAAAGTTGCCACCCCGAAATGCAGCGTTCATCGGGCACACATGATCTGGCCGACCTCATCACCGAGTTTACCGAACACCCACGTCCCAAGCATCGAACCCCCACCAGCAGCCACCGGTCCGGCCACCACCGCCGCCGGGCCGGAAACCAAGCCACCCAAGGCACCGCCACCGGCGCCTCCCACAGCGCCACCCACGGTGCCGAAAGTGCTCGAATAGAGTGCCCGGCACGTGGCGAATTGTCCGTCCGCAGTCGCCACGTCGTAGATCCCGGTCGCGACCGACAACGCCGGCCCGCCCCATTTGACACCTGCGGCGATCTTCGAAGATGTCTCCTTGCCGAGACCGGGAATGCCGCCAGGACTATCGGCGACGTTCTGCACGCCGGAGATCATCCCACCGGTGGTCGTGACCAAAGGGTGCGTGAAGAACGGCGCATCAGGCGGCAGCTCTTCCCTCCGATTCCCGTCGGGGTTGTATTGCCAGCCGGTCTTGTTGTTGCCGTCTTTGTCCTGGTACCCGACAACACCGCTGCCGTTCGAGGTCCTGATGTTGGTGACCTTGCCGCCGGTGCGGTCACTGACCGCCTCTGAAACCCGCAGGATCAGGTTCCCGTCGGGGTCGTAGGTTGCCACCGACGTGCCGGTGACGCCGTCGTATCCCAAGAAGTAGTCGCCCATCTGCTCTGCCACCGGCAGATCCACCAAGTCCTCGCGAGTCCTTGGTGGCTTGTTCCATTCGGTGACGACCTGCTTGCTGCCGTCCTGCATGATCACCGTGGTCACCTTCTCGCGGTCCGTTTCGGTGGTGAGCGTCTCGGCAACCGTCACCGCAGCGTCGGCCCGCTGTACGTGCTGCTGCGCCAACAGGTTCAGTGGGCTGCGCGGATCTGGAACCTCGTCGGCCGGTGACGTGAAACCCGGGACCATCACGGCGGGTAGACCTCCGGGCGCTTGCGGCATGACAAACCCGTGCAATGACGCCGCCTCGACCAACCCTCGGGCACTGGCGTCGTCCGCATCGTCGACCGCGACCAGTAGTCGATTGACCTCGGTCTGGGCATCGGTTTGACGCTTCATCAGTTCCTCGGCCCGATCACGGGACATGGCAACAGGTTTGAGCAGCACCACCCACGAATCATTGACGACCAGGTCATCGGTCTCCACGTCTGTCACCTCGTTCAGCAGCGCGGTCCGTGCGGTCGAAATGTCATAAAACGCGGTCCTCAACGCATCGGCCACGTCATCGGCGGCATCTGAGATCAGCGCGGCAGGGCGTTTGGCGCGCTCGAACATCTCGAGGGCCGCATCATGGGACTGCCCGCTCCACACCTTCAGCCCGGGCAACGTCTGACACTGACCCGAAATCGCTGCCACGGAGTCTTCGATGGCTTGCCCGCTCGCCTGGATCGGCGGGATCGATTCCAGAAGACCACCCGGTCGCCAGCCCTGGAGCCGGGTCCGGTTCGGCAGCATTACCGGGCCCGCCAGATCTGATCGAATGACTGTGCGACCGCTTCATCTTCGGCGGTGAAGTCACCGGCCACACCGCCCACCGACGTCCCCATCGCCGCGATCTGGGCGCTGTAGCCGGCCACCAAATCGGCGACAAATGTGCCGATTGCCTGGGCGGTGAACTGGGTGGTGGATCCGGCCAGGACATCACAGCCGACCTCGATCTTGCCCCCGACGTCAGCGGTGGCGACTGTGCCCGCCACCGTCTCGACCTCGGCCGCGAACAATCGAAGAACTTCCGGATCAACAAACATCAGTGCCCTCCCCCAACTCGACCCCGGACCGGCGGCGTTCTGATGTTGGACGCACCGAACGCCGTCCGGGTTCCCGGGGATCGCCGCTACTTGGTGATGCGGTAGCGAACAAAGGCCGGAACCGCCAACGCGGCGAACCCTGTTCCGAGCACCACGAGGACGCCACCTCCGGCAGTGGCCGCGGCAGTTCCCACCGAGACCGCGGCGGCACCATGTAGGACATCGGCGATGCGGGGACCACCGGCGACGACCACGGTGAACACCCCCTGCAATCGGCCGCGCATCTCATCGCTGGCGGCAGTCAGCAGGATCGACTGCCGGAACGCCGACGACGCCATGTCGGCGGCACCGCCGATCATGAGCAACCCGACCACGATCGGCAGCATCGGCAGCGCGGTGTGATCGGCGAACCCGACACAGACCCCGACCCCGATGATCGCGACACCCCAGATGATCACGCAGACGATGACGGCAAGCCCCTGCCGACGAACCCGCGACACCCATCCGGAGAAGATGCCGCCGACCAGCGCGCCGAGCGCGATCGCCGAGAACAACAGGGCGAATGCGACGCCGCCGCTTTCCGGCCCACCGAAACTCTCGTGTGCCATCTGGGGGAACAGCGCCCGGGGCATACCGAAAATCATCGCGATCAGGTCGATCACAAATGAGGCCATCAGCACCGGCTGGCCGCGCAGGAACACAAATCCCTCGATGATCGACTTCACGCCGGCCGATCTCGGTTTCCGATCATCTCCACCCGGCCGCAGCGACGGCAATTTGATGACGGCCCACAATGTTGCGAACAGGAAGACGGTGTCGACGAGGTACAGCAGCGAATATCCGAGCACCGGTATCAGCGCGCCACCGACCAGTGGCCCGGCGATCGCGCCGCCCTGCATCACCGTCATGTTCAACGACGCCGCTGCCGGCAGTTCGGCGTTCGACACCAGCTTCGGGAGAATCGCTGTCCGGGTCGGCTGATTGACGGCAAAGAAGGCCTGCTGCAACGCGAACAGGGTGAGGATGACCCACACGTTGCCAAAACCCATGGCCGACTGGACATAGAAGAACGCGCTGGTACCGATCAACCCACAGGTGGTGATGATCAACAGGATTCGACGGTCCATGGCGTCGGCCAGAGCGCCGCCCCACAAGCCGAAGATCACCAGCGGCACCAACCCGAACAGGCCGGTCAACCCGACGTACGCCGAGTTGCCGGTGAGCTGGTAGATCTGGGCCGGAACCGCCACCACCGTCAGTTGCGCACCGATGACGGTGACGATGTTCGCCCACCACAGACGACGGAAGTGGGGATGTACGAGCGGGGTGGTGTCGGCCAGGAACCGGCGGGTCACCTTTTCGAAACCGGAATGTGGTCAAACATCTACGGCTGCAACCTCGCGACGCTCCATCTGCCGTCGACCAGCGATGCGCGCACCCGGTTGTGCAACCGGTTCGCGCGGCCTTGCCAGAACTCGACCTCGACCGGGGCGATGACGTAGCCACCCCAGTGCGGGGGCACCGGAACCGGTTGCTCACCGCCGAATCGCGCCTCGATGGCAGCGGCCTTGTCCTCCAGCGCGTCCCGCGACCCGATCGGCGCCGACTGCTCCGACGCGAAGGCGGACAGCTGCGAACCGCGCGGCCGCTTGGACCAGTAGTCCGCGGTGTGTTCGGCAGGCACCTTCGTCACCGGTCCCCGGAAGTGGACCTGACGCTCCATCGCGATCCAGGGGAACGTCACGGACCCGTACGGCACCGCGCCGAGGTGCCTGCCCTTGTCGGACTCATAGCTGGTGAAGAAGGTGACCCCGTCGGCGTCGACCCCCTTGCAGAGCACCGTGCGGGTCGACGGGCGACCGGCGCCGTCGACCGTCCCGAGCACCATCGCGTTCGGCTCCGGGATCCTTGCATCGACGGCCTCGCGCAGCCATTTCCCGAACAGCTCCAGCCACGGCGGGTCACCGGCCAGCCAGAGCGGATCGAGGTTGTCCTTGACCCCGTCGGCACCGGCTGCATCATCCCCGGATCCGGACCGCCCGACACCTCCGGAGGCCGCATAGGCCATCCGCATGTTGGCCAGGTCGATCGGTTTGCGTTCCACGGCCGATAACGCTACTCCCGGATCGTCCGGAATGCCCCGGGCACTACAGTCCTAATCGGTACGCACACAGGGCAATGGCAAGGGAGCTCGCGATGGCAGTCAACGTTGAAATACCCGAAGGATTCGTCGAAGGCCTGGAGGGTGTCACCGCATTCACGACCGAAATCGCAGAACCCGACAAGAACGGCGGCAACCTCCGGTACCGCGGCGTCGACATCGAAGACCTCGTAGAGAACAACGTCACGTTCTCCGACGTCTGGGCACTGCTCGTCGACGGACGTTTCGGCGACGGACTGCCGCCTGCCGAGCCGTTCCCACTGCCCATCCACACCGGCGATGTCCGGGTCGACGTGCAGGCCGGCCTGGCGATGCTCGCACCGATCTGGGGTTATCAGCCCCTCCTCGACATCGATGACCAGACCGCCCGCGACAACCTCGCACGCGCCTCGGTGATGGCCCTGTCGTACGTCGCGCAGTCGGCCCGCGGCATCCACCAGCCGGCCGTCCCGCAGAAGGTCATCGACGAATGTGACACCGTCACAGCCCGATTCATGACCCGCTGGAAGGGCGACCCCGATCCCGCGCACATCCGCGCGATCGATGCCTACTGGGTCAGTGCCGCCGAACACGGCATGAACGCCTCCACCTTCACCGCGCGCGTCATCGCCTCCACCGGCGCCGACGTCGCGGCCGCCCTCTCCGGCGCCATCGGTGCGATGTCGGGACCGCTCCACGGCGGCGCCCCGGCCCGCGTCCTGCCGATGATCGAGGAAGTCGACCGCACCGGCGATGCCCGCGCCCTGGTCAAGGGCATCCTCGACCGCAAAGAAAAACTGATGGGATTCGGTCACCGGGTATACCGCGCCGAAGATCCCCGGGCCCGGGTGCTGCGCCGCACCGCAAAAGAACTCAACGCCCCGCGATACGAGGTGGCCGCAGCCCTGGAGCAGGCCGCACTGACCGAACTCCGCGAACGCCGCCCCGACCGGGCGATCGAGACCAACGTCGAATTCTGGGCCGCGGTCATCCTCGACTTCGCAGAGGTACCGACGCACATGATGCCGGCGATGTTCACCTGCGGGCGGACCGCGGGCTGGTGCGCGCACATCATGGAGCAGAAGCGGCTGGGCAAGCTGGTCCGTCCGGCCGCGCTCTACGTCGGCGCGGCACCGCGACGCCCCGAGGATGTCGACGGCTGGGACGCCATCGCGCCGAAGTGATCCCGGTCAGGCGGCCCTGACCGCCTGAACCCGCAGGTCGCGCTCGCCAAAACCCACCATCAGCCCCGCTGGAGGCGGACTCTAGACTGATCGCATGAGCGAAACGATCTCCATTCCGGCCAACCTTCTGCCCAGCGACGGCCGGTTTGGTTGTGGCCCGTCCAAGGTTCGCCCCGAGCAGTTGCAGTCGCTGGTCGACACCGGTGCATCGGTGTTCGGTACCAGCCATCGTCAGGCCCCGGTCAAGAACGTCGTCGGCGCGATCCGCAGCGGACTGTCCGACCTGTTCTCGCTGCCCGACGGCTATGAGGTCGTGCTGTCCAACGGCGGCACCACCGCCTTCTGGGACGCCGCCGCCTTCGGCCTGATCTCGAAGCGTTCGCTCAACCTGACCTACGGCGAGTTCTCAAACAAGTTCGCGACCGTCGCGAAGAATGCTCCGTTCCTCGACGACCCGATGGTCGTCTCGACCGAGCCGGGTACCGCACCGACCATCAGCACCATCAGCGCCGACAAGTACGAAGGCGTCGACCTGGTCGGCTGGGCCCACAACGAGACCTCGACCGGCGTGGCACTGCCCGTCACCCGCCCGCTGCTGGCCGGTGACGCCCTGATCGCCATCGACGCCACCTCCGGCGCGGGCGGTCTGCCCGTCAACGTCGCCGACACCGACGTGTACTACTTCGCACCGCAGAAGTCCTTCGCCTCCGACGGCGGACTGTGGATCGCCCTGATGAGCCCGGCCGCACTCGAGCGCGTGGCCACCATCGGTGCGTCCGACCGCTGGTGCCCGGACTTCCTGTCGCTGCCGACCGCCGTCGAGAACAGCAGCAAGAACCAGACCTACAACACCCCGGCCATCGCGTCCCTGCTGCTGCTGGCCAATCAGATCGAGTGGATGAACTCGAACGGTGGCCTCGACTGGTGCACCGCCCGGACCGCGGACAGCAGCTCACGGCTGTACGACTGGGCACTGGCCAGCGAGTTCGCCACCCCGTTCGTGAAGGACGCCGCGCACCGCAGCCAGGTCGTCGGAACCATCGATTTCAACGATGACGTCGACGCCGCAGCGGTCGCTAAGGTGTTGCGCGCCAACGGAGTGGTCGACACCGAGCCCTACCGCAAGCTCGGTCGTAACCAGCTTCGGATCGGCATGTTCCCGGCCGTCGAACCCGACGATGTGAGCCGCCTGACCCAGTGCATCGACTACGTCGTCGGGGCACTGTAGCGGCCACTGCGCCCCAGCCCACCCCTGCTGAGCTGGGTTTTTTATGCGTGTCATGCCCACTGTTCGGGGGCTGACTGCATTACGCTGACGCCAATGCACACCGACACAGATGCCCCGGCCGGCTCCCAGACGTGAAGGAGAAGCAGATGCGTGAGCTTCGAGTCATCGGCCTTGAGCCGGACGGCCAGAAGGTGATCTGTCAGGACACCGAGTCGGGCGAGAAGTTCCGTATCCCTGCTGATGACACCCTGCGTGCGGCAGCCCGTGGTGATCTGACCCGGCTGGGCCAGATCGAGATCGAGATGGACAGCTCGCTGCGGCCCCGCGAGATCCAGGCCAGGATCCGCGCGGGTGCCACGGTCGCCCAGGTGGCCGTGGCCGCCGGGGTGCCGATGAGTCGGGTCGAACGTTTTGCCCATCCGGTGTTGCTCGAGCGCTCCCGGGCCGCCGAACTCGCCGCGGCTGCCCATCCCCTGCGTTACGACGGGCCGGCGCTGTCCACATTGGGCGAGGTGGTCGCCGCGGCGCTGGGCGCGCGTGGGCACAATCCCGAGAACACCGAGTGGGACGCCTGGAAGGGCGAGGACAACCGCTGGGTCGTCCAGGTCAGCTGGCACGTCGGCCGTTCGGTCAATCGGGCGCATTGGCGTTATCTGCCCGGTTCGAACTCGGGCACCGTCGAGGCGATCGACGAGGTCGCCGACGAGTTGATCGATCCGGACCTGAGCCGGCCGTTGCGCAGCGTGACACCACTTCCGCCTGCCGTCGACGACACCGATTCCGTAGATCCCGAACTCGCCTTCGATTACACGCCGCCGAAAGCCGCTCGGGTGTCACCGATTTCGCGTTCGGCGCGCATGTCCGTGAAACCCGACGGGTCCGAGGTCACCGTGGACGCCGACTCCGTCACCGGAGAACAAACCGCCCGGCGGGCACCTCGTCCCGCAGTCCCCGAATCTCGTCCCCGGCCGACCGCCGCCCACAGCGATCCGGTAGATGAGGTCGACGACCTGCCCGAGGTGATCGCCGACGACCCGGCGTCGGACGAGCAGACCGCGACGGCGGTGGACGAGCAGACCGCGACGGCGGTGGAACCGCAGACGTCTGCGGCGCAGGAGGATGCGGCCCCCGAGACCGAACCCAAAAACACTGAGAAGCAGGACAAGTCGGAGCCGAACCGCAAGCGTGGACGCGGGAATCGCAAGCCATCGCTACCCGCCTGGGAGGATGTACTTCTCGGGGTCCGCAGCAGCGGTAACCCGTGAACAGCGTTTAATGTTCCGTACGTGAGACAGGTCGGCACCGACGAAAGGACTTGAGTTGGCAGCGAAGGCGTCGATGCTCTGGTTCATCAACTCAAGCGATCCGCCAGCCGAGATCAGGCAGGGCCTGCGGCACGATCCCGCCGCTGCGGCAAGCCTCGCCGGCGCGTTGTGCCCCGACCTCACCGCCCTGCCCATCGGTGAGACAGACCTTGCCTCAGCCGCCACCCCCGCCGACGATCAGCTCTTCGTCGGCGTCTATGGCTCACTGATCGTCGTCACGAGCCCGGTGTTGTCCACGACCACCCCGTCCACACTGCCCGAGGCCTGGATCACCGCGGTACCGTCGGATGAAGTGGTCGTCCTGCACACCGAACCGGAATCCTCGCTGGGCGCGTTCGCCCGCTGGGAGAACGGGACGCTGCGCCGCTCGTTCTCGGCGAACCCGGTCACCATCTACGAAAACATCGGGCTGCCCTTCATTTTCGAGGGTCCGTTCTGGGCCGGCGAGCACCCTCTGAAGTATGCCGATGGCGCCCCACCAGATCCACAGGCTTTGCCGTTCCACCCCCAGGAATTCGCCGAACAGGCGATTCGTGAATGGCTCGGATTCCGGTTCACCACCCCACTGGGTGCCGAGGATTACGATCCCTCGAAAATCGTGGTCTCGGGTTTCGCGATCCGGCCCAAGGGATATGTCCCGTCAGAGGCCGATGTCGATCTGGGATTGTCCGAGGGCAACGGGGCCACCGACCACATCCACCCGCCCGACCACGGACCGGCCGGCGATGAGCGCCGACAGTCGGGCGAGCACAAGCCGGGACGGGTCGCCCGCTGGTTCGGGTTCGGCCCCAAGTCCTAACCCCGCCCGACCCACCCTGGACACCGCGCCAGATGGTCAGCGAGCGCGTTCGTAGAAGGCCAGCGCCGCGGCCGTCGCCACGTTGAGCGAGTCTGTCCCCCGGGCCATCGGGATACGCGCCCGCACATCACCCGAACGCATCGCAGTCTCCGACAGACCCGGCCCCTCGGCCCCGACCATGAATGCCACCCGCTCGGCGTCCACGGCTTGCGACAGCGGGACGGCAGTGCGCTCGGGTGTGAGTGAAATGATCCGAAAGTTGTTGTCGCGGAGCACTTCCAAATCCGACGGCCAACTCTCGACATGGGCAAAGGGAACGAGTAGTACGTGTCCCATCGATACCCGGACCGACCTCCGGTAGAGCGGATCGGAACAGGCCCCACCGAAGATCACCGCATCCACACCGAGTCCCGCGGCGTTCCGGAAGATGCTGCCGATGTTCTCGTGGTCGTTGACGCCCTCGAGGACCGCCACCGTCCGGGCGCCCGCGAGCACATCGGCGAGCGTCAGTGGCTCGGGACGGCGGGCGACGGCAAGGACACCACGATTGAGATGAAATCCGACGATCTCCGCCATCACGGCAGCACTGGCCCGATAGAAGGGCACCCCGGCCATCGCGTCGACGGAGAGGGTGGGGGTCAGTTCTCGAAGACGCTTGTCGACGCCCAGAAACGCGTGCGGAGCGAACCTGGAGGCGGCCATCCGCTGCACAACGAGCACACCCTCGGCGATGACCAGGCCCCTGCCGGGCAGGCCACCGGGCAGAACAGGCAGGTCAGGGCGCCGATCCGCGGAGTTGAGATCGCGAAAGTGATCGACCCTGGGGTCCGCGGGATCGTCGATGTCGATCACATCGACTGTGAGATCCGACATGATGCCACCTGTTTGAGTATGCGATCCGGCCATCCGGCTAGTCTGCCCGACCGGTGATGTGACAAGTTGGAAGGGTGAGTAACGGTAATTTGACGCTTCGTCGTGCAATCGACTCCGACTGGCCCGATATTGCCATCGCCGATGCGCGGGCGTTCGCATTTGTCGAGCCGCTCGACGATGAAGCCCTGGCCGACATCCGATCCAAGGTCACCGACGGCGACGCCATCGTGGTCCACGACACCTCCGATCCGGATCGTCCCGTTCTCGTGGGTGTGGCGATGTTCTTCCGGATGAAGATGTCGATCCCCGGTGGACTCCAGGTCGACCTGCCCGGACTGTCCTGGGTGTCGGTGGCCGCGACGCACCGTCGCCGCGGGATCCTCCGGCTGATGATCACCGAGATGTTCGAGCAGTGGGAACGCGAGCAGTCGGTCTTCTCGATCCTGACGGCCTCCGAGGGCACGATTTATGAGCGATTCGGTTACGGGCCTGCGGCTTTCGACCACACCCTGCGTCTGGACCTGAAGAAGGCCTCGCTGCGGGCAGCGGCTCCGGCCGATTCCCGGGTCCGGTTCGCCGACGCCGAACAGGTCCGCGAGTCGGTTCCCGAAATCCACGACCGCTGGGTGTCGACCAGGCCCGGCGCCATTGTCCGAACACCGGTGTGGTGGAACATGATCTTCGCCGACCGCCCCATCCTCCGCAACGGGCGCAGCGGACTTCACTACCTGGTGCACCCCGACGGCTACGCGAGCTACCGGATCCACCACGAATCCGAGACCGTTTCCATCGCAGAGGTTTCCGAACTCTTCGCCGTCACCGACGAGGCCCACACGGAGTTGTGGCGGGTGTTGTCGGGGCTCGATCTGGTACCGGCGATCACCGCGACGACCCCGGTGGACGATCCGCTCCCCCTCAAGCTCACCGATCTGCGGGCACCGAAGGTCACCGGCATCCGCGACAGCATGTGGCTCCGCATTCTCGATGTCGCACAAGCCCTTTCGCTACGCGAGTACGGCCACGACACCGACTTCGTGCTGGAGGTCAGCGACTCGTTCCGGGACTCCGGCGGACGCTGGAAGGTGTCGATCACCGACAATCGGGCCACCATCGGCACCACCGACGCCGAACCCACTGTCCGGATGGATATCTCGGTACTCGGCAGTCTTTATCTCGGCGCGTACCGAGCTGTCGACTTCGCGGCAGCGGAAAGGCTGTGGACGATCGACGGCGCCACCCTGCACGCGGTCGACCAAGCGTTCAGCACAGACCGCAAGCCGGTCGCCGGTACGTCCTTCTGACGGCGGATGCCGGTCACCGCCGGTGGCCGGCGCTCAGTCGCTTTCGGTGACGAGCGACTCGATGATGCCGACAGCACCGCGCAACGTGGCCAGTTGCTGGTCGTCGAGCCGTTTGAGCTGAGCCCGCAGCCACTCCTCGCGCGCGTTCGCCTCGTCGACCACCAGTGCGTCCCCGGCCGACGTCAAGGTCACGATCACCTGTCGGCCGTCGGTCGGATGGGGTTCGCGCTTGACCATTCCCAGGTCGGCCAGCGAGGCGATCACGCGGGTCATCGACGGCGGCTGGACTCTTTCACGTGCGGCGATGGCACCAGGGGTCATAGAACCCTCGCGTTTGAGTGTGGACAGAGCCGACAGCTGCGTGAGCGACACCACGGACGAAGCCCGGCGCCCACGTAAATGCCTGGTCAGCCGCACTACAGCTATCGCCAGATCATTTGGCAACTTCTCGTCATTCTGCTCCACGGTTCGAGGATAGGTGAGCATGACCGAAATGCGCGCTGAACTGCCAAGATTCATTTGTTCACCTCACAATTGAGCGACTGGCGAAAAAAATTGCAGAAACTGCACTTCGCCCATCGGGTGAGCACCGCGAATTCGTGTGGGGCCGAAAGCGGATTAACCTGACCCCATGCCCGCAGAGATTCCCGAACTACCCTCCCGGTGGACCGCACCCGGACCGGTGATCGCCGTGGGGATGGCCGCGTGGTTGATCGCCACCCTCGTGGTGGCGATCTGGGACCTCGGCACCGACACGACCCTCACGATCTGCCTGGTGGGCCTGGGGGTGGGTCTGTTCGGCTGCTTCGTCGTGTATCTGCAGAAGCTCGCTGTTCGTCGAGGGAGTCCGGCTGCTCAGCAGGGCCTGTCCTGAAGGTCATCCACGTCGCCGCAGCCACGAAGAGCGCACCCAGTATCCATCCTGCGACGACATCGGTCATCCAGTGCGCTCCGAGGTACACGCGGGTGACGCCGATGCTCAGCGCGAGCAGCGGAGCGACCAGCAGGACCCACAGGTGCCCCCGAACCCACGGACTCGACCGATAGATGGCAACCGCTGTCAATCCGTACACCACCGTCGAGCTCATCGCGTGACCTGACGGGAACGAATGGGTCGACAGCTCCACCAGCCGTTCGGGCATCGGCGGACGATCACGGGAGAACAGTTCCTTCAGAGCGACCATCGTCAGTGAGCCCACGGCCGAGCCGAGGCCGACGAAGAGTGCGAGTCGCCACTGACCGCGCAGAGCGAAGAAGGCGGTGACAGCGAGCGCGACCAGGAACAGCGTCAAGGTGTTGCCCAACGTGGTGATCGCCTTCATCACCGTTGTCCAGGTCTCTGTGCGGTGATCGACCATCCAGTCGAGGACCTGCTCATCCGGACCGAACGACGTCGTCCGATCGGCCGGCGGATCGCCGATGTCCGCCACGTCAGCCGGGAATGACCCGGGACTGTTCATCAACATGGATCAATCCACTCTCGTCACGCCACCACGGCACCCGATACTCGGCACTACCGTCCCCTCGTCGCAACACCACCGTGAGTCCGGCGTGCACCCTGATCGGCCCGACCGGCAACTCTCGGTTCTGGGACAGGGCGGTCTGCAGGGCCCAGGGCTGGGCGTCCCAGGTCGATTCCAGACCGGCCTCGACCGGTCCGCCGACGAATTCCTCTGTCGCGGTCGGGATATCAAGCAGATCAGCAAGATTGGTGGCCAGCCCGAACTCCCCCGGCATCACCGACACGGTCCCGGCCGGATCCAGCGCGGCCACCATCCACGGCGCATCCAGTACCACGGCATCGCGCGCCACCGACCCGGCCAGCGTGCGGAATCCGGCGGGTGGTTCGAGATCGTCGAGGCGGATGCGACCCTCGCGCAGCGCCCGTGCCAGTTCCGTGTGCACGGCTGCGGCCACCGAGGGCATGACGGAGCGATTCGCATCGGCCAAGTGCCGCAGCATCATCCGAGCCTGTTGGGTGTCTTCCACATCGACACTGCCGAGCGCGGCGGCCAGGTTGTCGGCCTGGGGGTGTTCGAGCGGATCGAGCAGACCCCGGGCGGACCGGTCACTCGGCGCCCGCCATTGACCCAACCGCATCCCGTCGATCACGGCGTAGTGCCGGAGCCACCAGGCCGTATAACCGCGGCGGTCGGTGAGCAAGGCGGCGGCGTCGGGTGATTCGGCCAGCAAGGTGAGCGCCTGCGGCCACTTGTCCGGGTCGACCAGGTCGAGATCGCGGACCGCGCTCAGCGTTTGCGGTGCATCGGTCAGGGTGTCCCACCACTGCGCTTCGTCGGGCAGATCGTGGTCGGGGCCGGTCGGATATTCTTCGCGGGCCACGGTGAAATCCCAGCCGACGCCAAGCGCCCGCAGCGCCGCCGGCCCATACTGCTCCACCCATTCGGGATCGACCACACCGAACGGTGAATCATCAACCAGCACAGCGGCGAGCGGACTGTCCGGTAGCAGGAGTTCGTCCGCGGCGCGGGGTTCGTCATCGACGGTCGGCAGCTCCAGCGAGCCCAGCCGACTCGGGACCGGCGAATCCGGGGAGCTGCGAAGAAGGCCCAGCACACTGCGGACGAGTTGCTCACTGCCCGGATCGGATTCGATCTCGGCCACCAACGCCGGGTCGGCCAGCATCTCTCCCACCGAGATCCGCCGGGCACCGAGGCGTTCGAGGAGGTCGTGCACCGCAGCGGGGTGCACGGTCGGCAGCCATGACGGTGCAGCGATCTGCGTGTCGCCGGCATCGGCGGATGCATGCGGCGGCAACACCGTGCCACGGGCGCCGGGCATCGTCCGGCCATCGACCAGTGGCACCGGCAGCGCCCCGAGTTCGTCCACCTGTCCCTGTGCGAGCACCGAGAGTTCGGCGTAAAGCTCTCCCCACCACCGTGGTTCACGCTCCAACCCGGTCAGTCGTGCCGCGACATCGGCCAGTCCGATCTCGGTGACCCCCACCGAGCGCAACCGGCTCAACGCAGACCGCTCGGACAGATCCGGATGTACCAGTGTCGCGACGATCTCCCCGATCAGCGCGGCGAGTCCCGGTGTCAGGTCGACCAGCACCTCGGCGCGAGAGGGAATCAGATCATCCCCGCCGGCGCCGGGCAGCCATCGGTGCTCACGCAGTTCATCGATCAGTGCGGTCCGCAGGCGCTCGTCCTCATGACCGGCCGCGAATCCCGGCTGCGGCACCGGCACCAACCGGTCCACCGCGGGCAACGTGGCCGCGAAGTCGGCGTAACCGGCTGCGAGCACTGCGATATCGGCATCCGGGTGCAGTCCGCGGCGGTCCGCCGTCAACCGGACATCGCCGATACAGATGGCGGGCACCGTCAGTTCGACATCGGTCCGGGTCGGCGCCCGAAGCACCCCGGACGTCACCGGAACCACGTGATCGCCCCGCAACGGGAGTAGCCATCGGGCATGTGGCGCCACATATTCGCGCCACTGCTCGGCACCGATGGTGATGACGTCGCCGTCGCGGGTCCGCGTGAAGTTCCGTTCGCCGACCGAGATCGTTGCGATGGCAGGTAGTTCCAGCAGCAGTTCGACACTCTCGCCGCAAAAATCGGAGAGCATGCCCGCGACGTCGACCTCACCGTCGAGTTCGAGCACCACCTCGGTGTCGAATCCGGATGCCGGCTGCGCGTCGATCGGCCAGGCCAGGCGGAGCGTGGGAACCGGTTGCCCGGCCAGGTCGGTCCCGGCGAGCTCGGCCCTGGTGCGCGCCGCCGAGAACTCGATGGATCCGGTCCGGGAACGAATCTGGACGTGATCGGTCACCGCGGCCACCGCGCTGAACCCGACACCGAAACGTCCGACCAGACCCTCGCCGGACTTGTTCGAGGAGCGCAAGGCGGTCAGCGCCTGCACCCCCGACCGGTCCAGCGGGGCCCCGGTGTTCGCAACATGAAGGTCGGCGCCGTCGATCCACACGGCCACCGCACCCGCGACACCGGCTTCGGTGGCGGCGTCGGCGGCGTTGGCGACGAGCTCGGTGAGCAGGCGATCGCGATAGCCGACCCCGACGAGATCGGATTCGGCTGCGGTGTCCTCCCGCAGACGCGTGGGCGATGTCGTCCAGGACTGCAGGATCGCTTCCCGCAACCGATCGACATCAAACGGATCCGGACCGGTCATCACCGGCACCTGCCGGAGTGCGCCATCACGCGCAGCTCAGGAGTTCGCGTGGATTTCGACCGCGCCGTCGTCGTAGGCGTCGTAAGCCGGGCTGCCGGCGCCTTCCGGTGCCTTGACGTCCGAATGGGCCCCGCAACCGTATTCGGCGTGAACCACATGTCCGTCGGCAGAGAACTCGTTGGCGCAGACGCCGAACGCCACGCGCAACGAACCCACGACCGGTAGATAGAAGGCGCACGTACCGCAGCTGTGCCGCGCGTTGCGGGCCATCTCGGCGGCCGGACCGTGGTCGCCGTCGACCCAGCGCTGCGCCGCCTCGATACGGCCCTCGTAGCTCAGCAACTGCTTACGGCCGAGCCCGATCGCCTCGCCGACGGCCGCTTCTTCGTCGACGAGATCAAAATCACCATTGTCGACATAACCGGGCACCAGCCGCGGATCGTCGGCGGGAGGGGCGAGCAGATCGCCGGGGTGCAGATCGCCGGGGCGGATCCGCTGATCCCACGGCACCCAGACCGGGGCGGTCAGTGCCGAAGACCCGGGCAGCAGGGCCACCTCGTTGATCGTGACGTCGTCACTGTCGGGGCAACCGGCCAACACCACACACCACTGCCACCCGCGATATCCGGGCACATTCGCCGCGAAATAGTGGGTGACCGTGTACGGGGCCTCGGTCACCGCTTCGAGGTGATCTCCGATTTCCCGTTCGTCGGCGTCGATGGCGGCCCGCGCCTGGTCGACGGCCGAGGTCAGGAGCGCCGAAACCCGCTGCTGTTCGGGCTGCGCACCATCGGTCGCTGTTTCTGGCTGTTCAGTAACCGCGTTCACCCCTCTAGTGTGCCGTATCGCAACCCGCCCGGAGCGCCCGAGGGTTGGTCGGCGGTCGCGGGATAGGGAAGAATCAGCAAAGTGAACCGAGGAAATCCACCACCTGATCCTCGTGCGACCCCCTCGGACAAGGGCGGAGACGCGCGGGGCCATGGTGGCGCACCGGGACACGATCCCCGCCGGACGCCGCGCCAGTCGCCCTCCGCGCATCCGGGATCAGCCAATTATCCGGCCGACGGCGGCCCGGCCCGGCCGTCGCAGTCCGGTCCCCCGCCGCGCGGCCCCGGGATGCGGCAACCACCGCCCCCGCACCAACCGCCGCCGCCGAACCAGCAGCCGACCACCCGGGCGCCCCGGAACCAGCCGCCGCCGCACCAGGGTCCATCCGGTGCGTACCCACCGCCGGATGCGCCCGGTCGGCACGACACCCGGCAGCAGACGTCACAGAACCGGCACCTGCCTCCGCTCGACGAGACCGACTACCACAGCGACGACAACGCCCGCGCCATGCCGCGCAAGCTCACCGTCACCCGGGTGGCGGCCATGCGCGGTCGCGAACTGACGTCCAAGGGCCTGGGAAAAATCCACCAGGCCGCAACGGCAGACGGCGCCGACCGATCCGGACTGACCGCACTGACGTATCCAACCGTGGTCAACTTCGCCGTCGACGCCGCGATGACGATCGCACTGGCCAACACCCTGTTCTTCGCCGCGGCCAGTGCCGAGTCCAAGGGCAAGGTCGGGCTCTATCTCGCGCTGACCATCGCACCGTTCGCCATCATCGCTCCGCTGATCGGACCGTTGCTGGACAAACTGCAGCGCGGCCGCCGGATCGCCATGGCCGGAACGTTTCTCGGCCGGACCGTCCTGGCGCTGCTGGTGATGGCCAACTCCGGGTGGGACACGACCACGAACCAGCTGACATACGACCCGTGGGTCCTCTACCCCTGCGCACTCGGAATGTTGGTGCTGTCCAAATCCTTTGGCGTTCTCAAATCCGCGGTGACGCCACGTGTCCTCCCGCCGACCATCGACCTGCCCCGGGTGAATTCACGGCTGACCACGTTCGGCCTCGTCGGGGGCACCATCGTCGGCGGTGGTGTCGCCGCCTTCTTCGAGACGGCGCTCGGCAAGGTTCTGCCGCTGCACATCCCGGGCGCGATGGTGTGGCTGGCGATCATCACCGTGGTCGGCGCGGTGCTCTGTATGCGGATCCCGGCGTGGGTCGAGGTCACCGAGGGCGAAGTGCCCACGACGCTGACCTATCACGGGGAGCCGGCCCGACCCCGGATACCGCCACCCGACGAAACAAAGAAGTCGACCGTCAAGGCGCTCACGGCCACGATGCGACAACCGGTGGGCCGCAACGTCCTGGTGGGGTTGTGGGGCAACGGGACGATCCGCATCCTCACCGGCTTCCTGACGCTGTTCGTCGCCTTCTATGCGAAGTCTCAGCAGGGCGGCGGCAGCGGCTGGGCCCAGGTCGCGATGCTCGGTGCGGTGGGCGCGGCGGCCGGCATCGGCAACTTCATCGGCAATGCCACCGGCACCCGCCTCGAACTCCCGAACCCTCAGCGCATCGTGGTGATCGTGACCGGTACCTGCGCGGTCGTCGCGCTGCTCGCCGCGGTCTTCAGCAACCTGATCTTCATCGCCATCGCCGCACTGATCGCGTCGGGGACCAGCGCGATCGGCAAGGTCTGCCTCGACTCGTCCATCCAGACCGATCTCCCCGACGAATCCCGGGCGTCGGCATTCGGCCGTTCCGAGACCGTGCTGCAGATGGGATGGGTCTTCGGCGCCTCCCTCGGCGTCCTGCTGCCGACCAACCTGACCATCGGTTTCGGTGTGGTCACCGGCCTGCTGGCCCTCGGATTCGCCCAGACGTTCGTCACCAACCGGGGATCGACCCTGGTCCCCGGTTTCGGTGGCAAGCGGCCAGACATGACCATGCCGACCGGCGCAATCCACGTCGATCCCACCGTGCGGGAGTCGTGGAACAAGAACACATCACGGAAAAAGGGTGCTCGCGAAGTATGAGTTTGACGACCGGCGAAAAGAAGTTCGCCATCATTGCGGCGATTGTTGCCGTCCTGTTCGTTGCCATCGTCGGCGGCTCGGTGGCCGCACTGACCGCGGGCCACAAGAGCGACGACGTGCCGTACGTCCAGGTCGCCTCGGGCAGCAAGCTGGTCCGCGTCGAACCGCTGGCCTACTGCAGCATCGACCTGTCGAAGTGCGACGGCTCGGCGACGAATCCACCCACGCGGGTTCCCGTCGCCGTCGGCGACACCCTGATGGTGTCGCTCTCGCATGAACTCGCGGTGGGCCCGTGGATCCTGGTGGTGCAGCACCTGACCGCCGAAGGCTTCGACAACGGCACCGAGACCATCTACCTGAGCGACTCCAAACGCACCATCACGTTGCCTTCGACGAAGGACAAGATCTTGGCCGTCGTCCAGATCACCCAGCCCTCGCAGGTGGAGACCCAGCCCGGCGTCTTCATCCAACGCGGAATCTGGGCCATCGACACCCTTCCCGACAGCGTCGACATCCCCGCTTCCGGGTAGTCGACGGCGTCGGGGGGATCAGGATTCGAGTTCGCGGGCCACGGCCCGGACAACCTCTGAAATACGTTGCGATGTCTTGCGATCGGGGTAGCGCCCCTTGCGCAGATCCGGCTGCACCTTGCCCTCGAGCAAAGTGATCAGATCGGCGACCATGCCGTGCAGCTCGTCGGTAGTGTGCCGCTTGGGCTGCTCCTTACGGGCTTCCCGGGTGTTCTTGGCAACGCTCGGCGCCGGGTCGAGGATCTTGACCGTGAGCGCCTGCGGGCCACGACGACCTGCGGCCATGCCGAACTCGACCTTCTGGCCGGGCTTGAGAGCCTCGGTTCCAGCGGGGAGCGCTGACGAACGTACATAGACGTCTTCGCCATCGTCTTGCGAGAGAAAGCCGAAGCCCTTCTCCGCGTCGTACCACTTCACCTTGCCGGTAGGCACTGTGCACACCCTCATCTGTTCGCGTGACCCAAAACGAAAGCGCCCGCTGTGACAATTGCGGTCCAGCCAGACGCGTTTGATCAGTCTAGCCCCTCGGCCATGCTCCGAACACCATGGTTTTCTCCCGTCATGCGGCCGGATCAGGCCTTCGCCTTCGGCTCGCCCCGCAGGAGGGAGCGCCGCCCTCTGGTGGCCGCCTGGCACTGCACTACCGTTGACCTCATGCGCAAAGCCGAAGGCGCCGGATTGCTACGGGTTGCGGTGGGGTTGTTCGCGGTTGGGCTCATTGCGCTCATCGCACTGTTTCTCGCCGAGCCGATCACCGGTGAAACCGCTCCCCTGTTCGTCTATCTGCTCATCATGTGTGCACCCCTGGGGTTTCTGCTCGGACTGATTTTTGCCCTGCGATCAGGGCGCCGGGCGAAACAACAGGCCGACCGCTCCGACGGCGACAACAGGCCGCCACTAGAGTGATCTGCGAGATGAGCCTTCACATTGACGGAGCCCTGACGCCCACCAGCGATGGTTCGGCCCTGCGGCGTGCCTACAGTTGTTTTCCGACCGGCGTCGTCGCCGTATGCCATCAGGGCGACGGTGACCCGATCGGTATCGCGGCGAGTTCTTTCGCCACCGTGTCACTCGATCCCCCGCTGGTATCGCTGTGTGTGCAGAACGAGTCGACGACCTGGCCCAAGTTGCATTCGGCGGCGGTGCTCGGCGTGTCGGTGTTCGCACACGACCAGGACGCCGAGTGCAAGCAGTTGGCAGGCCCGGCCGCAAAGCGGTTCGACGGACTCGCACTCGAGACCACCGCCGACGGCGCACTGTTCATCGGGGGCGCCGTCGCGCAACTGGCGTGTGAGATCTACAACGAGATCCCGGCAGGTGATCACAGCCTGGTACTCCTCAAGGTGCTGGCATTGCGTGCCGACACCGAGCAGGAACCGCTGGTGTTCCACGCCAGCACCTTCCGCGCCCTGGAACGCCGCGCCTGAGCCGTTTCCCGCCCGCCCCGGTGCCGTGAGCCCATTGCGGCCACCGCGTTCCGGCAGTAAACCGTAGGCTGGACCCTGTGACAGTCATCGCACTCGGTATGCCAACCGGTCCCGTCGCGCGACCGACAACCGACGCCGTCATGCCCACCACCGGTCCGATGATCGACACCTTCGGACGGGCGGTGCGCGACCTGCGCGTCTCGGTGACCGACCGCTGCAACCTCCGGTGCACGTACTGCATGCCGGCGGAGGGTCTGGACTGGCTCGACAAGGCCGACGTCCTCACCGCCGACGAAATCGTCCGGCTCGTCGGTGTCGCGGTTCGCGACCTGGGTATCCGCGCGGTCCGATTCACCGGCGGCGAACCACTACTGCGCAAGGATCTGACCGAGATCATCAGTGCCGTGGCCGCTCTCGAACCGCGCCCCGAGATCGCCCTGACCACCAACGGCCTGAGCCTGGCCCGCAGCGCCGAGGCGCTGGCCGCGGCCGGACTCGATCGGGTCAACGTCTCCCTCGACACCGTCGACGCGGCCCGCTTCGCCTCGATCACCCGCCGCGACCGACTCCCCGACGTCATCGCCGGGCTGGCCGCAGCACAGGCAGCCGGTCTACGGCCGGTCAAGGTCAACGCGGTCCTCGATCCCGAAACCGGATTGGCCGATGCCCCTGAACTCCTGAGGTTCTGCCTGGCCGAGGGATACGAATTACGCATCATCGAACAGATGCCGCTGGACGCCGAGCACCACTGGTCACGGACGACGATGGTCACCGCAGACCAGATCCTCGACACGCTGCAGGCCGAATTCGATCTACGGCCCGATACCGCACCCCGGGGCGCCGCACCGGCGCAGCGGTGGCTCGTCGAGGGGCATCACACACCGGACGGCAAGCCGGCCCGGGTGGGCATCATCGCCTCGGTGACACGGCCCTTCTGCGGCGACTGCGACCGAACCCGCCTGACCGCCGACGGTCAACTCCGCAACTGTCTGTTCGCCACGTCGGAGACCGATATTCGTGCTTTGCTGAAGTCAACCGAGAATTCAGATCAGGACATCGCGCTGCGTTGGCGCGAAGCGACCTGGGGCAAGTTGCCCGGTCACGGGGTCAACGATCCGGGCTTCCTCCAGCCCTCCCGACCCATGTCGGCGATCGGGGGCTGACATGGAGATCTGCGTCAGGTTTTTCGCGGCTGCGCAGGCCGCCGCCGGGGTCGAGCAACTGGTGATACATCTCACCGACAAAGCAACTCTTGCCGATCTGGAATCCGAATTGGGGCAATCGAATCCGCGGTTGGCCGAAGTGTTGCAAAGATGCTCATATCTGCATGAGTCGGTAGCGGTCCGCGACCGGTCGCGAACCCTCTCCGGGGGAGACACCGTCGATGTTCTCCCGCCGTTCGCAGGCGGTTGAGTCAGCGAACCCCCGCACGTAACCGGGTCGTTTGACCCACTTGTGCGCTTCATCCCCTTGATTCAAACTGTGACGTTACTCACATCACGGTTCGATCACGGATCGGACACGGGACGACAGTCATACCGGTGAGCAGCAAATATGCCAAATCAGGCTCAAAAGCCCCTTCTGGACACACAGTTATGCCCCCTCGAGTAGGCGTGTGTAAGCGCGAATTAACACGTACCGTCTGACTCGGTCGAACTGATCGACCAGATCGACCCGATCGCAACTGAATACTCTCGGATCGCCGCGCCCAACCTCGTCCCGCGGTCCGAGACACACCAAACGCAATTCAGGGACGGGGGCGGGGGACCCAAACATCTCCTGGAGATCACCGGATTTCCGCGGTCCACGGCGGTCAACGCCTGCCGACCAACGAAATCCTTGGGGTGCAGTTCCGCATAGCGGAACCGAGCAACCTCTCGCTCGAACCCGACAGCTGACTTCGTAGGCGCGTGGAGAGAGGAAGTTAAACTTATGTCCGGACGTCATCGTCAGCCGACCAACACCGGTCGCACCGTTGCCAAGATCGCTCTCACCTCTGCCGTCATCGGCGGCGGCGCCAGCCTCGCCTTCGCAGGCGGCGGCAACGCCGGAGCAGCCACCGACGCCGAGTGGGACCGCGTCGCACAGTGCGAGTCGGGCGGCAACTGGGCCATCAACACCGGAAACGGTTACCAGGGCGGCCTGCAGTTCTCCCCGAGCACCTGGACCGGCCACGGCGGCGGCGAGTTCGCCCCGTCGGCAGACCAGGCCACCAAGGAACAGCAGATCGCTGTCGCCGAGCGTGTCCTCGCCTCTCAGGGCAAGGGCGCATGGCCCACCTGCGGCACCGGTCTGAGCGGCGCCACCCAGCGCGACGCCCCGACCGCGGCTCCGAGCCTGGAGATCCCGGCCGTGCCCGAGCTCCCGAACCTGGCGCAGGCGACCGACGACATCGTCGCTCAGCTCAAGGCCACGATCAACGATCCCGCGCTGCACCAGCTGCTCGACCAGGCCAATGCGCAGGGTGACCTCACCGCTGATCAGGTCGCACTGTTCAACGAGTACAAGGGCTACCTGCCCGCTTCCTGATCCACCTTCGGGAAGCCCCCAGACGAAGGACCCCACACGCGACGCAACGTCCGTGTGGGGTCCTTTTCCAAATTCTGGAGCAGACAGCGGCAGATGGCCCGGCGTTACCGGACAGACATGGAAGTAACGCACCGGCAACAATGCGTGGAGATTGCACATATATGACGGGTACGACTGTGCAACGTTCGCGTTGCCGGTCATCGGTTCTGGCGGAAAACTCAATTCTCACAGCCCCGCACATTTCGGTCCAGGTGCGTTTTCCGGAGGAACCACATTGAACGCTCATCTCACTGCCGCCCACTGGGTGTATTTCGTCGGGATCATCGTCATCCTCATCACGATGGCAATGCGCAAGAACATCGTCGTACCTGCTGTGATAGCGACATTCCTGACCGCCTTCGTCTTCTCCGGCAGCATCATCACCGGTCTCGCATCGATCTTCAATGCCAGTCTTGTTGCCGCCAAAGAGCTTTTCAACATCTTCCTCATCATCGCCATGGTCACGGCAATGTTGGGCGCACTTCGTCACATGGGTGCCGACCGCCTGATGGTCGCCCCGTTCAGGCGCGTGATGCGGACCGGCACAAGCAGTTTCATCGTTCTGGCGATCGTCACCTACGTGATCTCGCTGTTCTTCTGGCCCACACCTGCGGTTCCGCTCGTGGGCGCAGTGCTCATCCCCGTGGCCATCCGTGCCGGCCTGTCTCCGCTGTCGGTCGGTATGGTGATCGCCATCTGCGGTCAGGGAATGGCGCTGTCGTCGGACTACATCATCAAAGTCGCTCCCGGCATCTCGGCATCGAGCGCCGGCGTGGACGCCGACCTGGTGGCCGACAAGGCGATGGTCCTATCGCTCATCGTCGGCCTGACCGCCCTCATCATCACGTTCGTCATGCAGCGCAAACACTGGCGCGCTCCGTCACCGGACCTGCTCGTCGAATGGGAGGCAGAGGCCGACCGCGGTGCCGACGACCTGCGTGATGAGCTGGGCGACGACGGTGGTGTCGGCGGACCGGATTCCGACTCCGTCGACGGCGGTCTCCCCGGACCGCGGCCCGGCGGCCCGGTGAAAGTGTCCACCGTGACCGAATCGTCCTCGGCCACAACCGTTATCGAACGGGTGGCGGTACCGGGCGATCAACCGCCGGCGAAGTCGGCGATGGCTCGCACCTTCGCGATGCTGGTGCCGCTGGTCTATCTCGCCTTCGTGGTCTACCTCATCTTGGGGAAGGTGGGTGTCTTCCCAGAGTTGAAAGGTGGCGATGCGGCCGCCATCGTCGGAGGTATCGCCGCTCTGGTGCTCTTTGCGGCCGCCGCGGTCACCGACAAGGGCAACTTTCTCGAGACCACGTCCGAGCACCTCATCGACGGGCTTGTCTTCGCCTTCAAGGCGATGGGCATCGTGCTCCCCATCGCCGGCTTCTTCTTCATCGGAAACGCCGACTTCTCCGGCGCGATTCTGGGCTACTCCGACGACGAGGCAGGTCCGGCAATCCTGTTCGATCTGGTGAACTCCGCGCAGTCACACCTCCCCCAGAACTCGTTCGTGACGGCGTTCGGCATCCTGTTCATCGGCATGATCGCGGGTCTGGAGGGCTCCGGTTTCAGTGGCCTGCCGCTGACCGGTTCACTCTCGGGGGCTCTGGGTCCGGCCGTCGACATGGATCCCTCGACCCTTGCGGCGATCGGTCAGATGGGCAATATCTGGTCGGGCGGTGGCACGCTCGTCGCCTGGTCATCGCTCGTCGCTGTGGCCGGATTCGCCCGGGTTCCGGTACTCGACCTGGCCCGGAAGTGCTTCTTGCCCGTCGTCAGCGGTCTCGTCCTCTGCACGCTGTTCGCGATCCTGTTCCTCTGACACAGATCCCGTCTCGAGTGCCCCGCCGCGGGGAGTATCCGCGGCGGGCATTCGGCGTCGCCCGGTCCGATCGTCCCCCGTCCACGCTCACCGAGGAGCCCACCACCATGCCGCCGCGCTTCCAGCTCGAACCAGCCTTCCTGCCCGTCATCGTCCTGACATTCGTCACCGGCATCGTCGACGCGGTCGGCTATCTTGCCCTGGATCGGGTGTTCACCGGCAACATGACCGGCAACATCGTCATCCTCGGTATGGCATTGGCCGGAGCCGACGGACTACCGATCCTGGGACCGTTGTTCGCGGTGTGCGCGTTCATGATGGGTGCCTATGTGGCCGGCCTACTCCTGCGGGGTCACGAGAAGACCTGGCACCTGCGTCGCACCACCGGCCTGCTGGTCGCCGGCGGTGGCGCGCTCGCCGGTTGCGCGCTGGCTTTGATCCTGCTCGATCCACACGCCGAACCCGTCCAGATTGCCGTCGCCGCAACCACAGCTGCGGTGATGGGCACCCAGGCGGCCGTCGCCCGGAAACTCGCGGTGACCGACATGACGACGGTGGTCGTGACCTCCACCCTCACCCAGCTCGCCGGTGAGTCGTTCATGCCGGGCAGCAAGCACAGTCTCGCGAACCGGCGGCTGGCCGCCATCCTCACGATCTTCCTCGGTGCCGTGGCCGGGGCACTGCTGCTCCACCTCCACGTGGCGGTCCCGATGGCACTGGCCGCGGCCCTGATGTTCGCCGCCGCGATCATCGGTCATCTCGCCGTCCGAGAAGACCGTCGAGCGGTGCAGTATGCATAGGTTTCACCGGAAACCCTGTGCACAATCGAGCTTTCGCGGTGGTGCTCACCGCCGGACGCGGTGAGATGGTGGGAGGCGGAGCCGGTCATCCCGGCCCGGGAACGGGGACGAGGAACCGATGACCACCACTGCCGACCCGGCCAAGACGACAAACGCCGACGACGCCGGTACCCCGTTGGCGCTCTCGGCACTGCTTGCCGGGACACTGGTCGGTACGGTCAGCAACAACATCGTCAATGTTCCACTCGCCGAGATACTTTCCGACTTCCATGCACCTCTCGAAGACGGGGTCCTCGTCGCCGTGGGCTTCTTGCTCACCTTTGCCGCGACGATGCCGCTCGCCGGGTACGTCGGAGACCGTTTCGGCAGGCGCCGGGTGTACTGCGGCGCGCTGCTGGCCACTGCAGTCTGCTCCGCCGGTGCTGCCACCGCGCCGAGCCTGGCCGCGCTGATCGCGTGGCGGTCACTCGGTGGTGTCGCAGCCGCCGCGTTCGCGCCCGCCGTAATGGGCTTGATCGCCTGGTTGTTCGGCCCGCAGCGGCGGGCCAGGGCAGTCGGCGCCTGGGCGAGCGTGAACGGGATCGGACAGGCCGTCGGCCCGTCGATGGGCGGCCTGATCGCCGGGACATGGGGCTGGCGTTGGGTTTTCGTCCCGCTGATCCCGGTGGCGCTCATCGGATTTGCAGGCACGATGCGTTGGATACCCGCCTATCCGGGACGTGTCATGCGCCTGGATGTGACCGGTGCCGTCGCGTTGACGCTGGGGGCCGGAGTCTTGGTTCTGGGTCTGACCCTGGTGCCACAGCCACGTGTACACGTGGCCGTCGTACTCGGACTGATCGGTGTGGCCGGCGCCCTGCTGGGTTGGTTCATCTGGCACGCGCGCCGGACCGCGGCACCCTTCGTGGACGTCCGGTTGACCGCCGAATCCCGGTTTGTCCGTAGCGCCGTCGCAGCGTGCGCCCAAATGTTCTGTCTGGGTTCAGCTCTGCTGGCCGTGCCGCTCTATCTCAACGACCACGGTGAGTCCACGGCCGCCGCCGGCCTGATCCTGTTCGCCCTGCCGGCGGCAATGGCCCTGCTCGGGCCGGTGGTCGGGCGCACGTCCGATTCACTCGGCGCCCGCCGGATGATGAGGGCCGGCTTGTGTGTGCTGATTCTCGCCCAGGTCGCGATGGTGTTGGTGGTCTGGGTGTCTGACGGCAACCGGTGGACCATGGTCGGGGCACTGGTCACCACGGGTATCGGGATCGCGATGGTCCAGACACCGGCTGCCGCAGGGTCGACGCGATCCCCCGCCGGCGCGCAGGGCACCGGACTGGGCCTGTTCAACCTCATCCGGTTCGGTGGCTCGGCACTCGGCGCCGCGTGGGTCGCCATCGCGATCGACAGCTGGTCGTATCCGGCACTCTTCGGGGTGTGTGCGATCGTGGCAGCGACCGGTCTCGGTGCCACGTTCCTCGGACACGATCCGGAAGGCGTCAGGGTCGAACCGCCCAAGAAGTTCAGCGGTAATTGATCTCGCCGTCCACCGCGTGGTGGATTTGTTCGAGCAACTCCAGCCGGATGGCCAACCAGACCGTGAACTGGTTCTCCGGCACCCGGACATCGATTCGCAGGGCCTTGGTGATCCGGTCCAGCTTGGACAGCATCGTGTTCCGGTGGACATTCAGGTCCCGCGCGGCAGCGTTCACGTTACCGCCGACGCGGAGATAAGCGACGAGAGTGTCGTAGAGGTCCGAGCCCGGACGCAACGGCCCCAACACATCTCGGACGAGTTGTCGGCCACGATCGGTGCCGGAGACCAGTTCGAGGACCCCGAAACCACGCAGGTCGCGATACGCGATCGACCCGGTCATCTGCAATCGCTGACCGATCCCCAGCGCGACCCGTGCCTGCCGATAGCTCTCCCGGATCTGATCGACACCCAGGGCCGACGCGCCGTGTGCCACCCGGGTGGTGCGTGCGCCGCGACGTTGAGCATCGAAAGCCATTGCCTCCGCGTAGTCGGCCATCTCGACTTCGATCTCCCGGTCGTCGCGGGACTTCAATGTCCGAACCACCACCAGCACATCACCGATCACCGTGACGTACGAGCGGACCGCCGGATCCGGGAGCACTCCCGCGACGTGACGCGCGATCTTCACCAGACTCCCGCTCCGGTCGGAATCGGACGAGTTCATCTTCGGCGCGGGCACCGGCACCACGAAGACACCGAACGTCGATGTGAGGTCGACATCGTGGTAGTCCGCACGTGTCTGCAGGTCGTGTTCGCTTGCAAAACTGCCGTGTACAAGCGCCTGTACGAAATCGCCACGTGCACGTTCCTCGGCTTCATCGACGCTGCGTTGCCGCAACATCTCTGACCCGACTATCGCGGTCGCCTGTGCTGTGACCACCGCATGCTGAGCAAGATCGTGCAGGCCAGGGGACGACGGTCCACCGGCCAGCACGACAACCCAGCCCTCGAACCATTTGCCGAGCATGATGGAACTCGCGGTACAGGTATACCTGGACTCCTCGTCGTCGAGTTCGACGACGCAGGTGGTGGCGCCGTGTGCGGACCGGCCAGAAGTACGACTCTGTCTGTCCACCAAACTATTTCGCAGTCGTTCATACACTGAGGCGGTTTCTTCCCCGGCCATACCGTGTTGGGCGACAACGGTGCCGCGGGCATCGAGCGCGAGCGCCGGACACTGGGCGAGCGCCGAGACCTCTCGGATCAGGATCGCCATCCCGGCACCTCGGTGCAGCAGCCCGGCGAGCGTGCTGTGCACGTGGGACGAGTACCGCATGACGTGCAATTCTTGATTCAGGGACCGTTCTGCCAGAAGACGATTCAGGTCGGCAAAACCGATCGGGAACGACAGTTCGACCACAGCCATGTCCTCCGGCAGGTCCATGGCGGCGACCGCCGCCGGGATCGAGCCGTCGATGATCAAGGCCGCAGCACCGCGCGCGGCCAGCGCGGTCAATGCCTGTGGATTGCCCGCGATCGCCTCCGGGCGGGCATACACCGCAACCGCGTCGAGGTTGTCGTAGCGTCCCATCACCTCACTGAACGGAAGTGCCCAGGTCAGCGGACGATCCAAGCAACCTGTTCCGGAAACCACCGTTGCACCGGCCATGAGCGTTTCATCCAGGAGGCCGCGGCCGGTGAGTCGAGGGCTGGGTTCCATGACGGTTTGCCTTCTTCCACAGGGGATGTGATGCCGACGGTTGCCGGACACACTGCATCCACCCATTATCGGGGTCACTCGCACTCAAGCGATGTGCACAATGCCCACATATTGCATTGATCCTAAGCCACTTTCACCACGTCGTTCACGCTCGGGCGCTGTTAGAAATGAGATGTCCCGCTGGCGACCGCCACGATCGGACACCGGCACCCGATATCCACCGTCATGTTCGGTGGACCCCTCGAAGAGAGCGACCCCATGCATCAAATACACCGGATCACCCTCGACGACGCGCTGCCGCTTCTCATCGCCGGCCGCGCGAAGGCCGACGAGATCGGCGTCAAGCAGACACTGTGTGTATGCGACGAGAGCGCAAATGTCATTGCCCTGCACCGCCTTCCCGGTGCCCGACTGACCGGCGTGGACATCGCCATCGCCAAGGCATTCACCGCGGCCGGTCACGAACGGGCGACCCATCTGTTCAACGAGCCGCCGAACGGCCCGGCACTTCCCGGCAACGAGGCCTTCGGCATCAGCCACATGCTGCCCGGGAAGTTCGCCATCTTCGTCGGCGGCTTTCCCCTGATCTATGACGGTCAGATCGTCGGCGCCGTCGGGATCAGTGGCGGCAACGGTGAACAGGACAAGGCCGTCGGCGCCGCGATGCTGGCCGAGTTCGCGTCGCTGACCTCGGTCGCCGCGCACTGACTGTGCACATCGACCGTGATCACCGGCCGGATCCGGCCACTGTGAACCTGGCCGGGCGCGATCGTCGCCGATATCGTCAACAGCACCGAATCCAGGTGCAAAACACCGGTTTTCGCTTCATCAACGGCCGCAATGGAGCTGCCCGCGATTGCGCCCGCACACGAATCGAACATCCTCGAGAGGAAATACCATGACCGAATTGCTCGGACGCGACGAGTTCCGCACCGCGCTGGAAGGTGCGATCAAGGGCCGTGAGGCCAAGAACGCCTCCTTCAGCAAGGCCTGGGCGGAGGGCAAGCTCGAAAAGCACCACTTCGCCCGGTGGGCCGAGAACCACTACCACTACGTCGGCCCCTTCTCCGACTACCTCGCGAACATCTACGCCAACACTCCCGATCACTACACCGATGCCAAAGACTTCACCCTGCAGAACATGTACGAGGAAGAACTGGCCGACATCCGGCACACGGACCTCCTCATCAAGTTCGGTGAAGCCTGTGGCACCACCAAAGAACGCATCGAGGATCCCAGCAACATGAGTGCCATCACCCGTGGCCTGCAGTCGTGGTGCTACGCGGTGTCCTCCCGCGAGAACTTCGTCGTCGCGACGGCCGCACTGGTGGTCGGACTGGAGTCGCAGGTGCCCAGCATCTACAAGAAGCAGATCATCCCGCTGCGTGAGGTGTACGGCTTCACCGAGGACGAGATCGAGTTCTTCGACCTCCACATCACCTCGGACGTGGTGCACGGCGAACGCGGTTACCAGATCGTCCTCGACTGCGCGGACACCCCGCAGTTGCAGCAGCGCTGCCTGCAGCTGGTGCGGTGGGGCGCGGAGATGCGCTTCTCCTACACCAAGGGCCTGTACGACACCTATGTCGCGCCGGACCTGGAGCTCACCTCGGCCTGATCTGCCGCCTGAACTGTGGTCCGGCCCGCGTGAGCATCCGCGGGCCGGATCACCACCACGGACTCGACCCTCTTCGGGAGAACGGAAGACCCCCCATGCTCGACGACGCATCCCCGTCCACTGCGCCGCCCCAGCACTGGGTGGCGGTGGCGACCACGAAGGAAGTCACACGACGCCGAAAACTGCTCGTCGAGGTCGACGGTGTCGGCATCGCCCTCTTCAGTACGGGCGAGAAGATCTACGCCTTTGCCGACCTCTGCGTCCACCAGGACCGCTCGCTGATCAAGGGCACGCTGCTCCACGGGAGAGTGATCTGTCCCGGACATCAATGGCGTTTCGACCTGGAATCCGGCTATGAGGAAGACCAGGACCTCTGCCAGCCCACCTACGGTGTCGCGGTCCACAACGACACCGTCTATCTCGATCCGATGCCGCGCATCCGACGCGGCCACAACGACTCCCGTGAGGATGAGCCATCATGACGACCACCGTTGCGACCGTGGGCGCAGGTCAAGTCGCCGCCGTCGTCGCCCGGACGTTGCGCCGGCGCGGATTCGACGGGCGCATCGTCCTGCTCGGCGCCGAACAGCATGCGCCCTACCAACGCCCGCCGCTGTCCAAGGAATTCCTCTCGGGCCGTGAGTCAGCCGATTCACTTGCGCTGCTGACCCCGAAGTGGCTCTCGGAGAACATGATCGAACTGAGGACCGGGACAACAGTACGGCGGGTGAATCCTTCCGATCGCAGCATCGAACTCGATACCGGAGAACTCCTGGACGTCGATGCCGTGGTGTTCGCGACCGGTGGACGTCCCCGCACCCTCGAGACCACCGGCACCCGACCCGACCTCGTCCACCACCTCCGGACGCTCGATGATTCGATGGCGTTGGCGCAGCGATTGACTCCGGGCAGCCGCCTCGCCATCATCGGCGGCGGTTTCATCGGCCTCGAGATCGCCTCGACCGCAATCGGTCTCGGCGTCTCGGTCACGGTGCTCGAACGTGGAACCACACCCCTGGCCGGCGCCCTGGGCTCGGAGATCGCCGAATACTGCACCGGCCTGCACCGCGAACGCGGCGTCGAGATCCACACCGCGGCGCTGGTACGCGAGGTGACGACCTCCGACGCCGGCGTCCGGATCATCCTGTCCGATGGTCGTATCGTCGAAGCGGACGCCGTCGTGGTCGGGATCGGAATCGAACCGAACGTCGAGGCCGCGGCCGCGAGCGGCCTGCTCACGACCGGCGGCATCGTCGTGGACGAATCCGGTCGGACCGGTATCCCCAACATCTACGCTGCGGGCGACGTCGCCTGCCGCATGTCCGAGACGGGCCCGGTCCGCGTCGAGCATTTCGACAACGCGAACCGGCAGGCCGGCGTCGTGGCCAACGCGATCGTGGGCCGGGATACGGCAGCCGACGATCCGCACTGGTTCTGGTCCGATCAGTACGGGATGAACATCCAGTTGGCCGGAAACACCCGCGGCGCCACCGATCTCGTCTTCCGCGGGGATCGTGACGGTGCAGAGTTCGCAGCCTTCTATCTGCAGGAGGGCATCCTGCGGGCGGCTTTCGCGATCGATCGTGGCGAGGACATCATGGCCGCACGGGAATTGATCGGACAGCGCGTCGATCGTCGGGTCCTTGCCGACGAGGACGCGGACCTTTGGGAAATCGGCGAACAGGTGGTCAGTTGAGCATGAGTATCGAGGGTATGAATTTCGTGGCGGGGCAATGGATTCCGTCAGCATCCGGAACCCGATTCGAACGCCACAATCCGGCGGATCCGGACGATGTGATCGGATCGTTCCCCTATTCCGACGCCGATGATGTGGCCGGCGCCGTCGACGGCCTGGTCGCCGGTTTCGCCGAGTGGTCGCAGAGCTCTCCTGAACGCCGGGCGGCGATCCTGGAGGCTGCCGCGGTGCTGTTGGAGCAGCGCGCCGACTCACTGGTCGCCGAATTGATCCGGGAGGAGGGCAAGACCGCCGCGGAAGCCCGGATGGAGGTGAGCCGCACACCGATGAACTTCCGTTTCTACGCCGGTGAGGCGACACGTGCGACCGGCACCACCTACCCGTCCCCGGGTGATGGTCTGGTCTACACGGTCCGGGAACCGTTCGGGGTCATCGGCGCCATCACACCCTGGAACTTTCCGCTCAACATCCCCTCCCGCAAGATCGGGCCCGCCCTGGCCGCAGGAAACGCGGTCTTGTTCAAGCCCTCTGAACTGACTCCGCTGATGGGACAGCGCCTGGTCGAGGCCCTGCTCGACGCGGGCCTGCCGCCGCAGGCGATCGCCCTCATCCAGGGTGACGGAAAGGCAGGCGCCGCAGTCGTTGCCGACGAACGGGTAGATGCGGTGACCTTCACCGGGTCCACCGACGTGGGCCGGGCGATCCACCGTGAGGTCGGGCCCGCCCGGCGAGTGCAACTCGAGATGGGCGGCAAGAACCCGGTGGTGGTGCTGGCCGATGCGGACCTGGACAAGGCCGCGGCCCTCATCGTCAAAGGCGCTTTCGGCCTGTCGGGCCAGGCCTGCACCGGCACCAGTCGGGTGATCGCCGACACCACCATCCACGACGCTCTCCTGGAGCGGGTCGTCGGATTGACCGAGAACCTCGTCGTCGGTGCCGGCACCGCACCCGGTGTCGCCATGGGACCTCTCGCCAGCGAGGCACAGCTGACCAAGTTCCTGCACTACGTCCAAATCGGCACGGACGAGGGTGCCCGGCTCGTATCCGGTGGCACCCGCTGTACCGACGACCATCTGCGCCGCGGATTCTTCGTCCGCCCAGCTGTTTTCACAGCCACCCCGGACATGCGCATCGCGTCCGAGGAAGTCTTCGGTCCGCTGCTGGCCTTCCACCGGGTGAGCTCGTTCGAGGAGGCCATCACGCTGGCCAACAACACGGACTTCGGTCTGAGCGCGTCGATCGTCACGCAGAACCTGGCCCACGCCAACAGTTTCGCCAACCGCTCACGCACCGGTCTGGTCAAGATCAACCAGCCGACAACCGGCATGGCGATGAACGCACCCTTCGGTGGGTACAAGAACTCGAGCACCCAGACGTTCAAGGAACAGGCCGGGCCCATGCTCATGCAGTTCTACCAGTCGGAAAAGACCGTTTATCTCAACCCCACCCCCTGACCCCTCGCGGTCTCACCTACTGGAGGAAACCTTGGAGTTCAAGAGAGTCGCCCGCTCGGGGCAGGTGCCCGAGGGCATCGTGCGCCGGTTCTACGCCGACGAGTACGAGGTGGCCGTGTCGCGACTGGACGGCAAGGCCTACGCCACATCCAATTACTGTTCACACCTCGACTGCCTGCTGTCGTCGGGAAAGCTCGTCCAGGACGGCATCGGTTGCTCCTGCCACGGAAGCGCATTCGACCTCGAGACCGGTGAACCCCTCTGCCCACCGGCGACCGAGCCGATCAAGACCTATCCCGTCGAGGAACGCGACGGGGAGATCTTCGTCGGTATCGATCCGACCGAGCCCCCGGAGGGGCCCCGCCGGCGCAAGCTCCGCAAGTCATGACCACCAGGTCGCTCCGGCCTCCCACCCTCGCGACCGGCGCCATGGTCTCGTCGAGTCATCCCCTGGCCAGCCAGGCCGGCGCCGCAGTCCTCGCCGACGGTGGCAATGCGATCGATGCCGCGCTCGCGATGGCCGCGGTCACCTGGTTGACGCTCCCCGGCCAATGTGGCATCGGCGGTGATGCATTCGCCGTCGTCCGAGAACCCGACGGCCGGGTGTGGACGATCGGTGGAAGCGGTTTCGGTCCGGACGGGGGTACCCCGGAGTTCTATCGCGAACGGGGTCTGAGCGCCATCCCCCTCGACGGAGCCCTCGCCGTCTCCGTGCCGGGCGCACCCGCGGCGCTGGCCGCCCTGCACCGACACGGCGCCACCCGCAGTCTCGCCGAACTGTGGGAGCCCGCGGCAGTCCTGGCCGCCGGCGGACTCCCCTGTTCGGCCAAGACCCGCAACGACGTCCACACCGCACTGGGCGCAATCGGGCGCGACCGGGACCTGAGCAGCCGGTTCCTCGACGCCGGGCAGGTACCACTGGTGGGTACACGACTACCTCAGCCCGATCTCGCCCAGACCATCCGGGAGCTTGCCGCCGACCCGGAAGCGTTTTATCGGGGCAACCTGGCTCAGCGGTGTGTCAGTGCTCTGCAGCGCGGTGGCGCGCCGTTTTCCGGCGACGAGTGGGCGCAGGGTTGGGACGTACATCCGGAAGCGGCCATCTCCGGCGAATACTCCGGGGCGACGATCCACCAGACGCCACTTCCCACACCCGGGTGGATGGTCCTGCAGCAGGCAGCATTGTGCTGCGACATCGGTTCCTCGCCGCTGCTCAGCGCGGCCGCAATCGAACAGTTCGCGAACGCGGCGCGGATCGCATTCGAGGACCGGTTCCGTTGGAGCGCATCGGACAACGACGCGGTGCCGCGAATCCTGCACCCGGACAATATCTCTGCCGGACGGTCTCGGATGGCGGCGCCCGCGCAGCAGTTCGCCGTCGGCGACGGTGACACCACGTCCTTCGTGACGGTCGACTCCGACGGCCGGGCGGTGAGCTTCATCCACTCGCTCGCCTTCACCTTCGGCGCGAAGATGACTGTGCCCGGCACCGGCATCGTGCTCAACAATCGGCTCGGCCGCGGCGCCTACCTGATCGACGGGCACCCGAACGAGGTGGCGCCCCGGCGCAAACCACTGCACACCCTCAACGCCTGGGTGGTCACCGGCGCATCCGGTGAACTCCTGCATGTCGGCAACACCCCCGGCGGCGACGGACAGGTGCAGTGGAACATGCAGTTGCTGTCCCACCTGCTCGACCACGGACTCGATCCGCAGGAATCCGTCGAGGCCCCGCGGTTCACCGTCTATCCGGGTTCCGACGCCGACGTCATCGGCGCGCCGCCGGAACTTCGGGTCGAGGGGTCCATCGAGGCCGGTGTCCGGGAACAACTCTCCCGAGCCGGGCATCGGGTGACGGTGCTGCCGCCGATGGGAGCCGACGGAAGTGCCCAGATCATCTCACTCGATCCGCGTGGGATCCTCAGCGGCGGTAGCGATCCGCGGCAAGAGGGGGTGGCGCTCGGTGTCGGCTGACGCTCCCCGCCCCCAGGGGCTGTACGTGGCGGCGACCCGCTCCGGCAACACGATCCGGACCGCAGGCATGACGCCGCGTCGAGACGGCATCCTGGTGGTCACCGGCCGGGTGGGCGCGGACGTCGGATTGACCGCCGCCCGCGAGGCCGCCGCGATCGCGGTCGACAATGCGCTGGCTGCAGTGTCCTCCGAGATCGGAGACACCGCTGACTTCCGGTGCGTGGAAATGGTCGTCTACATCGCTTGCGCACCTGATTTCACCGACCTGTCCCGGGTCGCCGACGGCGCCACCGAGGTCTTGGTCGAGCGGTTTGGTCCGAGCGGATTACCCGCCCGCAGTGCCGTCGGCGTCTACGCCCTGCCCGGCGGGGCGCCGGTCGAGATCTCACTCACCGCCGACATCACCCCCACCTCCCCGTAGCCTCCGCCGACGGTGGGTGCGGGGAACACCGTGTTCATCCGAACACCGCCTTCGAGATCGTGGCCGGATCGGGATACAGCGGCAGTCAGCGCCTGACCAGCGGAATGATCAGCGGCGTATGTGACTCGGGGTCATCGATGATCCGGCAGGGCAGCCCGAACACGTCATGGACGAGTTCCGCGGTGACGATCTCGGTTGGCCGCCCTTCGGCGACGATCCGGCCGTCCTTCATCACGATGATGTGATCGGCGTACCGGCAGGCATGGTTCAGGTCGTGCAAGACCGCGACGAGGGTGTGTCCCTGATTGCGGTTGAGGTCGCTGCACAGTTCGAGAAGGTCGATCTGATAGGCGATGTCGAGGAACGTCGTCGGTTCATCGAGCAGCATCAGCGGTGTTTGCTGGGCGAGCACCATCGCGACCCAGACCCGCTGTCGCTGCCCGCCGGAGAGTTCGTCGACCAGGCGTCCGGACAGGTCGGTGACGCCGGTGGCCTCCATCGCATCGACAACGGCGGTTTCGTCGTCGTTCGACCACTGCCGGATCAGCTTCTGGTGCGGATACCGGCCACGGGCCACCAGGTCGGCGACCCGGATGCCATCGGGGGCGATGGACGCCTGCGGCAGTAGTCCGAGCTTGCGGGCCACTTCTTTGGCCGGATACGAGTTGATCGCCTTGCCGTCCAACAACACCGACCCGCTGGTCGGCGTCAGCAGGCGGGACAGGGCCCGCAGCAACGTCGATTTGCCACAGGCATTCGGCCCGACGATCACGGTGAACGCGCCGTCCGGGATCTGGACGCTCAGCGATTCACTGATGACCCGCTTGTCGTAGCCGATGGTGATGTCGCGGGCCTGTAGCCGGTTGGATGTCGCCACCGCCGCCTCGCCATCGGCCTGCACCATGTCAACCTTGTCCATCTCACTCCTCATCGAGGGGGTCATTGTCGTCGGGCTTCCCTGGCGAGCAACCACACCAGATAGAGCCCGCCCACCGACACGGTGACAACTCCCACCGGAAGTTGGTTCGGCGCGAAGGCCCGCTGCGCGATCAGGTCGCTGACGATCAGCAGCAGCGCGCCCATCGCGGCCGCCGGCACCAGCGCCACTCCGGCGGTACGGGTGAGGCGACGGGCCAGTTGCGGCGCCGCCAGGGAGACAAAGGCGATCGGACCCGCGGCGGCGGTCGCCACCGCGGTCAGCGAAACCCCCAGCACGATCAGGCCCAGTCTCGTCCGTTCGGTCCGGATCCCCAAGGCCTTGGCGGCATCGTCGCCCATGCCCAGGACCGGCATCCGATACGCCGCCCAGACGGTCGGCAGGATCAGAACCCCGAGGATGACGAACACCGGTGCGGCCTGATTCCAGCCGAGCCCGTTGAGCGACCCGGCACCCCACGTCGCGGCCGACATCGCTTCCTCCAGATCCGCCTTGAGGATCAGCCAGGTGTTCACCGATTGCAGGATCGCGCTGATCGCGATTCCGACGATGATCAGCCGGAACCCCTGGACCCCGCGTTTGAAGGCAAGGACATACACGAGCAGCGCGGTGACCACACCGCCCACGAGGGCGCCGGCCGCGGTGCCGTAGTAGCCCATGCCACCGACCAGGAGCAGGACCACCAGGGCGCCGCTGTAGGCGCCGGTGTTGAATCCGATGATGTCTGGGCTGCCGAGCGGGTTGTGGGTGATCGATTGGAAGATCGCGCCGCTGATGCCCAGCGCCGCACCGAGAACCAGGGCCAGCAGGACCCGGGGCATCCGCCACTTCATCACCACCAACTCTTCGAGCCTGGTGCCGTCCGAGAAGATGGCGTTGAGAACACGGCCCGGCGCGACCGGATAGTCGCCGGTACCGAGCGCGATCACGGCCGCCACCAGTGCCAGAGCGGTCAGGACCGCAACCACCGCGACGGCACGTATGTCGACCCTCCCGGACAGACCGGTGCCGGGGACCCGCAGAATCACGAGGCGCCGGCCGAAGTCGATCTTCGAGGTGCTCACCCTCGCGGTCGGTGTTTTGCGGACATCGATGCTCACAGCCCGCTCACCTTCGTGCGTCGCACCAGGAAGATCAGCACCGGAGCGCCGACGAATGCGGTGACGATACCGACCGGCATCTCCCCCGGCCGGATCACCAGACGTCCGATGACGTCGGACAGCAGGATCAAAATCGGGCCGCCGACCAGGGTGTACGCAAGTATCCAGCGTTGATCGGGTCCGACGATCCAGCGTGCCACGTGAGGCACCATCAGCCCGACGAATCCGATCGGTCCGGCCGCCGCGGTCGCAGCACCACACAGCAGGGTCACCGCAGCGAAACCGATGACCCGCGTCCGCACGATGTTGGCGCCCAGGGACCGGGCGAGATCGTCGCCGAGTGCCACCGCGTTCAGCGATCGGGCCACGCTCATGGACATGATCAGCCCGATCGCGACAAACGGGAGAATCGAATAGGTGACATCGAGGCCGCGCCCGGAGATGGATCCGGCGATCCAGTTGCGCATCTGGTCGAAGGCAGCGGGATCGAGCAGGATCATCCCGGTGGTGATGCCCTGGAACACAGCTCCGACCGCGACGCCGGCCAGCGTCAGCCGAATCGGTGTGGCACCCCCGCGCCCGGAAGATCCCACGACGTAGACGACCACCATCACGACGATCACGCCGATGAAGGCGAACCACACGTTCGACATGAGGCTGCTCAGACCGAAAACGCTGACCGCCAGTGCCACCGAAAACGCGGCACCTGCGTTGATACCGAGGATGCCGGTGTCGGCCAGCGGGTTCCGGGTGGTCGCCTGGATGAGTGCACCCGAGACCCCGAGCGCCATCCCGACGACCAGTCCGAGGATCGTTCGCGGGATGCGCAGTTCACGGATCACGATGTGCTCGTTGGAGTTCTCCGGCGAGAACAGCGCTTGCCAAACGGTTCCCAGGGGGATGTCCCGGGAACCGATCGCGATGCTGAGCAGACACACCAGGGCCAGCACGGTGACGGCGGCAAACCAGCCAAGCATCCGACGCGTGTTGGTCGCGGCCAGTCCGTCTGGCCGCTTCTTCTCCACACCCGACCCGCCGGCGGCTTCGCTGCTTTTGGGTAGGTCAGACCGCGACATTGCACCCGAACGGGGATTCACCGGGGTAACCGGCCGATGTTGTGTTCTGCCTTCATTTCGCCGCCGCCCTCACGACCCTCTCCGCACATGGATTACCTACGTCACAATTGGTTACGCTCACCTTAGTCATGACTGTTCCATGCGCATTCCTCGGCCGGTCCGAGCGGACCCGGCGGCTCGGGAACTAGATCAGGCTCGGGACCCCGGCCCCGGCCAGCGACGTGACGAGTTCACCGGACCGCACCGCGAGGTTCGACAACAACGACGACGTCAGTCCATGCGTGTGCTCGGTATTGCCCTGCAGATAGATCGCACCGCCGACCCGATCGCTGGTCACCACCCGGTAGTCCCGGGCCACCACCGGCCGGCCAAGGTCGTCGGACTCGCATTCCTCGCCCAGCGGGCCCAGCAACTCGACAAGTCCCGTCGGACGGAAGCCGGTCGAGAAGATGATTGCGTCGCAATCGATCTCCTCGATCGCCTGACTCGGCCGATGACAGATCCGCACCGCCACCCCGGAGCCGGAGTCGAGGACCTTGCTGATCTCGGAGGCACCCCGGACGAATAGACGACGATTGCCGCTGACCCGCTCCTGGTATTCGCGCCGGTACAGTTCCTCGATCAACGGCAGATCGACCGCCGAATAGTTGGTGCCGCGGTGGTAGTCGAGCAACTGCTGACGTAGGTCGGGCGAGGCCTGATGGAAGTCCACCACCGCTTCGGGATCGAAGATCCGGTTGGCGTATGGGCTGTCGTCGGCCGGGGTGTACCCGTACTTCCCGAAGACCGCGTGAACCTCGGACCCCGGATATGTGTCGTGGAGGTACGCGGTGACCTCCGCTGCACTCTGCCCGGCTCCGACCACGACAAACCGGTGGTGTTGCTGTTCGGGCAACACCGCCAGATGATCGAGGAGCCGATGATTGTGGAAAACCCGCGGGCTCGGCTGGATGCCGGCGGGCAGGCTCGCCGTCAGACCCGCTGCGACAACAAGATTGCGGCCCCGGACCGAAGGCCGACCGGCGACCTTGACCTCGAAGAACTCGCCGTCCCAATCCACACCACTGACCTGCGCACCGTAGGCCACATCGGCGTCGACCTTGTCGGCCGCCCAGGTCAGATAGTCGCTGAACTCGACCCGGGTCGGGAAGAAGCTCTGATGATTGATGAAGTGCGACAACCGGCCCTGCTGCGTCAGGTAGTTGAGAAACGAGTACTCACTGCAGGGATCACGCTGCGTGACCAGGTCTTTGAGGAATGAGATCTGCATCGTCGTGCCGGGCAACAACATTCCCCGGTGCCAGCCGAAGCGTGATTGCTTCTCCACAAACCGCGCCACGATCCGGCGATCCGGGTCAACCGATCGGTTGTGCTCCTCGATCGCGATCGCCAACGCGAGGTTCGACGGACCGAAGCCCACACCCACCACGTCCGCGGGAGAACCATCGCCGATGGCCATTGTCATTCCTTCCTCGGCGGTCAGGCCCGTGGTCGGCTGATCTGCAACCACACCCGCCCAACCGCATTGCTTTTGATTGATCGAGCTCATCAGCTCGGGGCCGACCCGTGTTCATCGTCGACGGACACGGCGTCGAGCCACACACCGACCACCGGGTCGGAGGCCAGGTTCACGAAATCGGCACCGGGAGAGCCTGCTGTGCGCCACTTCTCGACCAGCGACATCAACCGGATCGAATCCAGTCCGGCATCAAGCAGATTCGTGTCTTCGGTCAGCTCTTCCGGTGCCACATCGAGCAGTTCGGCGATATCCGAGACGATGCGCTGCCTCGACAGCACGGTGGAACCGCTCACTTCACTCTCCCCTGTCCATGTCTGTCAGTGCACTTCTCGGTGCCCGGCGTTTCAATGCACCGACTCCGGACGCGGTGTCCGTTGATCGTTCTTCGAGATCTTGCCCACCGAGGTGCGCGGGAACTCGGTCACGAACTCGACAACGTCGGGGATCTTGTAGGCCGCCAGGTCACGCTCTCGCAGAAACTTCCTGATCGCGAGCGAAGTCGGTGGCGTGGAGGCATATTCGGCACGCAGCACCACGTACGCTTTGCTGCGCTCGCCGAGATGGTCGTCGGGGATGCCGACAACCGAGACGTCGTGGACCCACTCGTGTGCCAGGAGATGGTTCTCGACCTCTTCGGGTGCGATCTTCTCGCCCCCGCGATTGATCTGATCCTTCGCCCGGCCCACGACCGTGAGATAGCCGCGCTCATCTTGGGTGACGATGTCTCCGGTGCGGTAGAAGCCGTCGGCGGTAAAAGATCTTGCGTTGTGTTCGGCTGCCCGGAAATAGCCGCGGATCGTGTATGGCCCCCGGGTCAGCAGGTGCCCGGCCTGCCCTCGCGGCAGGTCGAGGTCATTGTCGTCGACAACCCGGACCTCGTCGGCCTCCGAGATCGGACGGCCCTGGGTGGTGGTCACGGTGGTGATGTCGTCATCGAGGCGCGTGTAGTTGACCAATCCCTCGGCCATTCCGAACACCTGTTGCAGGCGGGCGCCGAGGTCGGTCTCGATTCGCTCGGCCGCGCTTTGGCTGAACTTGGCCCCACCGACCTGGATCGTCTGCAGACTCGACAGGTCACGGGTTTCCCGCAGCGACGAGTTCATCCAGGCCAGTGCCACCGGCGGAACCAGGGAGACCATGGTGACCCGGTGCCGCTCGATCAGCTCGAATGCGGTGTCCGGGCTGGGGTTCGGGGCCAGGATCACCGTGGCCCCGGCATGGAACGCACCGAGTATGCCCGGCGAACTCATCGTGAAGTTGTGCGACACCGGCAGCACCACCAGCAGCACCGTGTCCGAGGTGACGCCACAGATACGGTTGCTCTCGCGCACCGAATAGAGGTAATCGTCGTGTGTGCGTGGGATCAGCTTCGGACGCCCGGTGGTCCCGCCGGACAATTGAAGAAAAGCCAGATCCGAGGGCAACGCAGCGCACCGGTGTGGACCGCGGTCACCGACTGCCGGATTCTTCGCACCGAGTGGCAGCACCACCGTCTGCAGGTCGCCGAACTCGCTCTTCAAGTCACCGGCAAGGCGTCCGTAATCGAATCCGGCCGCCTTGTCGACCGTCACGTACGCTGCGGCCTCGGCGAATTCGATGAAGTACCGGATCTCGCTGCCGCGGTGTGCGGGAAGCGCAAAGATCGGCACGGCGCCGAGTGCAAACAATGCAAAGGTGATCTCGACGAACTCGACGACGTTGGGGAAATGGACAACCACCCGGTCCCCGCGCCCGATCCCCATCGCAGACAGGGTGTCGGCGTGCGAGAGTGCGTTGTCCCGCAACTCGCCGTACGTCACGGCTCTGCGTTCGTCGCGCACGGCAACGACGCCTGCACTGCGAGCAACCGTGGATTCCAGCATGTCCCAGTGGGTTTCGCCCGTCCAGAACCCGCGGTCACGGTAGTCCTGTGCCACCTGCGGCGGATACGGGACGACTCCGTCCAACTCCAGTGGCTCCGAGACCCTCTCGCCGGACTCAGGCTGCGGCGGCATGGCGCAGGACGCCGATCACATCGTCGGTGGTGGTGACCACGGCGCAGCGCTTTGCTGCATAGGACAACGCCATCTCGTGTTCATCCCGGCTGAAGTCGGCGGTGGCGTCGGCGATGAAAAACGGCTGGATGTCGGTCATGAAGGCCTCGGCGGCGGACAGCATGCACCCCATGTGCGCGTAGACGCCGGTGACCAACAACTGGTCTCGACCGTGATGCGAGAGCAGCTCACGCAGGTCCGTGCGCTGAAACGCGGAGTAGCGCCACTTCGTCACCTGGATGTCGCTGCTCAGCGGTGCCAGCTCGGACACCACCTCGGTGTCGCGGCCGACGGTCAGCCCCGGTCCCCACAGATCGGCCAACAGGCCCCGGCGGGACGGGTGCTGGTCACCCGGTTGCATGGTGAAGATCACCGGGATCTGCAGCCGCGCACACCATTGCCTGATCGCCGCGATGTTGGGCATGACTGTGGCCATCGGTTCGGCATCGACGTCAAAGGCGTCGATGAAGTAGTTCTGCATATCGTGAATGAGGAGAGCCGCGCGCTCCGGCGCCAGCACCCAGGGCGCCTTGTTCTCCGGAATCACCGATGCACTCGGCAGTTCATACGGATCAATCGCCGGAATTGCCACAGACGGTCCTCCACCTTTCCACACGTGGTCACGAAACACTGGCCATAACTTAGTGTAGGCACACTTAACTTGAATGCACCAGCCCGCACCCTGCAGCTCACTGGTCGAGGGTGGCCCCACCGTCGACCCGCAGGTCGTGCAGGGTGATGTGCCGGGCCGCGTCGGAGGCGAGAAATACTGCGCACCCGGCGATCTCGACCGGATCCGCAAGACGGCCGAGCGGGATACCCAACCGGAAACTCTCCGGCGAGCCTGCGATGGTTGCCGCCGAGCCATCGGGTGCATCCCACATCCCCCGGAGCATCGCGGTGTCGGTCGAGCCCGGCGAGATGACGTTGCAGCGAATGCCCAGCGGCGCCAACTCCAGCCCGAGGGACCGGACGAATGCGGTCGCCGCAGCCTTGGAAGCCGCGTAGGCCGCCATACCTGCACGGGGCGTTGCCCCGGCGTTGGAGGAGACCACCGTGATCGAGGCCGGGCCACGTAGAACGCGGGACGCGGCCCGGGTCACGACCATCGTGCCGGTCGCGTTGACGGTCAAGACCCGATCCCATTCGGAATCAGTCAATTCCGACACCGGACCGGTGGTGAGCACGCCGGCCGCGTGGACCACCGCATCGACCTGACCATGAAGCCGCTGGGCATGGTCGAAGACGCCCGCAACGGCATCCGGGTCCGTGACATCGGCCTGGACGTAGTGCATTGCCGCATCCCACGGCGGTTCGATCGGTGCCGGACCGATATCCGTGAGAACCACATCGGCTCCGGCCTCGGCAAACGCTCGGGCGGTTGCGGTTCCGATACCACCGGCCGCGCCGGTGATCAGGACCGTCTTACCGCCGACACCTGGCACCGACATGTGGGTTCACCTCTCTTCGTGGGCATCGAGAACACCCATCACCAACGACTCTTCGATGTTAGTCTCCTGATCCGGACACGAAATTGCGCCCCGCAACGGCCACCAACCGCCCCGTGGTGCCCGCCAGACGGCCCGCAGATCCTCATCCGCGGGCCGAAAGGCGCCCTAATCCATACTGTTTGGGGAGCGGACCAGGCCGGGATACCACTGCCCCACCACATCCGGGTTCAGCATGTCATCGTGCATCGCCGGTACGCGCGAGGACCGCACAACGCTGCGGCAATGCTCCTGCCAGAGTTCGCGGGTCGCATCCTGGGTCTCGAAGTGCAGATAACCCAGCACCAGATCGATCGGCACCGCGACCTCGCCATGTGTCGGCGACTGCTTCATCAGCCGCAGGCAGCGCGCATACGAAGCCATGAACGCGCGGGCGTCGTCGAGACTGTAATCCGCCATCGGTCCCCCCGATTCTGCACTCCGGGAGGCGATCTGGTCACGGGCCTGATCCCAGGGCAGCCCGGATACCGCATCGACGTCCGCGGCAGCCAGTGCGGCATAGTGCGCGAAGATCTGGAGCACCTCGCGCTCGAGCTCATCGGGATCCGGGGCGATGTTCACCGTGTCAGCGGTAACCGGTGGGGTGTCGAGGATGGTCAGGCCGCTGACGGTGGCACCGGCAGTCTCCAACTCCCGGGCGATCCCGAAGGCGATGTGTCCGCCGTACGAAAAGCCCAGCAGCTCATAGGGACCCTCGGGCTGATGCTCGCGGATCACCTCGGTGTAGGTCGTCACCAGCTCGTCGAAGGTCTCGAAGTCCTCTGACGATCCACCATGGGCCGGATCCTGCAGCGCGATCAGCCCGTAGCCGTCCGGCAGATGCGGCACCACAGTCGAATACACGGTCCCGACCCCGGAGATGGCATGCACGCAGAAGACGTAGCGGCCCCGTGCCGACGGTGCGAGTTCCACCGCGATCGGATGGGATTGCCCACTGTCATCACCCGCGTCGATCGCCGCAGCGATCCCGGTGATGGTCCGCCGGTCGAAGATGGTCCGCAGGGCCACCGGTAGTCCGGTCCTGCTGCGCAGGGCATTGGCAAACCTTGTCGCCGACAATGATTGGCCACCGAGACCGAAGAAGTCGTCGTTCGACGAAACCGCCACATCCCGATCGATCTCCAAGACCTCTCGCAGCACTTCGGCAACAAGGATCTCGGTGGCCGTCTGCGGGTCCCGATGATCGACCGCCGCGAACAGCACCGGTTCCGGCAGGCCACTGGCATCGAACTTGCCGTTGACGGTCACCGGCAATTCGTCGAGTTCGGCAAACGCCACAGGCACCATGTAGTCGGGAAGGCGCTCCACGAGGAAGCCCCGAAGCCGGGCGATGAGCCCGTCGTCGACCACCACATCCGACCCGGCAGCGGTTCGGGTGACGTACGCGGCCAGGTAGGGCTCAGCGAGGGACCCACGTCTACGCACGACAACTGCCGCTGTTCGCACGTCCGGGTGCGATTCCAGCACAAACCGGATCTCTTCGGTCTCGACCCGGAATCCCCGAATCTTGACCTGATCATCGATCCGGCCCAGGTACTGGATGGAACCGGGCTCGGTCCACCGGACGAGATCTCCTGTGCGGTAGAGCCGTTCACCGACCGCGCCGAAGGGATCGGCCACAAAGCGGTGTGCGGTCAGGCCCGGTTGACCGTGATAGCCCAGCGCCACCTGAGGGCCACCTAGGTACAGCTCTCCGACCACGCCCACGGCCACCGGCCGCAGCGAGTCGTCGAGCACTCGCGCCGTCGAGTTGAAGGCCGGGCTCCCGATCGACAGGCCCGCCCCCGACGCCTGTCCCCCGGCGACGACCTGCTCGGTCACCAGTTCGCCGGTGATACCGACCGTGGTCTCGGTGGGTCCGTACAGGTTGTACAGATCTGCATCGAACCGGGCCAGTGCCTGCGCCGCGGTTGCCGCAGACAATGCCTCACCACCGCAGAACACCCGCCGCACCGATGCGGTTTTCTCTTTCGGGAAGTCGTACTGCAGTAGGGCATTGAGCATCGACGGCACGAACTCGACCGTTGTCAACTGTGCCCGCTCGATCTCGTCGAGAAGGTACTGCGGGTCCCGATGTCCACCCGGCTCGGCCATCACGACCGTGCCGCCGATCATCAGGGGGACGAAGAACTCCCACACCGAGGCGTCGAACGAGAAGGGGGTCTTCTGCAGGATCCGGTCGCTCGCGTCGATTCCGGTGGCCCGTTGCTTCCAGATCAGGAAGTTGACCAGGCCCCGATGATCGATGACCACGCCTTTCGGACGTCCGGTCGAGCCCGAGGTGTAGATCGTGTAGGCGGCGTCGCCGAGCAGGATCGCCCGGCCCCGTTCGCCATCGGTGACCGGTTCCGTCGGCAGTTCTGCCAGTTCGGCGCGCAGTGCGGCGTCGTCGAGTAACACCACATCGGCGGCATCACCAAGTGCCGATACCGTCGTCGAATCGGCGATTGTCAGTGCCACCGCACTGTTTTCCCGGATGTAGTCGACGCGGTCGACCGGATGGTCCGAATCGATCGGCACGTAGGCGGCGCCGATCCGCATGATCGCGGTCAGTACCGCGGGCAGATCCAGACTGCGTGGCAACGCCACCGCAACCCGGTCTCCCGGCCGCACACCCCGGTGCAGGAGCAGCCGGCTCAACGCGTTCGCCTGCATGTCGAACTGCGCATAATTCAAACTCTGGTCGCCGAACACCACTGCCTCGGCTGCGGGATGCCGGTGCGCCGCGTCGACCAGCAGGTCGTTGATCGTGCCCGGCGGCAGGTCCACTTGATCACCCGTCGACCAGGCCGCCACGTTGGCCGATTCCGCGGCCGAGAGGACATCGATCTCGCGCAGCGGAACATCGGTGCGCTCGGCAACCGTGCGCAACACCGCTATCAGTCGATCGGCCAGCGCTTCGACCGTGGACCGCTCGAACAGGTCACTGCTGTACTGCAACGCGCAGCCGACGACGCCGGTCGCCTGATCCTCGGTGAAATCGAAGGAGAGCTCGAACTTCGCCGTACCGTTGCCGGAAAGCTGTTCCGGCGCCGCTGCATCCGGTGACGATGCATCCGGCAGCGTGCCGGTCAGATAGACGATCATCACCTGGAACAGCGGATGGATGGCCGGAGAACGATTCGGCGCGACCGCCTCGACAACCTGCTCGAACGGGACATCGTGGTGATCGAACGCCGCCAGATCGGTTTCCCGCACCCGTTCGAGCAACTCGGTGAACGTCGGTTGCCCGGACACATCCGCGCGCAGGACAACGGTGTTCAGGAAATAACCGACCATGTCGTCCAGGCGCGAGTCGCTACGCCCCGAGATCGGCGATCCGATCGCGATGTCGGTACCGGCACCCATGCGATGCAGCATCGCCACGACCGCGGTCTGCATGATCATGAACATGCTGGCGCCGGTCTGCGCACCGAGCTCTCGGAGCGCACGGGTGATCTGCGCATCGATCCGACGGACGACCGTACCGCCGCGATTGCTCATCCGGTCCGGTCGTGGATGGTCGTAGGGCAACGCCAACTCTTCCGGAAGCCCGGCCAGCCGCTTGCGCCAGTACTCCAACGCAACTGCGCTCCTGGAATGTTCGTCACCCGGATCGCCCAGCACCTCCCGTTGCCACAGCACATAATCGGCGTACTGCAGCGGAAGCGGGGTCCAGTCCGGCGCCACGCCGGCGCAGCGCGCCCGGTAGGCCTGCGTCAGGTCCCGCTGCAGCGGCGCCGCCGACCACTCGTCGGTCGCGATGTGGTGCAGCAACAACAGCACCAGATTCGCCCCGGCACCGGTCTTGAACACGGTTGCCCGCAGCGGCACCTCACGATCGAGCTCGAAGGCGTATGACACCGCCGACACCACCGCTGCGACCACATCGGCCTCGCCGACCGCAACCGACTCGACCGGCACCGTCACCGCGGTGGCCGGGGTGATGACCTGGACCGGCTGCCCGTCCACCTCCGGGTACACGGTGCGCAGAACCTCGTGCCGCACAGCGACATCGGCAAGAGCTTGCGCCAGCACACTTTCGTCGATCGGATCGGGGTGAGACCAGAACACCGGCACGTTGTAGGTGGGATCGGCCCCGCCGACGGCGTACATCGTCCACATCTGGGCCTGCCCCGGCGACAACGGGAGCCGATCGGGACGGGCGCGGGCCACCAGTTGCGCGCGCGCCGGTACTGGCCGACCGCTCCTCAGATGGTCGGCCAGTTGGGCGATCGTGGGATTCTCGAAGAGATCTCGCATCCCGACCGAGACGCCCAACTTCTCGCCCAGTGCGTTGGACACCCGGATCGCCAGCAGCGAGTGCCCACCCAGAGCGAAGAAGTCGTCTTCTGCCCCGACTGGTCCCTGCGCCGGGTCGCGGCCCAGCACGTCACCGAAGACCTCGGCGACCGTCATCTCGAGCTCACCCTCGGGAGCGCGTGAGCTGCCGGCCGCGCGAGTCGGGGCCGGCAGTGACCGCCGGTCGAGTTTGCCGCTCGGACCCAACGGAAGAGTGTCGAGTTCGATCAGTTGCGTCGGCACCATGTAGCCGGGCAATCGGGATGCGATGATGTTGCGGATCGTCGCGGCGTCCGGATGTTCCGTCGACTCCTGGTCGAGCACGTAATAACCCACCAGGTCATCGGCATGCACCGCGGCCGCAGCGGCCACCACTGCTCCGGCGTCGAGTATCGCCGTCTCGATCTCACCGAGTTCGATACGCAGGCCCCGCAGTTTGACCTGCTGGTCGGAGCGGCCCCGATAATCGAGTCCGACCCGGCCCTCGCGGTCACGGCGTACACAGACCAGGTCACCGGTCCGATACAGGCGCTCACCGCTGACAAACGGGTGTGCCACAAAACGTTCCGCCGTACGTCGCGGGTCGGCGTGGTAGCCGCGGGCCAGCTGGACGCCACCGAGATACAGTTCACCGATCACACCGACGGGCACCTGCTGGAGGAACTCGTCGAGCACGAACAGGTCGGTGCCCCAGACCGGTCCGCCCAGCGACAACGCCGCACTCACGGCGTCCGGGTCCTCGAATGTTCCATCACCCACACCGATCGCCGCGCTGACGTCCACCGCCGCTTCGGTGGGACCGTAGAGGTTGTCCAGCCGGACACCCGGCAGTCGGTTGCGAAGCGTCTGCGCGACGTCCGCCCGCAGCGCCTCCCCACTGGCGATGATCGCCTCGAGCCCGCGTTCGGCCAGATCGGGAACCTGCGTCAACGCCGGCGATGCCAGGAAGACCTCGAGCATCGACGGGACGAAATGTACATACCGGATCCGTTGCCGGTCGATCAACTCGACCAGATACGCCGGATCGCGATGTCCGTCCGGTTGGGCGATCACCAGGGTGGCACCATACGCCAACGGCCAGAACAGCTCCCACACCGAGACATCGAAGCTGATCGGAGTCTTGTGCAGAACCCGGTCACCGGCCCCGACCCCGTAGACACTCTGCATCCACACCAGTCGGTTGACGATCGACCGGTGCGAGACCACAACACCCTTCGGTCGACCGGTCGATCCCGACGTGAACAGCACGTAGGCGGGGTGTTCTGGCAACAACGCCCCGGTGCGCTCGGCGTCGGTCACCGGTTCACCCGACAGCTCGGAAAGTACTTCGGCCACCAGCGGATCATCGAGAACGATGGCCGGGACGCCGGCGGGCAGATTGCCTGCCCAATCGGCAACGGTGAGCGCCACCACCGGGTTCGCGGCATCGACCATGTACTGCAGCCGATCCACCGGATAGTCCACATCGAGCGGCAAGTAGGCCGCGCCGGCCATGACGACGGCGTGGATCGCCCGCAACAGCTCTTCCGAGCGCGGAACCGCCACGGCGACAACCGACTCCGGACCGACGCCCGTGGCGATGAGATGTCTGGCCAAACGCGCGACGGCACTGCGGAAGTCGCCGTGCGACACCGAACCGCCACCCGGGGTCAGCAGAGCCGGCTGCGGCCGCGCCGGACGGGCGACCAGCAGGTCCGCCAACGTCGACGATGCCGGAACCCGAGCACCGCGGAGTACGGCCAGGACCTCGTTGTCCGTGGCATCGATCACCGTGAGGTCGCCGATCCGCGCGCTCGGACGCGCGGCGACCTGACGCAGGACGCCGGTCAGACGACGGGCGAATCCTTCGACGGTGGAGCGGTTGAACTGCTCGGTGGAGTACTCCACACCAATGGTCATCGAGGTGTCGGTGTCGACAAACGTGAACGCGAGGTCGAACTTCGCATGCTGTGCCTGCAGGTTCTCGAATTCGGTTGGCATACCCAGGAAATCGGGATTGGCACCACCGATCTGCAGGTAGCTGACCATCACCTGGAAGAGCGGGTTGCGGCCGGCCACGCGCGGTGGCCCGAGCGCTTCGACGATCTGCTGGAACGGCAGATCCTGGTTCTCGAAGGCGGCCAGATCGACCTCTCGTGTCCGCTCCAGCAGGTCGGTGAACGTCGGGTTGCCCGAGACGTCCATCCGCAGCACCTGTGTCGAGACGAAGAACCCCACCAGGTCGGCCAGAGCCGGATCATTGCGTCCGGAGATCGGCGAACCGAAGGCCAGATCGGTCCCGGCGCCGAGACGACTCAGCAGCGCGGCCACCGCCGCCTGGGTGACCATGAACATGCTGGCGTTGACCTGGTGTCCGACCGCCAGCAGCGCGTCCCGGACCTCGCGTCCGACCTCTGCGGTGACCATGTCGCCGGCACCTGTCGGCACCGCCGGACGACGCCGATCGCGTGGGAGTTCGATCTCGTCGGGCAGACCGGCCAGGGCCTGCTTCCAGTACTCCAATTGACGAGCCGCGCGGGAGTCGGGATCCGACACCGATCCCAGCCGCTCGAGTTGCCAGCGGGTGTAGTCGGCGTACTGCACCGGCAGGTCGGCGAATTCCGGTGCGGTGCCGGACAACCGGGCCAGGTACGCGATCGTCAGGTCGGTCAGCAGCGGGCGATCCGACCACTCGTCGGTGACCATGTGGTGCAGGGCCAGCGCGACCACCGAGTGTTCGCCGGCCTCCCCCACCCGGACCAGCAGGGTCCGCAGAACCGGTCCACGTTCCAGATCGAAACGGCGGGTCAGATGCTCTGCGACGGTGCTGCGGATCGCGGCATCATCGGCCCCTTGCATCTCGAGAACATCGAATGCCAACGCATCGGCGGCCGTGCCGACGTACTGAGTCGGTTGTCCGTGCACGACCCGCACCACCGTGCGCAAGGCCTCATGGCGTTCCAGCACATCGAGAAGAGCTGCACGCAGGGCATTCTCGTCGACAACGCCGCCGATACGCGCGACGTGCGCGTAGTGGTACGAGAGATCGTCGCCGTCGAGTGAATTCAGGAGCCACAGACGTTCTTGGGCGGCAGACAGCGGAATCAGTTCGGGCCGAGGCGTGTTCGCGACGGCGATCAACGATGAGGTCTGCGGATCGGCCAGACCGTCTGCACCCTGCAGGCGAGTGGCCAGGGCCGCCGGTGTCCGCGCCTCGAACAGGTCACGGATCGCAAGTTTGCGTCCATCGACCTCCACCCGGCCGACCAACTGCATCGCCGACATCGAATGGCCACCGAGTGAGAAGAAGTCGTCGTCGACACCGACCTCGTCGACGTCGAGGATCGAGGCGAAAGCCTCACACAATGCACGTTCGATATCGGTTCGCGGTGCACGTCGCACGCCACCGATCGCCAGTTCCGGCTCGGGCAGCGCGGCGATGTCCAGCTTGCCGTTGACCGTCATCGGCAGGCTGTCCACCACCGAGAACAATGCCGGGACCATGTAATCGGGCAGCAATCCACCCAGGTGGGTACGCAGCGCGGCCAGGTCACCGTCGAAGGTCGCCGCGGGCACCACGTACGCCACGAGGCGTTTGGTGCCGGGCAGTGACGGATCAGGGGCCGCGATCACGGCGGCCCGCACGATGTCGTGGTGGGAGTCGAGGACCGCTTCGATCTCGCCGACCTCGACCCGGTAGCCGCGGATCTTCACCTGATCATCGGTACGGCCCAGGAACTCCAGGTTCCCGTCGGCCCGCCATCGCATCAGGTCTCCGGTGCGGTACATCCGCGCTCCGGCCGCCACGAACGGGTCGGCGACAAAGCGCTCCGCGGTCAATGCGGTCCGGTTCAGGTATCCGCGTGCCAGACCCGCACCGCTGATGTACAACTCCCCGACCACGCCTTGTGGGACCGGGCGGAGCCAGGGATCGAGAAGGTGGGCCCGCGTCCGGCTGATCGGATGTCCGACGGTGGGCTTGTCACATTCGTCGGTGCCCGCGCCCAGTGTGTTGATGGTGTACTCGGTTGGCCCGTACAGGTTGTACCCCAGCACATTCGGGGTGTCACGCAGCTGCTGCCAAATGTTCTCGGGAACTGCTTCACCGCCGAGCAGGACCAGCGGTGGACGATGCCCGGGGTGAGGCGAGGTGACCTCCTCCGGTCCCGCGAGAAGTCCGGCCTCGAAGAGATGATGGGCATAGGTCGGGGTGACGTTGACAACGTCGATGAGATGCCGGCGGCAGTAATCCACCAACCCGGCGGCATCACGGCGGAGCTCTTCGTCGCAGACATGCACCTCATGGCCTTCGACAAGCCACAGCAACTCTTCCCACGACATGTCGAAGGCGAAGGACACGGTGTGCGCGATGCGCAGTCGTGCGCTCCGGCCGGATTCGGCAACGGCGGCCACCGTCGGGTCGAAGATCGCACCGCGGTGGTTGAGCTGCATGTTCGTCAACCCCAGGTACGGTGTCGATACGCCCTTGGGCAGACCCGTCGAGCCCGAGGTGAAGATGACGTAGGCCGGATGTCGAAGGCGTCCGGGCGTTCCGGGCGCGAAGATCCCGAGTTCGTCGTCGCTCAACGCTGATTCGGACAGCGCCTCGACCTGCTCACTGATCTCGGCGTCGTCGAGGACCAGCAGATTGTGACGCGCACCGAGTCTGGGTGCCGTGCCCGCCACGGTGAGTACCGCCATCGGATCGCCCTGGTCCAGGATGGTCGTGAGTCGGTCGTCCGGATGATCGAGTTCCAACGGTAGATATGCTGCGCCGCAACGCAGTACCGCGAACAATGCGACCACCGTGTCGATGCTGCGGGGCAGCGCGATGGCGACGATCGCCTCCGGACCCGCGCCCCGGCGCAGCAGCAACCTGGCAACCCGGTTGATGCGGGCGTCGAGTTCCGCGTAGGTCACCCGCTCGTCACCGAACACCAACGCGGTGTCGGTCGGGATCGCTGCGGCACGTTCGGCGAGCATCTCGGAGATCGTGATGTCGGGGAGGTCGTCACCGGACTCGGCGGCCACCGCCGGTGCGCTGGGCAGCGCCGCCGCGGCGACAGTGGTCGGGGCGTCGACGAATGTGGCCAGGACAGCACGGAACTCGTCGGCCATCGTGGCGGCGAGGTCGCCTGAGATCAGGTCCGCCCGGTATTCGATCCGGAAGCGGATGTCCTCGCTCGGTGTCACCACGACGGTGACCGGATAGTGCGTGTGATCGAGGCTGCCCTCGCCGAGTAGTCCGTGCCGCCGGGATTGTTCGGCCTCTTCGGCCTCGGTGCGGAAGTTCTGCAGCACGTACAGGACATCGAACAGCGTCGAGACCCCGGCGGCCCGGTGGATTCCGGCCAGTCCGAGATGGTCGTATGCCATCGAATCGATCCGGTCGGTCTGAACCCGGCGCGCGAGTTCGGTCAGCGTCTCCCCTGGTCGCAGGCACACTCTGACCGGAATGGTGTTGAGGAACAGACCGATCACCTCATCGACGCCCGGAACCTCGGTCGGGCGTCCGGAGACCGTGGATCCGAAGATCACCTCCGCGCGTCCGAGATGACGGGAGAGCACCAGGGCCAGAGCCGAATTGAGCGCCGCGTTGAGCGTCACCCCGGCAGCACGCGAGGCCCCTCGCAACTCCGCGGACAGCTCGGCTCCGAGGGTTCGTTCGATGCGCGTCGGCGCGACTGTTGCCGTACCGATCGCGCGCGGCACGAGCAGCGACGGTTCGTCGACACCGGAGAGGATCTGCGCCCACGCATCGTGGGCGGCCTGCTGATCCTGGTCACCCAGCCACGCCAAGTAGTCTCCGAACGTGGAGCGTGGAGCGTCCACCGTGCCGAAATCCGCTGCCGCATAGAGTGCCAGCAACTGCGACACAAACGGCCCACCGGACCATCCGTCCCACAGCATGAACTGACGATTGATCACCAGCCGGTCATGTCCGGCGTCGAGATGGATCAGCGTCATCCGCCACAGTGGCGGTGCATCGAGCCGGAACGGGGTACGCCGGTCCCGGGCCAGTTCCGCTTCGAGCATCGTGTCCCGGTCGGCAGCCGGGTAGCCCGACAGATCGACTTCGGCCAGCGTCGGTTCGAGGTCGTCGACCACGAACTGGACCGGTGCATCGAACCCGTCGACGGTGAATCCGGCACGGATCGCGGGGTTGCGGTTCATCAGCTCGGTGGCGGCCACCCGCAACCGGTCCGCATCCAGCCGATGATCCACGTCCAGCCAGAACTGGGCGGTGTAGATGTCGTTGTCGCTGTCCACCTGGGCCTGATAGAACAAGCCCTCCTGCAACGGCGACAGTGGCCACACATCGGAGATGCGTTCTCCGGCCAGGGCGATGAGGGTTTCGTCCTGCTCGGGGGTCACCCGCACCAGGTAGCGCGACGTCCGCGCGGCGGCTGCGGGCAACAGAGCCGTCAATGTCTGCGACCAGATCGTCGCAAGCCGCTCCAGCTCGGACTCACCTGCGACCGAGTGTCGTGCCTGCACGCGCGCCGACCATCCGTGGGTGCCGTGCCGCAGGGTCAGCCGGATCGCGGTCGCCGGCGGCATCGGTTCATCGACGTCGAGTCGTTCGACCCGCAGGTCGACCGGTGGTAGGGCCGCGAGCGCGGCGCCTGCCTGTGGCTGCAGGTACCGGAGGACCTCGAACCGCAGATCGGCTGCGTCGGACCAGAATTCGCGAGCCGTCTCGATGAGCTGCGCCGGATCCTGTTCGGTACCGGATCCGGTCGACAGCCGGATGGGCGCCACCGACCGCCGCGGTCCGACGGTCCCGGACAGGTCCAGACCGAACGGGGTCTTGTGGCCGATGTCCTGGCCGACCTCGAAGACGATCTCGGTCCGGTCGACGCCACGGGCGGCATCCCAACGCGACATCGTCAACGCTGCCGCAGCGGACAGCACCGCGGTGAGTTCTTCCGCCGCCAGCTCCGCCGGTGCGGACACCGGTGATTCGGCGTCGAATCCGGCGTCCGCCGACCGACCGGGATCGGCCCCGCCGGTGACCACGGCCGTGACCCGCCCACCGGGGGCCAGGATTGTGAGCCAGCGGGGCAGTTCGGCGAGCAGTTGGGGCGAGCGCGAGCGGGCCGTGAGTTCCTGGGCCAGCGCTGCGATAGGTGTTGCCGGCGGGTCGATTCGGATGGTCCGCCCGGCCAGGGCGTCGCGGACCGCCTGTTCCAGTTCGGCCGCCAGTACGGCCAATGATTCGGTATCGACGAACAGGGCGGCCACCGTCAGGCACGCGGCCGACTCATCTGGCCGCCACTGTGCGGCAAGGATCCGACCGGCCCGGACGTCGACCGCGTCTACCGATTCGGCGAGTTCGGGATCGACCGGTTCCAGAGACCACAGTCCGGCAGCGGGTTCGGACAGCCGGCTGTGCAGGATCTGATGGGCGCTCACCAGCGCATGCGCCGCGTCGCGGACCATCTCGGCGGTGGATCCGGTAGGCAACCCAACCATCCGGGTCCGCACTGCCACGACCGTCTCCGGTTGCTGCCGGGCCCGGTGCAGCGACGGGAGCAGCGGCACCGCTTGCGGTTCGCCGACGGTCGCCGATACCGCGTTCGACCCCAGCGCCTGCACCCTGGCGGTCGGGTCGACGAACAGTTCGTCAAAAAATGCTTCGAGTTCGCGCGCGACCTCGATCACGTCGTCTTCGGCGTCGGCAACACCCCGCAGCCCGATACGGATCGGTTCGGTGCTGCGCTGGATCATGGCAAAGAACTCGACGTCGCCTGCCGGACCGGCTGCCAGCGGGACGAACTCGGCGGGCAGACCACCCACGGTGGCGTTCGACGACGCCGACATGACGTTGATACCGGCGCCGAACATGCGATAGCCCGGATCGAGGGTCCGCAATTCGCGGCCGAGGTCTTCACCACGAAAACGGCTGTGCTTCAACATATCGGCGAGCCGGTCGGCAACTCTGCGGGCGATGTCCACGAGCCCGTCGCGACCGTCGACGGCCACTCGCAACGGCGAGACGCTCGAAACCATGCCCGGAACGGTTCGCAGCTCACTGACCCCGCGCGCCGTGGTCGGGAGCGCGAACACGATGTCGGACAGTCCGGTCTGGCGATGTGTGAATGCGGCGAGCGCACCGATCAGGACCTGAGCCAACGACAGTCCGTGAGCCTTGCCCAGGTCCTGCAGGACCTTTGTGCGTTCGGTGTCGAGGACCACCGCCACATGCTCGATCCCTTGGGCCGGTGGCAGAAAGCGTTTCAGCAGACGGGGCGCGGGCGGCAGATCGGCCATCTGGCCGACCCAGTAGTCCCGATCTGCCGCGAACAGGTCCGAGTCCCGATAGTCCTGATCTGCCTTGACGTAACCCTCGATCGACCACCGCGGACCCGGGTCGAACTCGTCGGGCGCCGGGTAGGCGCGGCGCACCGACAGGGCGAGCTGCATCAATCCGACGCCGTCGCAGACGATGTGGTGTGCACGCAGGAACCAGATCGTCACGGTGTCCGACAACAGCAGGACGGCGGTCCCGAACAACCGATCGGCGGTGACGTCGCAGGGCTGATCGAGTTCGGCCCGCATCCACGTCATCGCGGCGCCGCGCGGATCTGCATCGGCGCGCAGATCGACGACGTCGGGGACGGTGTTCGCCGGCGGTGTCACCACTTGCCGGAGTTCCCCATCGGAGCGCATCGCGAATCGCACATGCAGCGTGGGGGCTTTGGCGACCACACTGCCGATCGCGGTGGTGAGGCGACCGATGTCGAGCGGACCCGAGGTGACCTCGCCGTAGAGCCCGATGTTGTACATGGCCGCGTTCGGCGCGGTCTGCGCGCCGAGGAAGACGTCCCGCTGAGCGGCCGTGGCCGGCAGCGTCACCGGACCCTGCGCTGCGAGCTCGTCCACGTTGTCGTAAGACTCTTTGACGCCGGTCACCGTGCTACCTCCACCGAATACGTGGCGGGATCCGCCAATTGCCCGCTGACCGACATCCATCGCTGCGCCAGCTTCATCACTTCGTCCCCGTGCAGGACACCCGGCAGATATGTGAACCTGCCACGGAGCACCGGGCCATCAGGACCATCGATGCAAACGATCTCGATCTCCAAGGCGTACGGCACACCGAGATCCGCATCGGGCGGGGTGTCGAGTGCCGGCGACTCCACCGAGGGCAGCCAATCGCCACCCTTCCCGACCGGGATGCGCCCCAGGTAGTTGAACAGCACCTGTGCACTGCCGATTTCGGACAGAATCGCACTGGTCTGCGGATCGAGGTATCGGAGCATTCCGTATCCGAGACCGGATCCCGGTACTGCGGCCAGCGCTGCCGCCGTCTGTTCCACCGCGTCGTCAACAGAGGTGAAGGCGGGCAACCGGACCGGCGCCATCGCGGTGAACCAGCCGAGTGTTCGGGTCAGCTCCACCGACGGGCCCGAATCCGGATCTTCGCGGCCGTGACGTTCGACGTCGACGATCAGGTCGCGGCCGGCGTCACCGAGAACCGCCCGGACCGCACCGAGCAGGATCGCGGTCACCTCGAATCCGGATCGCGCCGGCACAGAGGTGAGCAACGCGCCGCTGGTCTCGGTATCGAGTTCGATCTCGATCGTGTGTTGCTCGCCCACCGTCCCGCCCACCGAACCGGAGACCAGCTCGCCACCGGGCGCCAGCACGCTCTGCCAATGAGAGAGCTCACGCTGGCGGCCGGAGTCGAGTGCCGCAGCCGATACCCGGTTCGCGAACTCGCTCAATGTGGTTCGTGCAGGCAACAGGTCGATCGGCCGGCCGGCCTGCACGTCCGACCACGCCTGCTCCAGATCCTCCAGGATGATCCGGCGGGACACGCCGTCGACGGCCAGGTGGTGGATGACGAGAATCAGTCGGCCCGGCGCGCCGGGTCGGTCGAGGTAGACCGCGGCCAGCATCTGGCCGGCAATCGGATCGAGACGATCGCGGGCGGCCGCGGACGCGCGGGCCACCACATCGGCCAGGTCGGCGTCGTCGGACATCTGCACCACCTCGACACAGTCGGCGCCGGCCACCGCACCCCGTGGCCTGATCTCGAGCGACCAGAGGATGCCGGCGATGTCGGTGAGCTGCAGACGCAGCGCGTCATGGTGATCGACCAGGGCCGACACGATCGCGCGGATGACCTCACCATCGGCGGAGGCCGGAACCTGCACCACCATCGACTGGTTGATGTGGGTACTCGAACCACCGAGCTCACGCAGGCGGGACATGATGGGTAGCAGGGCAACCGGACCAACCGAGGCATCGGCGCCGGAGTGGTCCTGCGACTCGGTCGTTGCCACCGCCGCGAGTGCCGCCACGGTTCGGTGGGTGAAGATATCCCGGGTCGCCAGGGTCAGACCGCGGCGTTGCGCGCGGTTCACCAACTGGATCGACACGATGCTGTCCCCGCCGAACGCGAAGAAGTCATCGTCGACCGAAACCTGTTCGAGGCCAAGCGTTTCGGCAAACACCTCACACAGGATCCGTTCGGTGTCCGTCTCCGGTTCCCGCGAGGTGACGCTCGTGGTGAAGTCCGGGTCGGGAAGCGCGCCGCGATCGAGCTTGCCGTGCGGCGTCACGGGGAAGTCCGCCATGAACACCAGCGCCGACGGGACCATGTAGTCGGGCAACCGGTCGCTGAGCTCACTCGAGACGCGGTCACGCAGAGTCAGATCGGGAGACTCCTGATCAGACGATTCAGGATTGCTCGCAGCCAGGACGTAACCCACCAGAATGGTTGCACCCGAGGGGCCCTCACGGTCGATCACGACCGCATCGCGAATGCCTTCGACATCGCGGATCGCCGACCCGATCTCACCGAGCTCGATGCGGAATCCGCGGATCTTGACCTGCTGATCGGCGCGTCCCACGTAGTCGAGCTTTCCCTGGGCGGTCCACCGGACCACATCTCCCGAGCGGTACATCCGCTCCCCTTCGCCGCCCCACGGGTCGGCGACGAAGCGGACGCTGCTCAGTCCGGCGCGCCGCAGATATCCAGCGGTGACCTGGGGACCCGACAGGTACAGCTCGCCGCTCACCCCCACCCCGACCGGACGCAGCAGGTGGTCGAGCACGCGCGCCCGGAATCCGGCCAGGGGGACGCCGATCAGACTCGACGGTACCCGGGTGTCGCCCTCCGTGATCCGGAGCCAACTCGCGTGGACGGTGGTCTCGGTGATGCCGTACATGTTGATCAGCGCCGGGCCGGCCGGCCGTTCACCGGTGGTCTCGCGGTGCCGTGCGAACCACCCGGACAGCGCCGGGAGTTCGAGGGCTTCGCCGCCGAAGATGATGTACCGCAACGAGTCGGCCAGGCCGGGGGCCTCGGCATCGACCGCGTCGAACTGCCGGAAGGCGGTCGGGGTCTGGTTCAGCACAGTCACGCCGGCACTGTTGATCGTCTCGAGGAGTGCCCGCGGTGATCGGGCCTCGTCTCGACCGAGGACCTGGATCCGGCCCCCATGGGCAAGGGCCCCCCAGAGCTCCCACACCGAGAAGTCGAACGCGTACGAGTGGAAGAGTGACCACACGTCCTCCGGCCCGAACTCGAATCGGTCGGCGGTGGCGCCGAGCAGGGCACACACATTGCTGTGGGACACGCTCACGCCCTTGGGCCGGCCAGTACTGCCCGACGTGTAGATCACGTAGGCCGGATCCTGCCCGGTCAGTCCCACCGGCGACAGGGGTACCTCAGGATCCACTCCCTGCCAGGCGATCTGGAGGTCCACCACGGTCGCCTGCGGCGGCAGGCCGCTCGGTGGCACGACGCCACCGCCGACCACGACCACGGTCGGGGCACAGTCGTCGATGATCATCCGGATCCGGTCGGCCGGGTACTCGGGATCGATGGGGACGTACGCGGCCCCCGCGCGCAGGGTGGCGAGTACGGCCACCACCAGATCCGTTGTGCGCGGGACCATCAGCGCCACCAAGTCGCCCCGGCCGGTTCCGGTGGCCCGCAGTGTCGACGCCAGCGCTCGTGATCGTTGCTCCAGCTCGGCGTAGGTCAGGGTCGTGATCGCATCCTGCACCGCAACCGATCCCGGATGTTGACGCACCGCCTGGGCGAACACATCCGTCAGCGTCGACGCCGGGCGCGGCCCGGGCTCTGCGGCGGCGAGCACCAACTGTTCTTCGGTGGCGGTGATCAACCGCAACGCGGACAAGCGGGTGGTCAGATCTTCGGCCATGGCCGTGAGCACGGCCCGCACTCGTTCGGCCATCGCCGCCACGGTCGATCGATCGTAGATATCGGTTGCGTACTCGAATGTTCCGGTCAATCCGCGGCCTTCCGCCGCTTCCCGGAATTCGCAGGTCAGATCGAACTTCGCGGTCCGGGAACCAGCGAAGACCGGCTCACCGACCACACCGCGGAAGTTGGGGGCGACAATCGCATTGCGGTACTGCACCAGGGTCTGGAACAGCGGTTGACGCGCCGGCGACCGCTCCGGATCAAGATCGTCGACGATCCGCTCGAACGGAACATCCTGATGCACAAACGCTTCGAGGTCGGTCGTGCGAACGGTCGAGATCACCTCGGCCAGCGTCGGATCGCCGCCGAGGTCGGTGCGCAGCACCAGCGTGTTGACGAAGAACCCGACCAGTTCATCGAGAGCGTTGTCGGTACGGCCGGCGACCGGCGTTCCGACCACGATGTCGGTGCCGGCACCCGACGCCGACAGCGCGATGGCCGTCGCCGCGTGTACCACCATGAACATCGATGATCCGGTCGCCCGGGCAACCTGCCGCAGGGCAGCGAGTTCCGCGGCGCCCATGTTGAACTCGACCGTGTCGCCGCGGTGGCTCGAATACGCCGGACGCGCCCGGTCGTAGGGCAACGGCAGCTCAACGGGTATCCCGGCCAGGCGGCCCCGCCAATGGTCGAGTTGCCTGCGGGTGAGGGCGGTCGGCTGGTCCGGGTCCCCGAGGACGCGACGTTGCCACAGCGCGTAGTCCGCGTACTGCACCGGCAGCGCCGGCAGTGATTCACCCTGATAGGCCCGGGCCAGATCACTCATCAATGCAGTCGCCGACCACTCGTCTGCGGCGATGTGATGGACCAGCAGCACCAGCACGCTGCACTGCGGGCCGACGTCGATCAGCTCGGCGCGGATCGGCAGTTCCGTGGTCAGATCAAAGGTCTGTTCACCGAGGGACTGCAGCGTGCTCGCGAGATCACTGTCGCGACAAGAACTCTCGCTCCAGGCCACCTCGGTACCTGTCGGGAGGATCACCTGCATGGCGTGGCCGGTCTCGACGTCTTCCGGGAAGATCGTTCGCAGTGCCTCATGCCGGTCCACCACCGCGGCCAGCGCCCGCCGCAGTGCGTCCCGGTCGAGGTGACCGCTCAGGCGTACGGCGAACCGCAGGGTATAGGCCGGACGGGATTCTTCGAATCGGTGCAGGAACCGAAGACGCTGCTGCGCAAACGACAACGGCAGCGGCGTGGTCCGGGCCTGCGCCACCAGGGGTTCGGTGTCCGGACCGGCACCCGACTCGATGAGTTCGGCCAGTTCTGCCGGTGTGGGTCGCTCGAAGATGTCCGCGACGGTGAGCCCGGCACCGAGCGCCGCACGCACCCGGGTGATCAACCGCGTGGCCGACAGGGAATGCCCGCCGAGATCGAAGAAGTTGTCTTCGGGACCGATCAGCGAGACACCCAGGACCTCGGCGAACAGCGTGCACAACTGTGCCTGCGCCGGGGTGCGCGGTTCACTGCGTCCACCACGCCCGCCGGCGACCACCGGTGCCGGCAGTCGCGCACGATCGAGCTTGCCGTTCGGGAGGACGGGAAGGTCCTCCACCAGGGTCCACGCGGTGGGGATCAGATGTCCGGGCAACTGCCGGGACATCGCCTGGCGCAATGTCTGCGCGGTCACACCGGCATGTTCGGGTACGACGTAACCGACGAGCACGTTGTCACCGTGCACATCTGCACGGACCGCGGCAGCACCCGACCGGACCTCGGGGAGCGCCGCCAGGACGGCCTCGACCTCGGCCAGTTCCACCCGGTGTCCCCGGATCGTCACCTGACTGTCGCTGCGGCCGAGCAGTTCCAATCGGCCGCTGTCGTCGAGTCGGCCCAGATCACCGGTGCGGTAAAGCCTGGTCCCGTGACCGGCCGGATCCGCCACAAACGCCTGCGCGGTGGCGCCCGGCCGTCCGCGGTAACCGCGCGCCAACTGGGCGCCACGCACGTAGACCTCGCCGACGGCACCCGGTGCGACCGGCTGCAAGAAGAGGTCGAGCAGAGCGATCCCGTTGCCGGGCAATGGATCGCCGACCAGAACCCGGTCGCCCGGAGCGACCACCGCTGTGGTCACGTCACCGGCGACCTCGGACGAGCCGTAGGAGTTGATCACCTGCGCAGCGGGTGTGGCACGGCTGATCCGGGCCACCGCCTCGGCGGTGAGAGGTTCACCGCTCAGGATCCACCGGCGCACCGACGGCACCGCAGTGGTGTCCGCCAGGGTCGTGGCCAGTCCCGGGATCGCGGTCAACTGGCTCACCGCGTGTTCCGCGACGAGCCGTCCCAACGCGTGCGGATCCTTGGCCTGTTCGGCATCGGCGATGACCACCTGCGCGCCGGCGGCCAGTGCACCGAGCAGCTCCGTCGAACCGTCGATGAAGCCGAACGAACTTTTCGCAAGCCGGACGTCGGCGGTCGGCAACGACCATTCCCTTGCCGCCCACCCGATTCGGTGGGCCAGCGCACCTGCGGTGCCCAGCACCGCCTTGGGGGTCCCGGCCGACCCGGAGGTGTAGACGACGTACGCGATGGCGGACGGGAGGTACGGATCGGCCGTCCGCGTGGTGCGCCCGCGGCCGGGTTCGATGGTCGCCGGATCCACCACCGGACAGTGCGCCACCGCCGCAACCCGCGGGTCGTCGGTGACCATCAGGGTGGGCACCGCGTCCGAGATCATGTAGGAGATTCGCTCGGCCGGGTACTCCGGGTCGATGGGCAGATATGCCGCACCGACCTCGAGTGCGGCCAGCATCGAGGCCACCGCGTCGATGCCACGCGGCACCGCGATCGCAATGACACTCTCGCAGCCCATTCCACGCGTGGCGAACTCGCCGGCGAAGTCGTCGACGCGGGCCAGGAGCTCGGCATAGGTGATCCTCGCCGAGCCGGTCACCACCGCGGTCGCGTCCGGGTCGGCCGCCGCGCGCGTTCGGATCTGCTCCGGCACCGACCTCACCGCGCCGGCCGGGGTGAGGGCCGACCATGCCCCGAGTCGGTCGCGCTCTGCCGGCGGCGTGAGATCGATGCTCCCCAGGGACCGCTCGGGTGCGTCCGCGAACAGGCTCAGCCCCAGGCACATCCGGTCGACCAACGACCGGACCACCTGCTCGCCGACCCGGTCCGGCGAGAATTTGACGAGGATCCGGATCCCGGACGACGGTGACGGAACCACGGTGAGGGACAGCGGGAACTCGGTGGCGTCCGCGATCACCGGCTCCCCCATGTCGAGGCCGGCACTGCGTTGCGCCGTGTCGATATCCGCAGAGTCGATCATGAAGTTCTCGACCACCAGCATGGTGTCGAAGAGGTCCCCCACCCCAGCGGCGCGTTGCAGCACACCCAGACCGACGTGCATCGCGGGCATCAGCGCGATCTGCCGTCGCTGCAACGCCATTGCGTTGGCGACCAGACTCTCCGACGGTGACAACCGAACCCGCACGGGCACGGTGTCGACGAATGTTCCGATGGCCGACTCGATGCCGGCGATCTCCGGCGGACGTCCCGAGACCGTCGCGCCGAACACCACATCCGTGCGTCCGAGATGCTTGCCGAGGACCGTCGCCCACACGACTGACAACGCGGTGTTGAGGGTCAGGCCCGCCGGGCCGAGCGATTCCCTCAGTCGGGAGACCACGTCCGGAGCCACCGACACCTCGAACTCGGTGGGCAGCTCCGAACGCTCGCGAGGGGATCTCGACCCCGTCAGCAGGGTGCCGCCGGCCAGACCGGCCAACTCGGGCAGCCAGAACTGTTCAAGTCGTCGACCATCGGCCTGCCGGTCGGCGGCGAGCCACTCGAGAAAGCTCCAATAGGCCCTGGCGCCGGCGGCCTCGGTGAGATCTCCTGCGTAAGAACGCAATATCTCGGCGAGCAACAGATACAGCGACCACCCGTCCACGATCAGGTGGTGCACGGTCAGCACCAGGGTGCACTGCTGCGGGGCCGAGCGCACCAGCGTCGCGCGCACCAGTGGTGGCGTGGTGAGGTCGAACCGATGTGAACGTTCGGCGGCGACGATCGAAGCGAGATGTGCGATCTGCTCGGGGCCGGGCAGGCCGGAGTCGTCGTACTCCTGCCATGCGAACCCGGTGGACGACCGGACCAGGCCCACGGGCTCACCGGTCTTGCGGCGGGCAAAGCCGGTGCGCAGACCGGGATGTCGATCGATCACCGCCGTGATCGCCGACCGCAGCCGCTGCGCCTCGACCACGCCCTGCAACGGCACCGACAGGACCATCGAATACGGGTCGGTCCCGATCGCGTTGGTGGATTGATACACCAACGATTCCTGCAACGGAGTCAGCGGCACCACATTTTCGAGCGTGGACGATGTAGCGGGTCGCGAGCCGGTCGTCACAGTAGGTTGCCTTCGCCTTCGAACTCGTCGAGCTCTTCTTGAGAGAGCCCGGTGAACACTGCAGTGTCAGGTGCCACCCGCTGCCGCGGGTGGGCCTGCGGAGGAGCCGATACCGGCGTCGGAGGCGTCACCGGTGTGGCCAGCGGTGCCAGTACCGCAACGGTTCTCGATTCGAACACGTGTGCCGCCGTCAGCTTCAGTCCCACCCGGGCAGCCGCGCCGACCACCCGGACCGCGGTGATGCTGTCACCACCGAGGCCGAAGAAATCATCCTCGACGCCCACCTGCGCCACACCGAGCACCTGTGCGAAGACAGCACACAGTGCTGACTCGATTTCGTTCTCGGGTTCTCTGGAATCGGTGACCATCGACGAGAAGTCCGGTGCAGGCAACGCCTTACGATCGAGCTTGCCGTTGGGCGTCTGCGGGAACCCGGTCACTTCGAGTACCGCTGCCGGGATCATGTATTCGGGCAGTGTCAGTCGCAGGTCATCGCGTATCTTCGCCCGGTCGACCGTCGCGCCGGCAACCACGCGGATGTACGCCACCAACTGCCCGCCGGTGGCGCCCGGAATCACCCTGGCGACACATCGATCCACACCGGCCATCGCGGCAACCGCGGTTTCCACATCACCGAGCTCGACCCGGAATCCACGGACCTTGACCTGATCATCGGTGCGTCCGAGACAGGCGAGCCGACCATCGGCCCCCCATCGTGCGAGATCACCGGTGCGGTACATCCGGCATCCCTGCTGATACGGATCGGCAACGAATCGGGCCGCCGTCAGATCGACCTGCCCGAAGTATCCCGTTGCGACACCGTCACCGGCGAGATAGAGCTCCCCGATCGCGCCAACCGGGACCGGTTGCAGCGCTCTGTCCAGGACGTAGGAGCGGGTATTGGCGATAGGCCTGCCGATGGTGATGTCGGCGCCGGAGCTCACCGCGGCCACCGTCGACCACACAGTCGTCTCCGTGGGGCCGTACATGTTCCAGACCGTTCTGGCGCCGGCACCGAGTTCTTCGGCAACCGATTCGGGCAACGGTTCGCCGCCCACCAGAACATCGACGCCATGCAGGTTCAGAGCCGGACCGAGCGTGAGCAACCCGGCCCACAGCGCCGGCGTCGCCTGCATGACATTCACACCACCCGACCGGATCCGATCCGCGAGGGCCTGCGGATCCTGGATCTCGGCGTTGCCCGCCAGTACCACCGAACCACCCGAGATCAGGGGTGAGAACAATTCGAGCACCGCGATGTCGAACGAGATCGTGGTGACCGCCAGCATGACGGTATGCGGGCCGAATCCGAATCGATCACTCATGTCGCGGACCAGGTTTGCCATCGCCCGGTCGCTGATGGCGACCCCTTTGGGCAATCCGGTGGAACCCGACGTATAGATCACGTAGGCCACCGAATCGGGTGTCCGGGGGGTACCCGACCGTCGCCCGGACCCGGTCGGATCCGGGCGAACCTCGCCGCGCGTCGCATCGAGGATGAGCGTGCGCGCACGCTGCCGATCGGACAGGACCTCCGCGCAGTCCGTCGTGGTGAGGATGGTCCGCGGATCACTGTGCCCGAGCATGTATTCCACCCGGTCGGCCGGGAAGCGCGGATCGAGCGGGACGTATGCCGCACCCGCGGCCAATGTCGCCAGCAGGGCGACAACAAGCGTCGGCGTCCGGGGCAACAGGATGGCAACCGTGTCACCGGGACCGACGCCCTGCTGCCGCAGGCGATCGGCCAAGCGGTCGGTGGCCTGCACCAGCTCGCCGTAGCGCATCACATCGTCACCCGAGATGATCGCGATGCCATCCGGCGTGCGCTGCGCGGCGCGTCGGATCAGCTGCAGTACAGCGTCATTCGGATCGAACGTGACTCTGCGCCCGGCGGTGGGCAGCGCGTCGACCTCACTCGGCGTCGGGACCGGGATCCGGCCGAGACGGCCCTGCGGTCCGGGCGCGAAGAATCGGTCGATGAACGCGACCAGACGCGCACCCACCGCCGCGAGTTCGGATTCGGTGTACCGCTCGGTGTCGGCGTCGATACACAACTCCACCGCACCGGTCCGTTCGATGCGTTGCGCGGTGATGCTCAGATCGGTCACCGGGCCGCGGGCAAGGGATTCCACAGATGCGTCCAGTCCGGCAAAGCGGATCCGGTCACCGAACGGTTTGATATTGATGGACGGCCCGACGATCGGCGAGGATCCGCCCGACCTCACCGTCCGCGCGATGTCCTCTCCGCGGTATCTGGCATGTGCACCGATCCGCGACCTGGTCTGCGCAAACGACTCCATGACGTCGCCGGCGGTGCTTGCACGAGCGGTATGTATCCGCAGCGGAACAACATTCACCGACGTCGTCGGCACCCGGGTCGCGGGCGTGCCCATCCGCGCCATCATCGGGAATCCCAGGATCACGTCCTCGCGATCGGTCACGCGGCCCACGAAACCGGCAACACCTGCCGCCAGTGCGTCGATCCAGGTGCCAGCGCCCGAGCCCGAACTGTTCATTGCATCGACCGTCTGCGGCGCCACCATGACCCGCTCGGTTCGCACCGATGCCGCGATGGCGGCCGGACCGGCATCCGGATGCGCAAGCGAGGGAGCCGGATCCGACCCGGCCACTTCCTGCGCCCAGAACTCTCGATCGATGTCGAACTGCTCGCTCGCGCGATACCGCGCGTCGTCATCGACCACGTCGCCGATGGAGGTCACGAGCGGTTCGGCGCCGTCGTACGCTGCGGAGACCCTACGCATCAGGAGCGCGATACCGAAGGCGTCGAGCGCCGCGTGATGGGCGGCCAGGTGAAGAACGTGGGTGTGCGTGCCCAGGATGAGTACGGTCGCCCGCACGCAGGGCTGCGTCGCCGGATCGATGGCCACCGAATGCCGACGCCGCGCCCAGTCCCGTGCGGCCGATTCCGGTGACTGCTCCGCGGTGAGATCCACGACCTCGGTAGGGGGCGCCCGATGGCCGAGGGTCATCACCGCACCATCGGCATCAACCGTGAACCGGGCCGTCGCCACGTCGAGGACGGCAAATGTGGAATCCGTTGCGCGCACCAACCGCTCGACCTCGAGCGGGCCGCTCATCCACAAGAACTGCCCAACGACAAACGTTGGATTCCCCGGAGCGAGCGCCTGCGCCAGGAGGACGTTCTCCGAAGCACTGGACGTGCGCAGAACCTGCTGACGGAACTGCACGATGCTACTTCTCTTTCCCGAGAGGACAACCGGATCTTAGGTTAGCCTGACCATGGCATATGCAGTCAATCGGGATCTGGTTCGCCCCTGCTTACAGTCGGGACACCAGGGTTTCCGTCGCCTGGGCTCGCAGCGTGCGGACCCGCTCGAGAACTCCGCCGGTGACCGGCCGGCGCCAGTAACCGCTCGCGTCGAGCATCGTCTTGCCGACACCCAGCGACTTCGCCACTGCGCGGAGCTCGCGGACGGTCCCGGCCTCGCCGGCAATCCACATCCAGCCCTCACCGCCGGGAAGCACCAGAGAGTTGATGGCCGCGGCCAGCTGTTGACCGTCGGTGACGTCGTCGCGGCGTCTCAACCAGGTGATCCCGTCGATGTCGGACTGCTCATCGGCAGCATCGGGGACCACGGCGAACGCGTGAACCGGTGTACCGGCCGGCGGGGCATCGAGATAGTGCGCAATCGCCGGCAACGCGGTTTCGTCGCCGGCCAAGATCCACCAGGGCGCGCCCACCGGCGGTGTGGTGGTCACCTTCGGTCCCGCGAGATGAATACTGTCGCCCGGACGCACCGTGCGGGCCCACTCACCGGCAACGCCGTGACCGTGCAGCACGAAGTCGATGTCCAGCTCGCCGGCGGCCGCGTCGAAGCTGCGAACCGTGTACGACCGCGAGGTCGGCGCCGGACGCTTCGGCCAGTCGAGGTGACCGTCGTCCTGCTCGGGAAGTGTCAGCACGTTCGACTCCGGGTCCGAGAAGAAGAGCTTCACGTAGTCGTCCGGATTGTGCGTCGCGAACGGCGTGAGGTCGTAGCCGCCTGCGGAGAACGCACCGAGCTGTTCACCGCCGAGGGTCACGCGCCGCATGTGCGGGGTCACATCGGCCACCCGGACAACGTGCAGATGTCGCAACACGATCGGTAGCGAGGTCCGCCGCGGATGGACGTGTCGTTCGGTGCTCACGACTGTGCGGCCCCTTCGATTGGGTTGTGGCACGGACCACTGCGATACGATCTGATCGCCTTAGGGTAGCCAAACATGATTCATCGATGACCACTGGACCACCGACTCGGCCTTTTCGGTGCGTGCCACCCGAGAGGTACTGATCTGTGACTGCGGAACGAACGACCGACAAACGCCGGGTCTTCCTCGATCTTCGACCGCTGCGGGAGAGCGTGAACTTCCGTCGGATCTTCATCGCACGGACGATCTCCTTGCTCGGGATCGGGATGCTGACGGTGTCCGTGCCGATCCAGACATACGACCTCAGCGGATCGACGTTCGTGGTCGGCCTGGTGTCAGCGCTGAGCGGCCTCGCCACGATCGGCGGCATGCTCGCGGGCGGTGTACTCGCCGACCGATTCGATCGCCGAACCCTGATCCTGCTCTCCCGGTCCATCGCGGGCCTGACATTTGTCGGGCTCGGCATCAACGCGATCCTCCCGTCGCCGTCGGTCACCGCGATCGCGGTGCTGGCGGTGCTCAACGGGGCCTTCGGATCGATCAGCGTTGCCGCATTGCTGTCGGTGATCCCCAGCCTGATCCCGTCCGACCAGATGATCGGAGTCGGCGCCCTCAACGCCCTGACGGTCCGGCTCGGCGCCGTGCTGTCCCCGCTGTTGGCCGGTCTCATCGTGGCGACCTGGTCGGTGTCGTGGAACTACTGGATCACCACCATCGGCACGGTGGTCACGATCATCATCTTGTCCGGGCTCCCCCGCCTTCCGGCGCCGACCCACGAGCCGCCGGAACCCGTCGAGGGCACAGCTGCCCCCGCCGGCGAATCCGCCGTGCAGTTCCTGCGCCGTGACCGCCTGGTCGGCGGCGTCATCGCGGTCGGTGTGATCGCGATGCTCGGCGGCGGACTGCTCTCGTTGATCCCGGCATTTGTCGACGAGCAATTCTCCGGGGATCCACGGACCACCGGACTGCTCTACGCCGCCGGTGCGATCGGCGCGGTGATCGCGTCGTTCACCAGCGGTTGGCTGTCCTACCTGCGCAGGCCCGGTTGGGTGCTGCTGATTGCACTGGTCATCGGGTTTGTCCTCCAGGGCGCGGTCGGCCCCGCCACCACCGTCCTGATCGCCGCACCTCTGCTGATCGCCGTCGGCGCGGTGACAACCATCCAGGAAGTACTGCGTTACAACCTCATCCAGACCAATACCCCGGCCCGGCTGCTCGGCCGCGTCAACAGCCTGTGGGCTGCACAGGAAGTCGCAGGCATGTCGGTCGGCGCCCTGCTGGCCGGTGCCGTCGGCAGCTTCATGGCGGCATCGAGCGCGGTCACGGTCTACAGCGGCATCCTGCTCGTCATCGCACTCTGCGGAGCGGTGGTGTTGCGGCCGCTACGGACGTATTCGCCACCGAATTCGCCAGTGGTAAGGTGAGCCTTCCTTAAGGTATTCATGGAAACACGTTGAGCGACAGGAAAACAAGAATGGCGTCGGAGCGACGGTTTGAGAACACGCAGTGGCGTAGCCGCCTGATCGGCGTTGTCGCCGCGGGTACGATACTCCTTCCGCTGCTGGCGGCCTGCGGGTCCGACAGCGATGGCAACCAGACGAACGATGCCAGGAAGGCCACGGCAACCGCGGCCTCCTCGGAGTCCGCATCGGGCTTCCCGGTCACCGTGGGCGGTGCGTTCGGTGACGTCACCATCGAATCGAAGCCCGAGCGGGTCCTGGCGCTGAGTCCGACCGACGCAGACATCGTGCTCTCACTCGGCGTGACCCCGATCGCCATACCCACCAGTGCACAGACCGACTCGACGACCAACGGCACCGGACTGTTCCCCTGGGCGCAGGGCAAGTATCCGGCCGGGACACCCAAGTTGGATCTGAGCACCGCCCAGTCGTCCACTCTCGAAGCGATTCTGGCCCTCGAACCCGACGTCATGGTGGGCACCGCGTTCTACGGGCTGGTCGATCAGACGAATGCCGCCCTGGTGGACGTCGCACCGATCGTGTCGTACACGACCCAGGCGAACGGCGATTCCTGGCAGGACTCGACCCGTAAGGTCGCGAAAGCCCTTGGCCTGGAGGCCAAAGGTGAAGAGGTCATCGCCTCGGCGGATTCGACGCTCGCCGACGCCGCAGCGGCCAACCCGCAGCTCAAGGGCAAGACGTTCAACGTCCTCATCACGCCGTCCGCATCCGACGTCTACATCCTGTGCTCGGCCGACGACAACCTGGGCCGCGTCATGAAGGAGTTCGGCATGGTGCTGTCCGACTACGCGCAGAGTGTCCCGTGCACCAACGGCCGGACCCAGGTCAGCTACGAAAGCCTGGAGAAGCTCGACTCCGATGTGCTGATCGTGTTCCCGGACACCTCGGACCAGATGAGCCTGCTCAGCGATCAGCAGCTGTGGAACAACCTGCCCGCCGTCAAACGTGGTGCCGTGGTGACGATCCCGAAGACCGACTCCGTCCCGGCCGCCCTGGCGTTCCCGTCGGCGAACAGCCTCGAATGGGCCGTCGATCAGATGACCCCGAAGATCGTGGAAGCTGCCGCGAAGTAGCCAACAGAGACAAATGATCGGCGCGGCGGTGAATATCTCACCGTCGCGCCGATTGTCATATTCCGGGGTATCGGGAAAGCCCGAGGACCCTCAGGCCGAACCGACCCACTCGTCGGTGCCGTCGGCGAAGATCTGGTGTTTCCACACCGGCAGCTGGGCTTTGACCTCGTCGACCAGCAGCGCGCACGTGGCAAACGCTGCCTGCCGATGATCGGCGGCCACGGCGACCACCAGTGCGGCGTCGCCGATGGCGAGGTTGCCGACCCGATGCGACACCGCAACGGCCCGGACACCTTCCGCGGCGGCGGCGACCTCGGCGACGACCTTTGCCACCACGTCGGCGGCGGTCGGATGGGCACTGTAGTTCAGCGCCGTCACGTCCCGGCCGCCGTCATGATTGCGCACTGCACCAACAAAACTCACGATGGCCCCGGCTGTGCCGTCGGCGGCATCACCGGCGAGTTGTTCGTGCACGGCGGTCGACAACGGCTCGGTGGTCACGGCGGCCAGCGCCACCACAGCTGCCATCAGTGATCACCTCCGTTGATCTGGTCGATCGCATGGTGCAGAACCGGCTCGAGAACCTCGAGTCCGTCCCGCACGCCTCCGCTCGAGCCCGGGAGGTTGACGATCAGTGTGCGCCCGGCAGTACCGACGATGCCACGCGAGAGGACCGCGGTGGGCACCTTCGGCAGACCGCTGCGCCGAATGGCGTCGGCCAGACCGGGTATGGCGCGGTCGATCACGGCTGCGGTCTGTTCCGGTGTGTGGTCGGTGGGGGTGAGCCCGGTTCCCCCGGTGGTGATGATGAGGGCGACACCGGCGGCAACAGCACCGCGCAGGGCCTCGCCCACCGGGTCACCATCCGGGACGACCTGTGGCTGTCCGACCGCGTAACCGCGCTCGCCGAGCCACGCGGCGATGATCGGCCCGCAACGGTCCGGGTACACGCCGGTCGCAGCCCGGGTGGAGGCCACCACGATCGCCGCGGTACGCGGCGTGGCGTGATCATCTCCCGGTGAACCGGACTCAGTCATCGTCGCGCTTCCAATGACCTTTCTTGCCACCGGTCTTCTCGGCAAGACCGATGTCGGTCATCTGTGCGCGGGGGTCGACCCCTTTGACCATGTCGTGCAGGGTCAGGCCGGTGACGGCAACAGCGGTCAGCGCTTCCATCTCGACGCCGGTGCGATCGGTGGTGACGGCCGTGGCGCGCACCCCGATGGTGCTCTGGCCGAGTTCGAAGTCGACGCCGACGGAACTGAGCGCGACCTGGTGACAGAGCGGGATCAGTTCCGGGGTCTTCTTGGCCGCCATGATCCCGGCGATCCGGGCCGTCGCCAACGCATCGCCCTTGGGCAGCCCGCCCGACGACAGCAACCCGATCACTTCGGCGGTGGTCACAAAAGTGCCCGTGGCCACAGCCTTTCGGGTGGTGGCGGGCTTGCCTCCGACATCGACCATCTTCGCTGCCCCGGACTCATCGAGATGAGTCAGGCGCCCCGAATCCGATGAGGGATCCACCGATCAGCGATTGACCGTGGTGCGGGGATGGAGGTATGGAAGATCGCTCGGATCCAGCGGAAAGGTGATGTCGCCGAACGGTGACAGCGATCCGGAACGATCCGACGTGAATTCGCTGACGGCGTGCTCGCCGTCGGCGACCTCGGGCCAACCATTGTCCACATACTTCTTCTTTTCAGCCACGGCGGTCATTGTGCCATGAGCGGCGCGCATATCATCTACTGGATGAGCCCCGACCAGCCAATCAGCCTGGCCGACGACCTCGCCTCGCGCAGCGACGAACAACTGCTTGATCTGTTGCAGGCGCGGCCCGACCTGGCAAGCCCACCTCCGCCGGGTGTTGCGATCCTCGCCCAGCGCGCGTTGTCGGCGGCCTCGATCAATCGATCCGGCGAAGATCTGGACCTGCTCGCAGTGGCCGTCCTCGAAACCCTGAGCACATTGCGACGGGAATCCGGCGGCGGACCCGTCGCCGCCACCGCCATCGTCGAAGCCCTCGCGGATCGTGCGGATCCGGCCGCGATCAACGCCCGCATCGATTCACTCATCGCGTTGGCGCTGATCTGGGGTCCGCCCGAAGCCCTGCAGACCGGACCGCATATGCCGGCCGCGTGGCCCTGGCGCTCGCCGCTGGCGACCGCGCCGATCAACCTGCTGGACCTCGAGGAGATCCGGAAGAAGATCGATGCCGTCGGCGAGCGTGAACGCGAACTGTTGACCACGCTGTCCACCGGCCCCGGCCTCGGTCGCACCCGGGACGCCGCACTCGGCCCCGACTCCGACCGGCCGGTCCCACAACTGGTCCACCAGGACCTGCTCGTGGTGGTGGACGACCAGACCGTCGAACTGCCGGTGGTGGTCGGGCAACTGTTGCGCGGCGAGGATCCGGCCGAACCCAAGAGTCTGCGCCCACCGGAACTGACCGGCGGCGGCGGACGCAAGATCGGTCTCGGCGAGGTGGACGCGGCCGCCGCGGGTGAAGCCATGGAATTCTTGCGGCACAGCACGGACGCGCTGGAGGCTCTCGGTGCACAGCCGGCCACGGTCCTGCGGGCCGGCGGGATGGGCGTCCGCGAGATCCGCCGCCTGACCAAGGTGGTCGGCGTGGACGAAAAGCGCATGGGGTTGGTGCTCGAGGTGCTGGCCGGGCTGCGACTGATCGATTCCGGATTCCCAGAGCCCGACATGTCCGACGGCCTGGAACCGTCTTGGGCACCAACGACATCCGCCGACAGCTGGATGCACCAGAGCACCGAACGGCGCTGGTTCTCGATTGCGTCGGCGTGGATCGACCTACACCGTCGCCCGTGGCAGATCGGTGACCGGACGCCCGAGGGCACGATCATCGGCGCGCTGGTCGGCTCGATCGCGGAGGGTGCCGCCCGTGCCGAACGGATGCTGATCCTCCAAGCGCTGGCCGAGGCGAAACCGGGTGCCGCGGTCGATCCCACATCGGTCGCGCGACAGATCACCTGGCGTCATCCTCGCTGGATACGTCGGTTGTCACAGACGACAATCGCCGAGACTCTCTCGGAGGCACAGGCCTTGGGTCTGGTCGCCCACGGCGCGCTGACGTCCGCGGGCCGGGAGATCGTCGCTGCGGGCACGGCCGAGGACATCGAGTCGCAGACGCTCGCCGCGATGGCGCGGTCCATTCCGGCGCCGATCGACTTCTTCCTGGCCCAGGCGGATCAGACGATCACCGCACCCGGACCACTGACACCCGAGCTCGTCGCCGACCTCAGTCTCGTCGCGGATCTCGAATCCGGCGGCGCCGCATCGGTGTACCGGGTCTCCGAAGCGTCCGTCCGCCGCGCACTCGACGCCGGGCGCACCGGCACCGAGTTGATCACCTTCTTCACCTCCCATTCGAAAACTCCGGTGCCGCAGTCGATCTCCTATCTGATCGATGACGTCGCACGCAAACACGGACAGCTCCGCGTCGGTGTCGCCAGCACGTTCATCCGATGTGAGGATCCGACCACACTGGCCGCGGTGCTCAGCTCGCCGGTCGCCGAGGAGCTCTCGCTGCGTGCGCTGGCCCCGACCGTCGCGGTGACGTCCGAACCTTTGATCGGCGTGCTCGATCAACTTCGGGCGGCGGGGTTCGCCCCGGCCGGCGAGGACGCGACGGGTGAACTCGTGGACCTGCGGTTCCGGGGGGCTCGGCTTCCGACGCCGCGCGAACGTCAGGGTTCGCGCAAACCGTCGCTGTCGTTGCCCAGCCGGGATCGACTCGGCGCCGTGGTCTCCCACATGCGCTCGCAGGATGCGGCCAACTCGGCAACGCTGGTCCGGCCGGGCAAGGGCGGTTCGTCGGTGACCGGCGGCGGCCTACCGGCCGCCACCCTGCTGCAGAAGGCACTGAACTCGAAGAGCACCGTCCGCCTCGGCTACGTCAACGCGGAGGGCTTCGCCAGCCGTCATGTGGTGGTCCCCCGGTTGATCGGTGCCGGCCAGGTGATCGCCACCGAACCCGGCAACGACGAGGAGCACCGGTTCTCCCTGCACCGCATCACCACGGTCGAAATGGTCGACTGACCGCCGACCCCGCAGAGAGAGCCACGTCACCCCTACGTGGCACAAACGCGCACTTCCCAGGACAATGGATCCTTGTGACCGACGGACCCCTGATCGTGCAATCCGACAAGACCCTGCTTCTCGAGGTCGACCATCCCCGAGCTGCCGAAGCGCGCGCCGCCATCGCGCCGTTCGCAGAGCTCGAGCGCGCCCCCGAACACGTGCACACCTACCGGGTGACACCGCTGGCGCTGTGGAACGCCCGGGCGGCCGGCCACGACGCCGAACAGGTGGTGGATGCGCTGGTCAGCTTCTCGCGCTACGCCGTGCCGCAGCCCCTGCTCATGGATGTCGTCGACACCATGGGGCGCTTCGGACGGCTGCAACTGGTCAAGAGCCCGGTCCACGGACTGACCCTGGTGAGCTTCGATCGCGCGGTCCTCGTCGAGATCATGCGCAACAAGAAGATCGCTCCCATGCTCGGCGAACGCGTCGACGACGACACCGTCATCGTGCATCCGTCCGAGCGCGGACGGCTCAAGCAGGTATTGCTCAAGGTCGGCTGGCCGGCCGAAGACCTCGCCGGATACGTCGACGGCGAGGCCCACGCCATTTCGCTCGACGAGAACGGCTGGGAGCTGCGCGACTACCAGCAGTTGGCTGCCGATTCGTTCTGGGCCGGTGGTTCCGGAGTGGTGGTCCTGCCGTGTGGCGCCGGCAAGACGATGGTCGGCGCAGCCGCCATGGCCAAGGCTCAGGCGACCACACTGATCATGGTCACCAACACCGTCGCCGGACGGCAGTGGAAGCGCGAGCTGATCGCGCGGACCTCGCTCACCGAGGAAGAGATCGGCGAGTACTCCGGCGAACGCAAAGAGATCCGGCCGGTCACCATCGCGACCTATCAGGTGATGACCCGCAAATCGAAGGGCGAATACCGCAACCTCGATCTCTTCGATTCCCGGGACTGGGGCCTGATCATCTATGACGAGGTCCACCTGCTGCCCGCTCCGGTGTTCCGGATGACCGCCGATCTGCAGTCACGTCGCCGGCTCGGCCTGACCGCCACGCTCGTCCGCGAGGACGGCCGCGAAGGCGATGTGTTCAGCCTGATCGGCCCCAAGCGCTACGACGCACCGTGGAAAGACATCGAGGCACAGGGCTGGATCGCACCTGCCGAGTGCATCGAGGTGCGGGTGACCCTGACCGACAACGAACGCCTCGAGTACGCGGTGGCCGAACCCGAAGAGAAGTACAAGCTCTGCTCCACCGCGCACACCAAGATCAACGTCGTGAAGTCGATCCTGGAGCAGCACAAGGGCTCCCAGACCCTGATCATCGGCGCCTACCTCGACCAGCTCGACGAACTCGGCGAGGCGCTCGACGCCCCGGTCATCAAGGGATCGACCAAGAACAAGGAGCGCGAGGAACTGTTCGCCAGGTTCCGCACCGGTGAGATCCAGACGCTGGTTGTCTCGAAGGTGGCCAACTTCTCCATCGACCTGCCCGAGGCCTCCGTCGCCGTCCAGGTCTCGGGAACATTCGGGTCCCGGCAGGAAGAGGCCCAGCGCCTCGGTCGCCTGCTACGGCCGAAAGCCGATGGTGGACAGGCCCATTTCTACTCCGTGGTCTCCCGCGACACCGTCGACGCCGATTATGCGGCCCACCGGCAGCGCTTCCTCGCCGAGCAGGGTTACGCCTACCGGATCACCGACGCCGACGACCTGCTCGGCCCGGCCATCGGCTGATCACCCGGCAGGACTGCCCAAGCAGAATCCGAGCGGCTTGGGCCGGTCGAACGTTATCGCGCCCGCACACCCGGGGACGGTGGTCGAGTCGACCCTGGCGAGCACCTTGACCACCGTGTTGATCTGGCTGCTCCCGACCTCACAGGGCACCTCTTTCATCCCGGTCAGTGAGGCGACGGGGACCTCGTAGCAGTTGCCTTCCCGGAAGTTGGGCACCAGGCAGAGTTTCGTTTCGTCCTCACCGGTCTGCGTCAGTTCCGAATACTGCTCTCCACCACATGATTCGGTGCGCGAATCGAGCTTCTCGGCGACGATGAAGTTCAGCGGCGATGTGGTGCCGCAGTCGATGATGTCGAAGTCGGCGTCCGAGTTGGCGCCGGTCACGGTCACACAGTCGCCGGCCCGGACGTCATCGATGTCGTCGGCGAGGACAGCTGCCAGCGCCACCACCGCGATGGCCCCGGCGACCAGAACAGCGGCCACCACGGCGAGCACCACCCACACCGTGCGCTTCTTACGAGGCGGCGGTGGCTGGTGATTGCCGTACGGACTCCCGCCGTATTGCGGGACCGCGCCGTATTGCGGGACCGCGCCGTACTGCCCGGCACCGGGCTGCTGCGGATACTGCTGACCGAACTGCGGATCGGCCGGACCGGGCAGCGGGTACGGCTGACCGGGGAACGCGGGCGGCGGATAGGCCGGGCCGGGCGCGGGACCATGGCCCGGTGCCGGCGCTGGGTATTGCCGGCCATAGGGATTCTGCTCGCCGTAGGGGTCGTTCCCACCCGGACCACTGGCTCCCGGCGCGCCGGGATAGGGACCTTGATCTGACACGCGACACCTTCCGATGACCGAAAATGCTGAGGATCTGAGCCTAACCGCTGACGAGGGCGGGACGGAGGTGGAGCGGATCTCCGGCGGTGCGCCCGGAGTAGCGTTGGAGAACGCGAGCAACTTTCGTCCCAGGAGGCCACCACAGATGCGGACCGTCAAGCGGCTACAACCCTTCTCGTCGACCATCTTCGCCGAGATGTCCCAGTTGGCCGCCCAGCACGATGCCATCAACCTCGGGCAGGGCTTCCCGGACACCGACGGCCCGGAAACCATGCTCATGGTCGCCCAGGACGCGATCGCGACCGGGCACAACCAATACCCACCCGGCGCCGGGATCCCGGCGCTGCGGGCGGCGGTCGCCCGGCACCAGCTCGACCACTATGGCCTGCACTACGATCCCGACAGCGAGGTCCTGATCACGGTCGGCGCCACCGAGGCGATCACCGGTGCGGTTGTCGGTCTGGTCGAACCAGGTGCCGACGTGGTGATGATCGAGCCGTATTACGACTGTTATGCCGCCGCCACCGCGATGGCCGGGGCCAACCGCGTCACCGTCCCACTGGTTCCCGACGGCGACGGCTTCACCCTCGACCGTGACGCACTGCGCCGCGCGATCACCGCCGACACCGCGCTGGTGATCATCAACTCACCGCACAACCCCACCGGCACGGTCCTTTCCGACGATGACCTGCAGGCCATCGCCGACGCCTGCATCGACAACGACGTCGTGGCGCTGACCGACGAGGTCTACGAGCACCTGGTGTTCGACAACCGGACCCACACACCGCTGGCCACGCTGCCGGGGATGAGGGAGCGGACGCTGCGGGTCAGCTCGGCCGGTAAGACGTTCAACTGCACCGGTTGGAAGGTCGGCTGGATCAGTGGTCCGGCCGAGCTCGTCGCCGCGGCCCGGACCGCCAAACAGTTCATGAGTTACGTCGGCAGCGGACCGTTCCAGCCGGCAGTGGCCTGCGCACTGAACACCGAGATGGAGTGGGTTCGCCGGTCCGCGGCCCGCCTGCAGCGCAGCCGCGACCTCATCACCGGTGCACTGACCGATGTCGGTTTCGAGGTGCACCGCAGCGAGGGCACCTACTTCGTCTGTGCCGATCCCCGGCCGCTGGGCTATCACGACGGCGCCGCCTTCTGCCGCGACCTACCCGAACGGATCGGTGTCGCGGCGGTACCGGTCAGCGCCTTCGTCGACCATCAAGACCAGTGGAGCCACCTGGTCAGGTTTGCTTTTGCCAAGCGCGACAACGTGATCGAGCAGGCTGCAGAGCGGTTGCGCGCCCTGGCCTGAACGCCGACACACAGGCCGCGGCGCCCCACGCGGTTGACTTCATGCGCGCTTGAAGTTCTACGGTCCGATACATGGACCCAACCGATACGACCGGCCGAACGACAATGCGCGCAATCGAAGTTCGGGAGTTCGGTGACCCACGGGTGCTTCACCTCGGCCACGCACCGGTCCCCTCCCCCACGACCGGGCAAGTCCTGGTCGAGGTCGCTGCCGCGGATGTGATGTTCCTCGATGCCCGCCTTCGCAGCGGATGGAGTACCGACCACTTCAAGATGCCGCTTCCCTATACACCCGGCGGCGGGGTCGGCGGCACCATCGTCGAGGTGGCAGACGACCGGGACCGATCGTTGCTCGGCCTACGGGTGATCAGCAAGACCGCCGCGAGCGGAGTTGTCGGCGGCCTACCGATCGGCGGTTATGCCGAGTTCACGCTCGCCCGCGCCGATCTGGTCGTACCGATCCCCGACGAGCTCGCCATCGAGGACGCCACCGCCCTGGTTCATGACGGGCGCACAGCCCTGGCGGCATTTGACACCGCCGGGGTCACTCCCGGCGATCGGGTACTGATCACCGGCGCGGCCGGCGGACTGGGAACCCTGTTGACCCAGCTGTCCCGGAACGCGGGTGCAGAGGTGATCGCCGGTGTGAGCAGTGCGCCAAAAGCACAATTGTCCACTGCCCTCGGCGCAACAGCCGCGGTACGTTACGACTCCGACAGCTGGCCGGAGCAGGTCCGCGAAGTCACCGGCGGAGACGGCGTCGACGTGGTGTTCGACGGGGTCGGCGGATCGCTCGGCGCCATCGCCGCAGCCACCCTGCGGCCCGGCGGACGGTTTCTTGGATACGGTTCGGCGGCAGGAACGTTCGCAGACGTCCAGAACACCACGACCGATGTGACCGCGACGTCGCTGCGTCAACTCACCATCGATCCGTCCCTCGACTGGCAAGGGTTGCCACACCGGGCGGTGCGGATGGCCGCGGACGGCGAACTGAAGGTCCATGTCGGACAGACCTTTCCGCTCGCCGATGCCGCGGCGGCCCACACGACGATCGAATCTCGCGCCGGCCTCGGCCGCACCCTGCTCGTGACGGCTCCGTAGGTCAGGCCCCGGCGGTGACACCTGACGTCGGCAGCAGTTTCTGGACCACATCGTTCATGGTCAACAGGCCACAGGCCTGCGCCCCGTCGGTCACCACGGCCAGATGCCCGCGGGTTTCCCGCATGGTCTGCAGCGCCTCGTAGACCGGCGTTGCCGCGGCCAGCGTCAGCACCGGACGCATCAACTCGCCGGCCGTGGTGGTCGGCGGCACGGTCAGGCTGTCCCGAACGTGCACCACGCCTTCGATTCCGGCATTGCCGCTGACCAGCAACCGCAGGTGTCCGGAGGTGTATCCGGCCGCCCGGATGTCGGCAGCGGTTGCGTCGACGTCGATGGAACTCGGTGCCACGCCCCGGTTCACCAACTCGCCGACGGTCAGATTCTCGAGTTCCAGTGCCACCGCCAGTTGGCCGTGGTACCGCTCGTCGAGCGTGCCGACAGTCGCCGAATGCTCCACCAGGTGCCGCAGCGCGTCAGAATCCTGTCCGGTGTCAACCTGATCCACCGGCGTCACACCGACCTTGACCAGCAGCCAGTTCGCCATCCTGTTGAGGGTGAGCAGCAGCGGCCGCGTGAGCCACATGAATCCGCGCATCGGCAACGCCAGCATGGTTGCGGACTTCTCGGGATGCGCGATCGCCCACGATTTCGGGGCCATCTCCCCCACCACGAGATGCAGGAAGGTCACGATGACCAGGGCGAGAACGAAGCCCAGCACATCGGCGAGCCACAGCGGGGCGCCCCAGCTGTCGAACATCGGGGTGAGCCAATGGTGCACAGCCGGTTTGGTCACCGCACCCAACGCCAGGGTGCAGACGGTGATGCCCAGCTGTGAGCCGGCCAGCAGGACCGACAGTTCGGACGCGCTGCGCAACGCTGCCCGCGCCGCCCGACTGTCCGGTGCCGCGTCCTCGAGCCGATGCCGTCGGGCGGCGATCAGCGCGAACTCCACCGCGACAAAAAATGCCGACGCGGCGATCAGCGCCACCGTGATGGCCACGATGACCCAGGGGTTACTCATCGTCGACTCCCTTCGTCACCGTCAACGTCACGAAGAGTGTTGCGGGCACATGCGATTCGATTGATGTCACTTCGGCGATCAGTTTGCGTACCGGCGCATCCTCGTCATTGACCAGGTCGGCCGGGTCGGGCTGCAGCTCGATCTCGATCCGTTCCCCGACCTCGGGAAGTCCGGCATATTGCGCGACAACCGCGCCTGCCAGTGTCTCGAAATCACCTTCGGGCAGGCTGTACCCGACGATCCGCTCCACCTCGTCCACGTGCAGGTCACCGGGCATCGTCCAACCGTCCTGGGCATTGCCCGCCACGATCGCCCCACCCTCGGGGTCGTGCTCGTCGGCGATCTCACCGACCAGTTCTTCGGCGATGTCCTCGACGGTGATGACCCCGGAGAATCCACCGTATTCGTCGACGACCAGTGCCATCGCATCGGATTCTTCGGTCAGGTGGGCCAGGACCTGCGGTAACGGCAGCGTGGTCGGCACGACCACGGCCGGGCGTGAACGCGTCAGGGCGGTGCCGGTTGTCGAGTCCTCGAGCAGATCGTGCAGGTGGATCACACCCAACAGGTCGTCCGAGGTCTCACCGATCACCGGGTACCGGGTATGGCCGGTACCCATCAGTTCCACCACGTCGGACACGGGCAGGTCTGCGTGCACCGTGCCGACCCGGGACCGCGGGATCATCGCGTGTTCGGCTGTCCGCGTCGGGAAGTCGAGAATCCGGTCGAGCAACGTCGACAACTCGGCAGGCAATTCGCCGGCATCGCGGGAGTTCGCGACGATGTGTTCGAGGTCGCGTGCGGTCGCCGAGTGTTCGACGTCGTGCACCGGCTCGATCCGCAAAGCGCGCAGAAGCAGGTTCGACGATTGGTCGAACAGCCAGATCAGCCAACCGAACAAGCGGAGGTACCACGTGGTCGATATGGCCAGCCACCGTGCGACCGGTTCCGGGCGGGCAATGGCGAGGTTCTTCGGGAACAGTTCACCGAACAGCATCTGCACCAGCGTCGAGAAGGCGACGGCGATGATCGCGCCGATCGCGATACCGACAGCGGTCGGGATGCCCACGCCACCGAGCAGTTCACCGACGCCCTCGCCGATGAGGGGTTCGGCGACGTAACCGACGAGCAGGCCGGTGACGGTGATGCCGAGCTGTGCTCCGGAGAGCATGAACGATGTGCGCCGCGTGACGGCGAGCGCGCGGGCCGCGCCGCTGTCGCCGGCCTCCGCACGCGCCTTGAGTCGCGAGCGGTCCACGGACATGTATGCGAACTCTTGGGCAACGAAATAGCCGGTGAGCGCGGAGATGAGAAGTACAACGAGGATGCCGAGAGCGATGGACACGAGCGTCAACGCGGAGTCGACCCCGCTTCGGCCGTACGGTCAATGGCTAGGGGTCTATCTGTGCGCGGTGCGCTGGCCATGGCTCTTTCTGCGGTTATGCGGGTCGATTCCACCGCGCCTGACAGACGCAGATGGTAATGGGTTCGTAAATAAACTGCGTTCCAGCATACCGGATACGGAATTTTGTCGTACATATGTTCTAATCGCGGTAGAGTCGACCCATGAGCCCCGGACGACAGGTGTCGCTGTTCGAGGACCTGAGCGACACCTCCACCCCCACCCTGAACCCGCTATCCGGAAACGTGATCCGGCGAGAACTCGCGGACGGCGCCTGGGTCGATCTGCGTCCGGCCTGGGTCAGCGGCGCCGACGACCTCTTCGATTGCCTGCACACCGACGTGCGGTGGCGCGCCGAACGGCGGCAGATGTATGACCGCGTCCTCGATGTCCCCCGCCTGGTCTGCCAGTACCCCGACGCCGGAAACGGACCACATCCGATGCTCGGCACGTGCCGCGACACCCTCACCGACCATTACCGCGCAGAGTTGCCGGAGGGATTCGCCTCGGCCGGCCTGTGTCTGTACCGCAGCGGCAACGACAGCGTCGCCTGGCACGGTGACACCATCGGCCGAGGCAAGTCAGAGGACACCATGGTTGCGATCCTCTCGCTGGGCTCTCCCCGCGCGCTGTTGTTGCGGCCCGTCGGCGGCGGCGCGTCCCTGAAGTTCACACTCGGCCACGGCGACCTGCTGGTGATGGGCGGCAGCTGCCAGCGCACCTGGCAGCACGCCGTACCGAAGACCACCGGCGTCGGCCCTCGCGTGAGTGTGCAATTCCGTCCCCCCGGGGTCTGGTAACCGCCGAGCGTGCCGAAATCACCGCCGAGCGTGCCCTAATCACCGCCGAACGTGCCGAAATTGCATGAGGCTGTGCATCTTTGGCACGCTCGACGGTCGGTTCGGCACGCTCGACGGTCGGTTCGGCACGCTCGGCGGCGGTGACCGGTTACGCAGCGTTAACATCGCCGTTTCGTCCCAGACAAACGGCAACCGTAACTTCAGGAACTACCGGCGGAGAGCGATCGAGCCGGGACAGTCCGCCCGGCTTGCCGGACACGATCTGGAGCTCCCCTCCAGAAGAGGACATTTCACCTCCAGTGGTGGGCGCGAGGGCCATCACAGACGAAAGTTGTCTGGCCCACTGGAGGATTGAATGTACGACCTGCTTTTTCGTGATATCGGACATCTCATGCTGGAGCCGGGTAACGAACTGCCTGATGCCTGGCTGGCGGTGTCGGACGGCCGGGTAGCCGCCTTCGGATCCGCCGGCACTGAGCCAGAAGCAACCGAAACCCGCTCTCTCGGCGGTCGATTGGTGACTCCCGGCCTGATCAACACCCACCATCACATCTATCAGAATCTGACTCGCTCCTACGGTCCGGTGGTGAACGGATCCCTGTTCGACTGGCTGACCGGTCTCTATCCCATCTGGTCGATGCTCGACGAAGAAGCGGTGTACGTGTCGACGTACATCGGGCTCACCGAGCTGCTGCTCGGCGGTTGCACCACCTCCACCGACCACCTCTACGTGCATCCACGTCCGAATCTGATCGACGCCCAGATCCGCGCAGCCGAAGACATCGGCTTCCGGTTCTATCCGACGCGTGGTTCGATGTCGTTGTCCGTCAAGGACGGTGGACTTCCGCCGGACAGCGTCACGCAGACCACTGCGGCGATCCTCGAGGACTCCGAACGCCTGGTCACGCGGTACCACGATCCGAAACCCGGCGCGATGATCAGGATCGGCCTCGCGCCGTGCTCCCCCTTCTCCGTCGACGACACGCTCATGCGTGCGACCGCCGAGCTGGCCGAGAAACACGACGTCCGCATGCATACGCACCTCGCCGAGGACACCGATGAGCACACCTTCTGCCTAGAGAAGTACGGCCGTACACCGGTCGAGCACTTCGAGGATGTGGGCTGGGCCGGACCCCGATCGTGGGTGGCGCACTTCATCTTCCCGAGCGACGTCGAGGCCCGACGACTCGCCACGGCAGGCGTCGGTGTGGCCCACTGCCCGAGTTCCAACATGTTGATCGGCGGCGGCACCGCCAGGGTCCAGACGCTTCGCGAGCACGGCATGGCCGTCGGTCTCGGTTGTGACGGATCGGCCTCCACAGACCACGCCTCGATGTGGCTGGAAGCGCGAACAGCGCTGCTGCTGGCCAGGTTCGCCGGCGGGCCGACTGCGATGACGGCCCGCGACGCCCTCGACATCGCCACCGTCGGCTCGGCACGGTGCCTGGGGTGGGACGACGAACTGGGACGGCTGACGGTGGGCTCTGTCGCCGACCTGGTCGCCTGGCACCTCGACCCGGTATCCCTGGCCGGCGCACTGTCCGATCCCGTTGAGGCACTGCTCCGCTGCGGTCCCGCCCGCGCCTGGACAACCGTCGTGAACGGCAAAGTCGTTGTCGACGAGGGACAACCGGTCTTCGCCGCCCTTCCCGAGATGTTGCGCGAACATCGCCGTATCGCCACCCGTATGCAAACAGCCGTCCTGACCTGACACCGGCGTCCCGGTCTCGCCACCCGTCTTCACCACAAGGAGAAACCATGTCCCACGCAGGATTTTCGCTGTCCCGACGGAGTCTGCTCAAGGGTGGTCTCGGACTCGGAGCCATCGCCCTGGGCGGACCCACACTGCTCACGGCCTGCTCGGGGTCCTCGACATCGGTGGCAGCCGACGGCACCACCACCATCGACTACCAGCTCAGCTGGTTGCCGACCACTGAACATTCCGGTAGCTGGATCGCCTCGGACACAGGTCTGTACACGAACAACAAACTCAAGGTCGGGTTCCTCAACGGCGGCCCCAACGTCAGCCCCGACACCGTGGTGATGTCCGGGAAGGCCGCTGTCGGCGGCAGCAACGCCGATGTGGTGGCCAACGCGATCACCCAGGGCGCCGACCTCAAGGTCTTCGGCACCCGCTTCCAGAAGAGCCCCTTCTGCATTCTGTCCCTCGCCGAAACACCCATCAATTCCCCCCAGGAGATGGTCGGCAAGAAGATCGGTGTCGCTGCGCTCAACGAGACGTCGTTCAACCTGTTGCTGCAGATCAACAACATCGACCCCGACAGCATCGAAGTCGTCCCCGTTCAGTTCGATCCCGCACCCGTGGTGAACAAGGAAGTGGACGGCCAGGTGGTCTTCGTCATCAACGAGCCCACACAACTCGAGGCCAAAGGTATTGCCACCAACACCTTTCTGTTCGCCGACTTCGGCTACGCCGTCTTCTCGGGTGTCTACTTCGCCAAAACCGAGACCGTCGAGAACAATCCCGAGATGCTCGCCGGATTCCTTCGCGCCGAACGACTCGGCTGGGAGGCGAACGTGGCCGATCCCGCGCTCGGCACCGACCTGACACTCAATGTCTTCGGCAAAGATCAGGGCTTCGACCGCGCACAGCAGTTACTCGAGTCACAGACCCTGCCGCAGATCATGGTCACACCCGACACCGACGCCGGCGGACTGCTCACCCTGCCGCCGGCCCTGATCGAGAAGAACATCGCGACACTGTCCGCCAACGGGATCGATGTGACCGCGGAGCAGCTGTTCACCACCAAGATCCTCGACATGATCTGAGTGGTGTACATGGCGGCAACCCTGATCCTGACCGGGGATCTGATGCCGGATGTCTTCTGCGACTTCATCATCGCGCGCGCCGAGGTCCTCGACGTGCAGGCGGAGGTCATGGAGGCCGCCCCACATCGGATCGTCGTGCGGGTAGGTGGCCGGTCCGACCTCGTCGGCGCCCTGGAGATGGCCTGCGAACTCGCGCCCGGCACCAGCGTTGTCCACGATGTCGTCCGCCACGACTGATCACGAACAGCGCAAGAGAAAGGAATCACCGAGATGCTCTCATCCCACCGCGACTCGGCCTCGGGTTGGGCCCCGGTGGCATTGAGCCGCGACGTGCCCTCCGGTTCGTCGACGGACACAATGCTGCAGGGCCACGCCATCGCATTATGGCGGGGAAGCGATGGACTCGTCCACGCCTGGGACGATCGTTGCCCACACCGCGGTATGCGGTTGAGCCTGGGTTTCGTCCGCGACGATCGGCTCGTATGCCTTTACCACGGTTGGGAATACGCGTCCACGGGAGGATGTCGCCACATACCCGCCCATCCCGACCTCGATCCGCCGAGCTCGGTCCGCGCGGACCGGTATCGCACCGCCGAGCGTTACGGCATGGTGTGGGTGGACGGTCGCTCCGGCACCACCCGGGGCGAGATCGAACCGGCAGCGGAGATGCCACCGGAATACCCTGCGACACCCGCCTGCTCGGTGTACGTGAACGCGACGCTCCCCCAGATCCTGGAGTGGCTCAGCGCCCGCACGGACACCATGCAACACGCCGACAATCTCCTCCACACCACCATCGACGGATCCGACATCGTCATCGGCCTCCAGGTCCGCGACGAGGCAACAACCGGGATGCACATCTGCGTCGGTGTGGAGGGTGCCGATCCGGCTCTCCTGCGCCAGATCAACGTGTGGGCGCAGGCGTTCCGGGACGAGATGAACGCACACGTGGCGGTGGCATCGTGAGTGAATTGTTGCTCGACGACTTCGAACTCGACCTCGACTGTTACAAGGTGCGACTCGGACTGGCGCTGCTCGGTATCGAGTACACAAAGGTGCCCGTGAACTGTTATCCGGTGATCTCCGGTTCGGCAGGTGAGGTCCCCGTCCTGCACCACGGCGACCACACCGTACGCGGGGCCGAGGAGGCCCTGCAGTACCTGGCGACGGAGTTCGCCGCCGATACCACTTGGGCGCCGAGCAAATCCGCGGACGCCCAGCTCACCGGTTGGCTCGGCTTCAGCGCCGACACATTCGGTGCCATCAACGCCGCGCGCGACCTGGCCCTGTACAGCACCGCCCGGCTGGATGAGGCCGCCGCCCGGGCGACGGTGGCGGTACAACAACTCGAGGACCACCTCACGCTGGCGCGAACAGACAACCACTGGGTCACCGGACCACATCCCAGCATCGCCGACATCGCGCTCTTCCCCGGCGCGGCCCTCACCCGGGACATCGGCATCGACCGCGGGCGTTATCCAGCGCTGCGGTGGTGGCTGCGCCGAATGCAGTCACTGCCCGGTTTCGTCACGATGCCCGGTATCCCCGTCTTCCCCTGACATCCGAGAAGAAAAGGCTTGCCATGCAACAAAACGCAGTAGATGCGGTGATCCGCGGTCTCAAGAAGGCCGGCGTGAGCACCGTGTGTTATCTCCCCGATTCCCTGTTCAAAGAGCTCTATCCCGCGCTGGACGCCGACCCCGACATCCGCACGATCCAGGTCACCAACGAGGGTGAGGGAGCGGCCATCTGCGGCGGCATCTTCCTCTCGGGCAAACGAGCTGCCCTGATCATGGAGAACTCCGGGCTGCGCGCGTCGGTGGAACCGCTGGCCCGCATGGGCCTGGGCGCCGGGATACCGGTGATCATGCTCATGAGTTACCGCGGTGAACTCGGTGAGAACAACTGGTGGGCCGTCCCGCACGGCATCACGATGGAACCCATCCTCGATGCGCTGCGGATCCCTTACCGCATCGTGCGGGACGAAGACCAGATCGAGCGGGCGATCCACGACGCCTTCGAGTGGTCTTATGCGGCATACCATCATTCGGCAATTGCCCTGGGCGGAGGTCTGGTCCGATGAACGACTCGAGCGAACACATGACCCGGTTCGACTGCATGAAGGTACTCGCCGACAAACTGTCGGACGAACTGGTGATCGTCTCGCTGGGCGCCAGTGTCGACGAGTGGTACAACGCCGCACCACACATGCGCAGCGCCAGCCTGTTCCAGCAGCAACTCGGATGCGTGACCCCGCAGGCATTCGGACTCGCGACCGGTCTGCCGCACCGCCGCATCATCTCCCTCGACACCGACGGTGGGATGCTGTTCAACCTCGGCATACTCGCCACCCTCGCCAACGAACGCCCCCGCAATCTGTTCACCGTGGTCTGGGACAACGAGTGCTACCAGTCGATCGGGGGCCCACCGACCCACACGTCGAAGGGCATCGTCAGCATTGCGGCGATCGCCCGCGGCGCAGGTATCGAACATGCCTATACCGCAACCACTCTCGAGGAGTTCGAACAGCACTGCGCGGCCGGACTGACGGCGGACGAACCCTATGTGCTGGTCGCCAAGGTCTCGAGCGTGGTCGAGCCCGGCATCAAACGCAAACACAGCGACGGCCGGGAGGACAAGTACATCTTCGTCCGGCATGTGGAGGCCACCGAACAGATCACCATCATGGGGCCCAGTGAACACAACTGAGACGTTCGGCCACATCGTCGTCGGTGGCGGGTCGGCGGGATGTGTTCTGGCCGCGCGACTCTCGGAAGATCCGGACGTCACCGTGCTGCTGGTGGAATCCGGCCCGAGTCACGTCGGGCTCCGCGAGATCGACGAGCCGGCCGGCTGGGCGTCACTGTTGTCGGGCGACCACGACTGGGGTCACTCCTACGCGGCCAACCCGAGCCTCGACGGGCGCGTGGTCCCGATACCCCGCGGACGGGTACTCGGAGGCTCGAGCAGCATCAACGCCATGCTCTGGTACCGGGGACATCCGCGCGACTACGACGCCTGGGAGGACAGTGGCGCACCGGGATGGAACTGGGAGTCGATGCTCCCGTACTTCCGCCGCTGCGAGAACTGGGAAGGCGGTGCCTCCGAATTGCGCGGCGGGGCAGGACCACTGACCATCACCACACCCGCAGAACCCCATCCGGTCGCCGAGGCATTACTGGGTGCGGCGGCGGAACTGGGCTTTCCGGTCCTCGACGACTCGAACGGCGATGACGTCCACGGCGCCTCCCTGGCGAATCTGACGATCGCGAACGGCCGACGGATGAGTACGGCCCGCGCCTATCTCGACCCGGTGGCGCAGCGGCCCAATCTCACCGTGCGGACCAGTACCCATGTCGATGCCCTCGTATTCGATGGTCCGCGCTGCATCGGGGTCGAGATCGGCGGATCCATGGTTCGTGCCGACCGGGACGTGATCCTGGCGGCCGGCGCGATCTCGAGTCCCCATCTGCTACTGCTTGCGGGCATCGGCGACCCCGAACAGCTCGGTGCGCATGGCATCCGGGTCCGAAGTGCCCTGCCGGGTGTGGGCCAGAACCTGCAGGACCACCCGCTTCTGATGGGGGTGAACTTCGCCGCACGCCTGCCGCTGGGGTCGGTACGCGACAACGGCGGCGGGGCCATCCTGAACTGGTGCAGCTCACCGGAGCAGCCCCTCCCCGACCTGCACGCCTTTGTCGTCCAGGGCCCACACGCGACGCCCGAGGTCGCGGCGACGTACGGACTTTCGGGTTCCGACAACATCTTTGCGGTCTCTCCCGGGCTCATGCGGTCGTACAGCGTCGGACAGCTGACCTTGCGCTCCGCCGACCCGGCGACCGCACCGGAGATCGATCCGCGGTACCTCTCCGATCCCCGTGATCTCACCGCGTTGGTCGCCGGACTCGACACCGTCATGGATCTGGCCGAGACCGCGGCCTACCGTGAGCTGATCGAGCGCCCGATCGCACCGGATCGCCGACTCACCGGAGCCGACCGCGCAGCGTTCGTGCGCATGAGTTGTTCGACGTTCTTCCACACCGCGGGCACCTGCGCGATGGGGACCGGCAGCGCCGCCGTGGTCGACCCCGACCTGCGCGTGTACGGCATCGAGAACCTACGCGTGGTGGACGCCTCGGTGATCCCCATCTTGCCCTCGTGCAACACCAACGCCCCCGTCGTCGCGCTCGCCGAGCGCGCCGCAGATCTGATCGCCGGAAGGTCCGCCGCATGAGCACTCTTCTCACCGCCGACGCCGTGGTCACCGTCGACGCCGCCCGCACCGTGATCCCCGATGGCGCGGTCCTGGTGGACGGTGACCGGATCGTCGCCGTCGGACCCACCGGCCAACTCACCGCCACGTACCCCGAGGCCGAGGTGACCGCACTGCCCGGACGGCTGCTGATGCCCGGACTCATCAACGCGCACAGCCACTCCGGGCTGTTGCGCGGTACGGCCGAGGCGCTTCCGGTCTGGGAATGGCTGCGCGTGCACATCGATCCCATGCACCGGGTGGTCTCCGCTGCCGAGGCGGAGGCGGCGTCCTGGCTCTGCTACGCCGAGAGTGTGCTGGCCGGTACCACGACCGTGGTGGACATGTGGCGGCACATGCACGGCAGCGTCGCCGCCGCCACCGGAGTCGGAAACCGGCTTGTCACAGTCAATTACGTGGGGGCGCACCCCGACTTCGACTACTTCGACACCCTCGACGACAACGAACGCTTGCTGCAGCGCAGTCAGGGCGCCGCGAACGGACGGGTGTCGGTCTGGGTGGGGCTCGAGCACGTCTTCTATGCCGATGCCGCCGGGCAGCGCCGGGCCATCGACATGGCACGCGACTACGACACCGGTTTCTACACCCACTGCAGCGAATCCGAGATCGAGATCGCGGAGTTCGACAAGCGATACGGCAGTCGGCCGATGATGGCGCTGGAGCGACTCGGATTCTTCGACGTCCCGCGCACCATGCTCGCGCACGCGGTCTGGCTCGACGACGACGAGATCGCGTTGCTCGCCCAGCGTGGTGTCGCCGTGGTCCACAACCCGGTGAGCAACATGAAACTGGCGAGCGGGGTGGCACCGATCGAACGCCTGCTCGCTGCCGGTGTACTCGTCGGGCTCGGTACCGACGGCGAGAAGGAGAACAACAACCTCGACATGTTCGAGGAGATGAAAGCCGCTTCCCTGCTGGCAAAACTCTCGAGCGGGGATGCCGCCGCCCTCGACAGCTGGAAGGTGATCGAGATGGCCACCATCAACGGTGCCCGTGGTCTCGGGCTGGACGCCGACATCGGGTCGTTGGAGCCGGGGAAGAAGGCCGATCTGATCGCGATCCGTACCGACACCCCGCGGATGACACCGTTCTTCCCGGAAGGTCCGTATTTCAATCTGCAGCACAACCTGGTCCATGCGGTGCGCGGCTCTGACGTGGACCTGACGATGATCGACGGCCGGGTCGTGGTACGCGACGGACAGCTCGTGTCGCAGGATCTGCCCGACATCATCGCCCGCGCCCGCGCCTCGGTTCCGGGCCTGTTCAAACGGCGGGCGGACTGGCTCGCCGAACACGACGACCTGGAAGGAGTCTTCAGTGCCCACGATTGACGATATCCACGGCGATGCCGGCAGTGATGGCGACGGCCGCTGTGATGATCCGGTGGTTCTGGACCAATGGTATGCCGTGTGCGCCCTCACCGAACTGGGCGACGGTGCAATCACGACAACACTTCTCGGCGTCGAAGTGACCTGTGTGGCCGACGGGGCGGACATCCCGCTGGTCCACGCAGACGGCGTCGAGCTGCCCGTCCGCCTGCGCTACGGGTTCGTCTGGACCACGCTCGGCACCCCGGCCGGGGACATCTTCGATCTCCCCGAATCGCTGGAACCGGATCGGCGGTACGTACCGTGCGGATGGATCACGATGCGCACCTCGCCCGGCCGGGTGGTGGAGAACTTCCTCGACATGGCCCACTTCCCGTTCGTGCATCCCGGGATCCTCGGCGGCGAATCGAATACCGAGGTGGCCAAGTACGAATCGGAGATCCGCCGCGACGTCGACGAGGTGTGGGCCACCAACTGCACGTTCTTCCAGCCGCAGGTCAGTGCGAGTTCCGAGGGCGCGTTCGCGCAGTTGTCCTACCGGGTCCCCGCCCCGTACCTGGTGGTGCTCTACCGGGTGTCACCGGCCGACCCGACCCGCCAGGACGCGATCGCCCTGTTCATCCAGCCGATCACCCAAACCCTGTGCCGGGCACAGCCGGTGATGTACCTGGTCGATCAGGAGGCCGACTACACCGACCTGCTCCATTTCGAGCAGACGATCTTCCTGCAGGACCGCATCATCGTCGAGAATCAGCGCCCCCTCTTGCTGCCGCTGGACCCGCGAGACGAAATCCCCACCCGGGCAGACGGTTCATCCATCACCTACCGACGCTGGCTCAAGGCGAAAGGGCTGCGCTACGGAGCCCTGCCCTTTCCGCCCGCCCGCAGCCGCCGAGGAGCAGACGCGTGAACACCCCGACCACAGTTCCTCGCCACAGCGCCGGGTTCCTGAGTACCTCACCCAAGAAACTCCTGATCGCCGGCGAATGGGTGGCGGCCGGCAGAGGGGTCTTCGAGAGCCGCGACCCGGCCACCGGCGAGCTGCTCGCCGAGATCGGTTGCGCCTCAGGGGCTGACGTCGACCAGGCCGTGCGGTCGGCGCGTGAGACGTTGATCGGGCAGTGGGCACAATGCACACCCGCCGCGCGCGGCAAGTTGTTGTGGCGCCTGGCCGATCTGATCGACGAGCACGCCGACGAATTGGCCGAGCTCGAGACACTCGACCAGGGCAAGACGTGGGCCACCTCCCGTTTCGCCGAGATTCCCTCGGCTGCAGAACAGTTCCGGTATTACGCCGGCTACGCGAACAAGATCTCGGGTACCACCATCACACCGTCGATCACCTACCAGCCGGCCGGCCGGAAGGTGATGGCACACACCGTGCGCGAGCCCGTCGGCGTGGTCGCGGCGATCGTGCCCTGGAACTCGCCGCTGCTGATGGCGGCGATGAAACTGGCTCCCGCACTCGCGGCCGGTTGCACCGTGGTGCTCAAACCTGCCGAGGACACCAGTCTGACCGCGGTCCGCCTCGGCGAACTGATTCTCGCCGCGGGTATCCCGGCCGGAACGGTCAACATCGTCACCGGCGACGGTGACGTCGGACGAGCGCTGGCGCAGCATCCCGGTGTCGACAAGGTGACCTTCACCGGGTCCACCGAGGTCGGTAAGAAGCTGGTGGAGAACGCCGGTGGCAGAAACCTCACCCGGCTCACGCTCGAACTCGGCGGCAAGTCGCCGGTGATCGTCCTCGACGACGCCGACATGTCGATCACGGTGCCCGGCGTCGCCCGCGGCATCTTCGCCAACGCCGGGCAGGTCTGCGTGTCCGGTTCACGGGTATATGTCGCGCGCAACGCATATCAGGAACTCGTCGACGGTCTGGCGACCGCGGCCTCCTCGATGCGGCTGGGCCACGGACTCGACCCGGCGAGCGATCTCGGTCCGCTGGTCAGCCGGGCGCACCGGGCGCGGGTCGCCGAGTACGTGGACGGCGGTGTGGCCGGTGGAGCCGAAGTGGTCTCCGGCGGCACGGTCGTCGACGGGGAGGGCAGCTTCTACCGGCCGACCGTGATCACCGGCGCCGGCCCGGACATGGCGCTGATGCGGGAGGAGATCTTCGGACCGGTGGTGGCGGTCACCGCGTTCGACGACATCGACGAGGTGCTCGGCTGGGCCAACGACACCGACTACGGGCTCGCCGCCAGCGTCTGGACCCGCGATTTCAGTGCCGCCCATCGGCTCTCCGCGGACATCAAGGCGGGAACCGTATGGATCAATTGCCACTCCTACTTCTCACCTGAGCTACCCAAAGGTGGTCACAAGCAGTCCGGTTGGGGCGTGGAGAACGGCGCACCCGGCCTCGACAACTACCTCGAGTCGAAGACGATCTGCATGATGGTCTGAGGTGTCGGCCGAGTTCTGCCAGGACTCGGCCGTCACCTCAGGGCAATTGGGCGACCAGCAGATCTCCGTCGAACTCACCGGCCGGTTTGTCGCTGATCCCGCATTGTCCATCGGACTCGCCGGGGACCTTCACATACACCTCTTCGACCCTGGCATCCGGATCGAATGTTCTGTCCGAGATCGTGCCCAAGGATTGCGTGGGCGGGTTGCACCACTCGGCGCTGCCACCGGCAGCGCCGTTACGCGAATTGTCGATCATCACGAAAAGATGCTCGCCGTAAGCATGTTGAACGTCGAGACCGTACTGCTCGGTCTCGACTCGCGGACGGTAGTTCGCCACGTTCAGCGCGATTCCCGGTACGTCGACGTCATGCGCCGAGATCCGTGCGAGGAACTCTGCCGTGACCTGCGGGGTGCGCCACGTACTGTTGCCTGCATCGAGATAGACCGCGGTGTTCGTGTTCGCGGCAAGTACCTTCAGCGCTGCGGCCAGCATCGAGACACGCTCTGCGGCATCGGCGTCGGGCAGATCCGGCAGATGCGCGAGCGCATCCGGTTCCAGGACCAGCACCGCATCGCCCTGCCCGATCACGTCACTGATTCCCTGAATCCACGCTATATATGACGCGGCCGATGCGCTACCACCTTGCGAATGACCACCGTCATCGCGATGAGGAATGTTGTAGGCCACAAAAACCGGCACCGATCCGCTCGCCACCGAACGGTCCAGCACCTCACGAACGGTTTGCGCGGAGTCGTCGGCGAAGAGCCACACCGCCACCGGGGTGTCGATCAAATTTCTCAGGGACTGCTGTTTGTCCGCTGGGACATAGCCTTTCGCTGCCACCAGGTTCGCGGTGTACTCCGGGTCGGCCCGGACCGAATAGTCGGCGCGCGCCGGTGCGGCACGTTCGGGAACCGCTGCACTGTCGGCAGGACCACCTTCGGCCCCACCGGTGCAAGCCGAGAGCAGGAGCACGCCGAAAGCCGACCACGCCAGGGCAACTCGACGCACCGGCGAGGCGCGGATTGGTCCGACCGACGGTTCCTCAACCGGATTCACTCGACCTGAACCCATTTCGCGATGCTGGGAACCCCCGCGGTGTCATTGAAGAAAAGCATGTAACTCCCCTTGGGCAGTAGAGCTCGTTCGGTCGGCAAGGTCACGGTGACCTTATCCCGATCTTGGACGAATCCGACGTCGACAACCCGCTGATTGGTGTCGGTGACGTGCGTCGTTGCGGCCGGCAGCACCAACCTCGCCGATGCGATCGTCGTGCCTTCGGATCCCGGATCCAGGTTGAAGACTCCGGATCTGCCCAGCGGCAATGCGACCGGACCATCGGAGACCTCGATGCGCGACACCGTCTTTCCGTCCGGCCGGAACAGGTAGGACGGGGTGTAGATCTCCAACCGCTGCTCGAACTCTCCGGGCAGGGAGTTGGCTTTGTCCGAGAACAGCGGATCGGATCCCATCGTCAGGATCTGCCCATTCGGCAGGAGGATCGCCGACGAATGGTAGTTGCGGCCGACACCCGGATCGGCCATCGCCGTGAGTTGACCGCCGGCGGTCAGCACATAGCTCTTGAGGAGGTCGCTCTCACCGCCACCCCGATAGTCCCGGGACCCTCCGGTGATGAACACGTCACCCGAGGGCAGCGGTACCAGGCTCGGATACCGGGTGCCGTCCGCCAACTCACCGAACGGCTCGAATCGGGGTGCCGGGTTCTTGAGGTCGATGATGTCGATCCTCTCCGTGGACAGCGGCGAGTTCCCGATGCCGCCCCCGCCGACGACCACCAACCGCTGATCGTTGACCGGACCGATCCACGTGGACGACCCGGTTTCGAGCTGATCCGGATCGCGAAGTCCGGGCACCGGCGCAAATGTGTTGTTCTTCAGGTTCCACAGGCCGGGCTCCCGACCCGATTCGGCGGGTCCCCATCCGGTTGACGGCCCGGCAAAGAACAGCACGTCGTCGCGAGCGGTCTGGAACACCGCCGGATAGGTCGGGAAGAACCTCTTCAGGCTGCCCCGTTCCGTCCACTGCTTCGTCTTGGGGTCGTAGATCTCGTTCTGGCCGTCCAGGATTCGACCGGAGTTGTCGAGACCGGACAACGCGATGACGGTTCCGTTCGGCAAGGTGGTCAGCGTCGGATACCAGCGGGCGTAGTTCATGTCGCCGACCCGCTCGTATTCCTCGGTGACCGGGTTGAACTCATAGGAGTAGCGGGTCCCCTGATACTCCTTCTTCTCCAAGGTCATCTTCGGCGCGAAACCGTGCAGATTGCGCCGATCCGCCGGCGACATCCCGTCGAGTTCCACCCGGTAGGCCTCACCTTTGAGTGACACTCCCGCCGCTCCGGCGATCACGGCTTCCACGAAGACGTTTCGGTCGGTCGGCGCGACCTTACGAGTCCGGGGATTGACCGTCGCCGCGGGCACCACGACCTCCGAGTCGGACCGGTACTGCCTGCCACTGGCCAGCGCGGTCAGTGTCGTGCCCTTGGGAACCACAAAAGACTTGCCGGGCGTCTCGTTCCGGATTGTCACGTAGCCACCGGCGTTGGTGACGTCCTTGGCCGCCTTCTCGTACCCCTGCGTTCCGCCGGCCACCAGCAGGTTGCCACTCGCCAAATGGGCGTGGCCGGCGCAGAACATGTCTTCGGGTGTCTTGACCTCTTTGATGTACCCGTCGGACGGGTCGTAGACGACCGTGCTGAACTGCCCGGCCTCAAAACTCTCTTTGTCGTTGCCCGAACCGGCGATCAGCAGTATCCGCCCCGAGGGAAGCAACGCCGCGTGTACCGCATTGATCTTGTGATCGCCGGGCAGCGTGATGGTCTCCCATTTGCCGTGCTGAGCCTTGTACTCGTCGGAATTGATCAGCCGATGCCTGTTGACGTTCTGGATCAGCTCGGCGGCCGGAGGCGCGGAGAAGCCGGCCAGCAACAGCACCGCACCCACGCCGATGGCCGTTCGCCAATTCACCACCGACGCGAAGCTCACCTTGAGCTTCCGGCGTATTCGCGGAGTCAAGCGTTCACCGGCGTACGAGCCAACGTGCCGGTGTGGGCAGCATCCGGATCGGCAGCGGCCCCCACCGCAACCGCCCGCTTCCGGAAGGTCGAGCAGTGCCAGATCACCATCGGTGAGGCCGACAGCGCCGCCGCCGACAGCGGCCACAGCAGGGTCGCGGGGTCGGCGTAGCCATTGACACAGATGAGGACGATCACGATCACGTAGAACAGCAGCCAGATGATGTTGAGCCGGAAGGCGAACCAGGTGTCCCGGTTGCTGTGCACGCCTTTGGGCGTCACCTCGAAGCCGGCCTTCCGCCGGAGCACCATCTTGATCAGTGCGGCGGCGTAGACCGGCGCGGTGACCACGCTCATGAACATCCCGTAGACGCCCCAGGACCGCCCGACCTCATAGGGGCTGACGTTGTGACGCCGCGACGAGACGTAGACCGACATCTGCAGAACAGACACCCAACCGTAGAAGAGCAGCCAGTCATCCGGGGCCACGCCGGTGGCACTGACGCCAAAAATACCGAACAGCAGCGCATTGACCGCCCCGAGGAGCCACGTCACCGCCATCACCGGGTAGAACGACATCAACAGCAGGTAATGCGCGATGCGCAGCGGACTCCGCCGCATCCCCCACATCTGACGCAGAAAGGGTCCGGCGAACATCTGTTCCAATGATCCTCGCGCCCAACGGGTCTGCTGTTTGTAGAAACTCCCCCAGGTGTCCGGTCCCTGACCGTGTGCGAGGAGGTCGGGGGTGTACACCCCTTTCCACAGGCGACCGGTGTTCGGGTTCGTCCGACAGAGGACCTCGAAACTGGTGGCCATGTCTTCGGTGATCGACGACTGGATGCCGTCGATCTGACGCAACACGTCACTGCGGATCGCATAACTGGTGCCCACCAGCATCGGCGCCCAGTACGTGTTGGCGGCGGTCTGGATCAACGCGTGGAATGGGAACTGTTGCGACTCGGCCAATTTGGCGACGACGTTGGAGGTCGCATTCGCATAGGCCTGGGGCCCCGAAACGTAGGCGATATCGGGGTCCTCGAAATAGCCGAGCATGCGGTCACCGAACTCCGGGAGCGGGACATGATCGGGATCGAGCCCCATGATGACGTCGTACGCGGGAAAACGGTCCGTGGTGCTCAGCCAGTCGAAAGCGGCGTTGATGTTTCCGTACTTGGTTTTGGTCGAGAACTTCTTGCCGGCGTGATAGTTGGGTATCCCCAGCCTGCTGAAGTGGTAGATCATGTTGCCGCTGACCTCGTCGTTGATCGCGTCGATCAGCCCGGGCACGCGTTGCGGATCGTGCGGATCACCCTCGTCGAGCACGAACACATCGAAAGTTCCCGTTTGCACGCCGTTTTCGTTCTCGACGTGATGCTCGATCAACTTTGCCGCGCGCAGGGTTCCCGCCAGGACAGCGATGTCCTCGCTGGCCGGAACATAGGTGATGAAGAGCGCAACGTTCAAACCCGCGCGAGGTCTGACAAGGACCGGCTTCTTCACCAGGACGGTGGACGTGGCCAGCATGCAGATGAGGATCATCCGCAGGGATTCGATCAGCAATGAGATCGCGAGCAATACGAACACGATCGAACCGGCAACCGAGACCCGGCCGGCAACCGAGGTCCCGGCGAAGGTGAGCCAGTAGACGTAGCCCAGGCTCACGGACAGCGTGACGATCGCCAGCATCGCGGCGCCGAGGCAACGAATACGAGTGTTCATGTTTTGAAGTCGTACGCGCCCGCCACAATCGTCGGAGGGGTCACCGGTGATCCGGCTCTTCTCGACGATCAGGTCCTCGAGGCGCATTGTCACGCTCCGCCGGAACAGCGCACAACCATCACCAGACCCCGCCGACGATGGACGAAGCCCTGATTGCGAAAGCCTACTTCGCGGAAAGATACGCGCATGCAGAACTCCGAAGGTATTGGCCGAGTTGGTATTCGAATCAGTAGATGTGAGCATCGCTGCTCGATTGCGTTCGCGCAACAGCACTTACAGGATGATTCACCACACTTGATTGACCGTTAGAGTCAGTAGTGGAACGGACGATCGGATTCCGTCAATCGTTCAATGGAACCTGCGCGCGTCAAACCGGCGTTCACACCCGATCACTCCGAAAATTGTGACGAGCATCATATTCCGGCGGCCGGCGAGATTAAGGATCGCAGGAGCGGCATCCCGCGATTTTCAGAACGGGAAGGTCACACCCGCATCAGTTCGACGAGGCCGGGTCCACGGAATACGTCACGCCGGTCAACGACTCCGACAGTTCCCACAGACCGGCGGCCGTCAGTTCATCGCGTGAGCGCTTGTTGCTCTTGGCCGGTCCCGGGGCACCCCGGGATCCGCCGAGTTTGGTCGGACCATAGAACCCGCCGGACCGTGCCTGATCGGACGTCGCGGCGTACAGGGTGGGCAGGGCGCCGTCGGCGGCCGGCTGAGCGATCAGGTTACCGAGAACCATGAAGCGGTCCCACACCGATTCTGTGTGCGACTGCAACCCGGTGGCGGCGTATCCGGGGTGGACCGCCATCGATTTCACCGGCGACCCGGCGGCGGCGAGCCGCCGCGCCAGCTCGTACGAGAACAGCAGATTGGCAAGTTTCGACTGGCCATACGCCGGCCAACGCGAGTACGAGCGCTGCCGGTAGTTGGGATCCTCGAGGTTGATCTTGCCCATCTGGTGCATGGCCGACGACACGGTGACGACCCGATCGGAGATCTTGGGGAGCAACAGCCCCGTCAACGCGAAATGCCCGAAGTGGTTGGTACCCATCTGCATCTCGAAACCGTCGACCGTGCGCCGCAGCGGTATTGCCATGACGCCGGCGTTGTTGATCAGCACGTCGATGGGACCGGTCCGCTCGGCGCACGCGCGGACGGAAGCCAGATCGGCCAGATCGAGTTCGGTGACCGTGGCGTTGGAACCGATCCGGGCGGCCACGGGTTCGGCACTGGCCACGTTCCGGCAGGCCAGGATCACGTTCGCCCCGGCAGCTCCCAGCGCCAGAGCGGTTTGTTCACCGAGTCCGCCGTTGGCTCCCGTGATCAGGAAGGTACGTCCGCTCTGATCGCCGATATCCGCCGTGGTCCATGTCATCGCCTCAACCTACCCCTCGTCGTTCGAGCATCGATGTGTCTTGCCCTGTCATCTCCGGTCGCGCATCCCGAACAGCGACCGGGTCCCCTCACCGACAACACCGGAAACCATGGTCGTCGGGAACTTGAAAGCGGTGCCGATCAGCGATTTCAGGCTACGGCTGCCCTGTTCGCTGTCGACCGGAATCGTGTAGAGCCTGGTCGGTACCGCGCGGCCCCGCAACACCAGCGATCCGATCGAATCCCAGTGACCGTGTTCGTCGTCGGAGTGCTCGATCGCCGATCCGCTGGCCAGCACGTGCGCGCGAACCGATTTGGCGGCCTCGGACAACCGCGCCGCCTCGTTCACCGCATCGCCGATCACCGTGTACTCGTAGCGTTTGACCGCGCCGATGTTGCCGGCGAACACGGTCCCCGCCGAGACCCCGATCGAAAAGTGGAGCGGTCGAAGCACTTCGAGTTCGGCATGGAGATCGCGAGCGGCGCCCAGTGCGGCGCCCGCCGGATCGGCCACCGCACTGGGCGCACCGAAGATCGCCAGCGCCGCATCACCCTCGAACTTGTTGATGAATCCGCTGTGCCGTTCGACGACCTCCGCGACGATGGCAAAGAAGCTGTTGAGAAGGGTCGCGACGGTTTCGGGCGCTTCGCGTTCGGCCAGTTTCGTCGAGCCCTGCACGTCAACGAAGATCACACCGACATAGGTGTTCTCGCCATGAAAACCCGCACCCTGTTCCAGCGCCAGCTTCGCGACGCCATCTCCGACGTGCCGTTCGAACAGCTCTCTGATCTGCTCGCGCTCGGCCAGCCCCGACACCATGTCGTTGAACCCCTGCTGGAGGATCCCGAGCTCGGAGGAGTCGTAGACCTCCAGGACCGGATGCGACTGCCCGGCCCTCACGCGCTCCATCCCGCTGCGGATCTCACCGAGCGGGTCGGTGATCGAGCGGGACACCAGTACCGTCGCCCGGATTCCACCCACCAGACAGAAGCCGGCCAGGACCACCGTCGGAACGTCGACGACGTACCGGCTCGCCGGGATCCAGTCCGGCAACCGGCCGACGTTGATCGCGATGAGGCCCACCAGCGGGACGGCGCAGAAGACGATCCAGACCGCGATCAGGCGTTCCCGGACGCCGAGGATGGACCGGCCCAGCACCCCGTCACGCAACGCGATCGCCACCAGGGGCCGCGACACCCGTTCGACGAACAGGTACGCCAGGCAGGCCGCCGACGTCCCCGCCATGAGGAAGGCCGATCCGAACACCACGAACTCCACAGCGGTGCCGCCGAGTCCGAAGGGGATGTAGATCAGTGCCCCGATCGCCCAGGTGAGCAGCGTTGCGCCGGCTTGCTGCAGTGGCATCATCTGGATCGATCTGCGCCGATCCGGTGTCGCCGGAACGGCTTTCACAAACCAGACCAGCTGCGGATACAACACGGCGGTACTGACCGCACCGCCGAACAACAAGCCGATGACCACTGAGCAGATCAGGACCGGGATATTCGCCGCGTCGATCATCCCCGGCACGCTCAGTTCACCGCCGGTCATCACCAACTGGATCATGACCACGGTCTCGAATGCCGCCGCCAGGTTGCTGACAGCGATACCGATCAGCGCCAGGACCACGAAGCGGTTGGCCACGTGCCGGCGACTGGCCGGACCATCCAGACTCGGATCGGGTACATCGACGAAGTAGTGATCGATCCGATCATCGATACGGCGAATGCTCTTGACGGCGTTGGCCAGCCGGGAACGTCGGCTGGACTGGTGCGCCGTCAAGGTCCACCTTCTCTCACCGCCGATCAGCGGACCACGGGCGCGGCCAGTTCTCGATCGCAGCTGACGGCAACTATACATAATGCAACTCGAGTTGCGTTAGAGTCGATGGGTGCGTCAAACCGGGTCTTCGGACCCCATTCCCGAGACGACATCACGGAGCCGGTCACACCGACGCGGGGCGGCCGTCCGGGATCGCGTGATGTCGGCGACCGTGAACGAACTGCTCAACGTCGGCCTCGACGGGCTCACCATCGCGCAGGTGGCGGACCGGGCAGGCGTGCATGTCACCTCCATCTACCGCAGATGGAAGACCAAGGAACAGTTGGTCACCGACGCCCTGCTCGATCAGTTCGATTCGACGATCGACGCGCCCGATACCGGGTCTCTGCGAGGCGACCTGATCGCACTGACCATCGATCTCCATGCCGCCCTCACCAAACCCCAGGTGAAGACGCTCTCACGACTCGTGGCCATGCCCATCGACATCGGTCCACTCGTCGAAATGCAACGCCGGATGACGCAGGCCCGGATCGAGGTGATGACCTCGATATTCAGACGGTCGGCCGAGCGCGGAGAAATCGACATCACCACCGAACCCGACTATCCGCTGCTCCTCGAAGTGATCCACGCGCCGATCTACGCGCGCGTCCTGCTCACGAGAGAGCCGGTGGATCCGACGTTCATCGAAGCGCTCATCGACATGCTGATGGCCGGCTTCGGTCCGCGCTGACCTCATCCGCGGTCCCGATACACGACAGCGGCGGCCGTGCATCCGGGGTAATCCGGACACACGACCGCCGCTTGGACGTCGGCGTTACTGCGCGAAGTCAGGCAGTTTTGGCTGCCTCGATGTCGAGTGTGATGGCGATCTTGTCGCCGACAACACTGCCACCGGTCTCCAGCGGCATATCGATGTTGATGCCGAAGTCCTTGCGGTTGAGGACAACCGAGGCCTCGAAGCCGGCAACCGGGCCGTTACCCATGCCCGGGTTGACGCCGTTGAACTCGAGCTTGAGCGTGACCGGCCGGGTGACGCCGTGAAGACTGAAGTCGCCGTCGACCAGGTAGTCGTCGCCGTCGGCCTTGACCGCGGTCGAGGTGAAGGTCGCAGTCGGATACTTGTCGACCTCGAAGAAGTCCGCGGAGCGGATGTGGCCGTCACGGCCTTCGTTTCCGGTGTTGATCGAGGCGACGTCGATCTCGGCGGTGACGGACGGGACACCGTTCTCGTCGACGGTGATGGCTCCCGAGAAGGTCTCGAAGTTTCCACGTACCTTGCTCACCATCAGGTGGCGAACGGAGAAGGCGACCGCCGAGTGGGTCGGATCGATGGTCCAGGTGCCGGCTTCCAGATCGGTGGTGGTGATGGTGGCGCTCATGCGGTTCTCCTTGAAAAGTCTGTTGGCTGGGACTACGTATGATCTAACCGGACCGTGGTCCGAATCATTCCACCGGGGTGAACGTTCTTCGGCCGACAACGCCTGACCTGCGACGACCCGCACCAGATGTGACCGAATGCACTGCGCAGGGCAGGACTGGACGGCACGAAGCGAGCTGAAGCGGCACCGGAGAAGTGGTCCGAGGGTGTCCAGGAGACGTTCCGATAGGCCGCCGCGCTCACCTGTTCTCTGCTGGGACGCTGGACTCCTGCAGGCGGTCCTGCGGATGATGGATCGGTCCGTCCGTCTCGGTCAAGGGGCGACCCCCGCCGCCCCATCGCCGGGCGATGATCTCTGCGGCAATCGAGACCGCGGTCTCCTCCGGCGTCCGCGCCCCCAGGTCGAGTCCGATCGGACTCGCCAATCGCGCGATCTGGTCGTCGGTCAAGCCGACTGCTCGCAGACGCTCGATCCGGTCCTCGTGGGTGCGCCGCGACCCCATCGCGCCGACATACGCAACCTCGGGCATTGTCAGCGCGACCTCCAGTAGCGGAACGTCGAACTTCGGATCATGGGTCAGGACGCAGATGATCGTCCGTCCGTCCACGGCACCGGCGTCGACCTGCTCGGTGAGATATCGATGGGGCCAATCGACCACGACCTCGTCAGCGGTCGGAAACCTGGCCGATGTGGCAAACACCGGGCGCGCATCACAGACGGTCACCCGGTAGCCGAGGAACGATCCCTGCTGTGCCACCGCGGCGGCAAAGTCGATCGCGCCGAACACAAGCATCCGCGGACGGGGCGCGTGACTGGACACAAATACCGCCATGCCTTCGCCCCGGCGTTCTCCGTCCGGTCCGTAGTGCAAGATCTCGCTGCGCCCGGAGGCCAGGAGCCCCCGCGCGTCGTCGATCACCGCGCTGTCCACCCGACCCGACCCGAGCGACCCCTCCACCGATCCCGGCCGGATGACGAGCCGTCGACCCACCCACTCCGAATCCGGGTGTTCGATCACGGTCGCGATCGCGACCGGACGGTGATTGTCGATGTCGTCGGCGATGTCACCGAGTTCGGGAAAGGTCTCCTGCGAGATCGCCTCGGCGAAAACGTCCAGGATTCCGCCACAGGTCAGCCCGACCGCGAAGGCATCGTCATCCGATACCCCGTACCGCTCCATCGCCGGGACACCGGACGCCGCAGCGGCAGCGGCCAGCTCGTAGACAGCGCCTTCGACACATCCGCCCGACACCGAACCGCTCACCGCCCCGTCCGGAGACACCACCATCAGCGCACCAGGGGGCCGTGGCGCCGACCGGAAGGTCTGCACAACCGTGCCGACGCCTGCGGTGGCACCCGAACGCCAGATACGCATCAGATCTGCCAGCACGTCCTGCATCTCAAACTCCTCCACGCGGCCGCGGCCCGTTCTGCCCGCACCCCTTTGTAACCGGCCAAGCCGATTCGACGTGCCGCCCATCCTCCAACGTAAGCACAGAATGTGATGCCCGCTCGGCTTCGGGCCCAATCCGCCATGGCGCGGCCCAGCGCCGCATTCAACCGCAGACCTCGAGATCTCATCGAATCACGTCCGGCCTGCGCAGCATCGGGTCCTCATTCCCCAAACCCCACACCCTCACAGAGCAGTTCCCGACGTGGCAACGCATGAAATAGCAACCGGTTGCCACCTGCGTCACCTCATCCCGCGGCTGAGAACTGATACGTTCGTCGCCACCCCGCCAGCGCGACGTGACATAAGTGGTCCTGAGTTCGGATTTTGAAACGGATGTTGCCGGCAACTCGTGGTGGTGCCACATCGACCTCGACCGGCGAGGCACGTGGATGGCGAAGCGGGTGCTGCACCTAGTTATGGCCGCTTCTCAGAGGCGACTCAAGCGCGCCGAGGACAGTGCCATCATCGAGATGGCGGGACTGGCCAAATCAGTTGGTGCCCAAGAGACGCAGATGTACAACGCAACCGCCAGAGGCGTGTCGAAAGCGCGCGTCGAGGTGACCGCCACTCACCTGCGTGCACTCACAAGCGCTCGTAGTGATTCACTCCCCGGAAGCTTCGGCGTCCCGGACACACTGACGCACCATGGGATGCACCGTCCACTCCCACAGCAATAGTCACTTACATAAAGGTCGACGGAACCCGACGCGTTCGATTGCGGGACCACGACCACCCCGGATACTTCGTATCGCTACCGAAAGATGCTGCAGGCAAACACTATTGGCAGTTATAACCCTTGCGAACGCGTGTTCGAATGGGTACACTGGAGTCAGTCGACCGCACGCCCCACGTATCTGACGCCTTCCCCGCAGAGACACTCCGGTCGACGTTCCCGGTTTGTGCTCTCTCCTTGGAAGGTGCTGCGCATGCGACTTCTCGATATGGTCGACGATCTGGTTGACCTGCCGATACCCGACGACGCGGATGTCGTGCTGGGGGTGGTGAAAGATCTGATCACGCTGCGCAACGCCACCGAGCATCAACTTGCAGTGTGTGCGGCGGTGATCGACGAGTCGGGGATCGCCCGTAAGTCCGGGTCGACAACGTCAAAGTTGTTGCAGTCCAACGGTGCAGCCCCAGCATCCGCATATCGGTGGCTGCGGATCGGAACCGGTTTGGCCGGCCTGGATCGTACGGCCGGGTATTCACGCGACGGGTTTCTGTCCTCCGAACACGTGGACGCGGTGGTCAAGGGTGTGGCACATGTCGTCGACCGGTCGGAGGATCCGGTCACCGCCGAGCAGAAGGTCGGGTTCGAGCGGAAACTGTTGAACCACGCCATCTCCGGGGCGCCGCCCGCGGAGATCGGCGCCGCCGCTCGAGCGCTGGGCAACGAGGTCGCCAAAGATACCGGGGGCCCGCCACCGGCCGAAGACCGGTCACTGAACAGTCTCGACTACAAAGTCCGTGACGGCCGCTGTGTCGGCACATTCGATCTCGATGCGGTCATCGGGGAAAAGTTGCACTCGGCGTTGGATCGCTGGTCCCGGGCGCGCCCCGAACCCGACGGCTCGGACGACAGCCGAAGTCCCGAGCAACGCCGCGCTGATGCGTTGCACCGTTTGTTGGATTGCGGTGGTGGTGGGCAAACGCTGGTGTCAGCACCACGGACCGAAGTGACGGTCACCGTGCCCGCCGATCATCCCGAGGCCGCCACCTTGCCGTGGATGGGCCCGATCACCGAAGCTACCGCTGCGATGTTGGCGTGCGATTCGTCGATCACCTCGATCACCCTCGATGGTCAGGAGGTCCCGATCGATCTGAGTCCACCGAAACGGTTGTTCACCGGTCTGGTGCGTAAAGCGATCATCGTCCGCGACACCTGCTGCGTGAAATGCGGTGGCCATGCCAGCTGGTCGGACTGCCACCACATCGTGCACTTCGTGGACGGCGGTGCGACGACGTTGGAAAACGGGTGTTTGTTGTGCCGCACCTGCCACATGGCGGTCCACAACACCGGCTGGGACGTGATCATGGGCTCGGACGGACACCCGTGGATGATCCCGCCGGCCGATATCGATCCGCAGCGAAAACCTTTACCGGCCTACAACCGACGAACCCTGACCCTCGCCGCCTGAACCAACTTTCCACCACCAGCGCACCCGAGATCTTGTCGGGACCGCGCACGCATCTTTGACAACTCCATAGTGTGAAAAGCGTGTGATGCTGTCGCCCGTTCCAAATCGATTGGGCGGGAAGGGCGGCAGCGCCACTGGCTTGGGTGCGTCAGGGCAGGTCGACCTTGGAGGCCAGCCAGCGTCCGTCGACCTTCTCCATGGTCATCAGGACACGGCTCCGGTCGATTCTCGCGTCCGGCGTCGCGGTGTTGGTGACGCTCTGGTCGACAAAGAGCATGACCTCCACCTTGGACGCCGTCGCCGACTTGATACCCGAGTCGATGACCGTACCCTGGGCATTCGCCTTGTTCTCGACCAGCAGATCGCGCAGCTGCCCGCTCGACTGCGAGTACATGTCCTTGAACTCCCCGGTGGCTCCGTCGAGTACGGCCGCGAAGTTCTGGTCCAGCCTGTCCGAGCTGACACTGGTCAGGGTGACCGCATATTGCTCAGCCGCCGCCCGGGCTTCGTCGGCAGCCGCATCGATGTTGTTCTGCTCGTTCAGCTTCCAGCCCAGGACCGCGGCCACCACGATTGCCGCGATGGCGATGACTGCCAGCGCGCCCACGGCGATCCGGCGAATCCTGAACACCGTCCGCCAGGAACGGCCGCCGGTATCCTTGCCGCTCTCGTCGGTGGCCTTTTCGTCGGTGGCCTTGTCCTTGAGTGCCTTGTCCTCGGCACCCTCATCGGCTGCCGGCCTCTCGACCACGTCCGATGAAGTGCCGGCCTTCGAGATGTCGACCGTGGCCACCGGGGTATCCGCTTCTGCGGCTTCGGATTCGGCTTCGGTGTCCGCGTCCTCGGCCATCAATCCCCACTTTTCTTCGGGCGTGGAGGTGACCGTTCCGCTGAGCTTGCTCATCGTTCTCTCCTCTGGATTGTCTCCGCTGTGGTTGTGGTGACCACCTGGCTGTTGTGTGGTCATGGCGCCGAGGGCAGGACAGGGCCCGCATAGGGCAACGGAATCGACTCCGGCCCGATGGGGGTCGGTGATGCCGTGGCGAGCGGATCGGCACCGGGTGGCGGACCGCCCGAATCGTCGCCGGCGGGACGTGGAGCATTGGCCGCACCCCGGATCAGCTGCGACGGATCGTCTTCCGTGCAGTACGTGCCGTAGAGATACGGCTCCGGGAAGTCCACCTGCCAATGTGGACGGCGCGGCAGATCGTATTGGCAGTTCTTCCGCGGATAGATGTTCACCGCAGCCCAGATACCTCCGTCGCGCATGACCGATGCGATCGCGTCGAGGGTCGAACCGTCGCGGTCCTGCGGGAAGAAGAACTCTTGCAACGCAGGAACTCTCAGATAGGTCAGCTGGGCGACGGTCGTCAGGCTCCCCAGGAGCTGGACCATCGTCGGTGAGTTGTCGGCGATGATCGAGTCGACGGCCTTCAACGTCGCCGGGGTCTGGTCGATGAACGTCCGGAAGCCCTTGTCCATCGACGCTATTCCGTCCAACGTTCCGGCAAGATTCGCCGACGTGTCCGCCAGCCCCGGGCTCATCTCCTCGAGAGTGCCCAGGACAACCCGACTGTTGTTGAGCAGGCTGACCGTCTGCGGGAGCACCGAATCGAGCGTATTGATGAGGAAGGTTCCGCCGGTGATGATCGATTCCAGCTTCTCGGGACCCTGCGGACCGACCCCCAGTTCGGTGATGATCGTCTCGACTTTTTCGGGCTCTATCTGTGCCAACATCCCGTCGAGGTCGCCCAGCAGATCGGCCATCGGAACCGGTGTGGTGGTCTGGTCAGCCTCTACCACCGAGCCGTCGGTCAGGTAGGGGCCGTCATCGGTGGTGGGCCGGAAGTCGAGGTACTGCTCGCCCGCCGGTGACAGTCCGGCGACCCTGACCTCGCCATCACTGGGGATCTGCACTCCGCCTTGGATCGTGGCAACCGCCACCACCCCGTCATCCGAGAGTTCGACCTTCGCGACCTTGCCGATCGGCACACCTCGCAGGGTCACGTCCTGGTTCGGTAGCAACCCACCCGACAATGCGAGGTTGACCCGCACCGTCATCTTCGTGGCGGTCGGATCGGCCTGGAAGACCCCGAACACCAGGTAGGTGACGCCGAGGACCAGCACCGTCAGCAGGGCGCCGACCGACAGCCACAGTCGATGGTCGACCATCTTCCCCACACCGTTGACGACCAGTTTTGCCGGTGTCTCCAAAGGCCCGGTGGCGTACTCGAGTTGCTGGGTCATCGGCGCGGTCCCGTCAGATGGCCACGCAGCCGCTCGAGGGTGTGGGTCAGTGTGCCGATGGCGTTGGCGCCGTCGGTTTCCAGGGTCGGGAGTCGGCTTCCCGGATCGGCCGAGTGCCCCGGGTCCGCAACCGCACCGATCGAGAGATCTTCGAGATCGGCATACGGATGGGCCGCGGTGCCATTGGTGATCTTGATGACCGGCGCCAGCAACGCGTTCACCTTGTCGAGGTCGGCCTCGGGGTTGGTCGCGGCGGCATTGAGTTCGGCCGCAAGCGCGTTGAGGTCGGCGATCATTCCGCGGTCACCCGTACCGGCAACCGACGGGAACTCGGCCAACTGGGCGGTGACGTCGGCGAGCTGCTTGACGACGCCGAGTATCTGACCGGTGTTCGCGTTGAGGACGGTCAGCGCCGGCCCCGCCGCCGCGATCGCATCGGTGATGGTGCTCTGACCGGCCGACAACGTCGACACCAGTCGATTGGTCTGGTTCAGGGTGGTGCGGATCTCGCTCGAACGGGCCGAGAGCTTGCCGATCAGGCTGGTGGACTGGTCGATCAGCGCACCCAGCCGATCCCCTTTGTCCCCCACCGCTGTCCCCAGGCCGTTGATGACCTTGGTCAGATTGCGGATCACGCCACCGTTGACCAGCAGTGCCGACGTGGTCAGCACTTCCTCGATGGTGGCGGCCGCGGAGGTCTGCTCGATCTCGATGGCATCTCCGTTGTGCAGGACCGCGCCATCAGGGGCCGCATCCGGGGGCGGCTGCACCGCCACGAAGATGTCGCCGAGCGGTGTCGCCGAACGCAATTCCGCGCGGGTGCCGGACGGCAGGCTCACCTTCTCGCTGATCTTCAGCGTGACAACGGCCGTGTAGTCCTCGACCCGCATACCTTCGACCTCACCGATGTCTGCACCGGCGAGTTTGACCTTCGCCTGATTCGGGAGATTGAGTGCGTTCTGGAAGGTGGCGTAAAGCGTGTACGTGTCGCCGGCGACACTGCGCGCGGGCAGCGGCACCGACTCGAGGTCCATCGAACACGCGCTGGTGAACACCGTGAGCGCAACCAGCGCTCCGCCGAACGCGACCTGTCCCCGGCGCCTCATCGGGGCAGTCCTGCCATGCCCTCGAGCATTGCCGAGACCCCGAAGTCGGGGCCGAAATCGGACAGCGTCCCGGTGGCACAGCCCAGTTGACGCAATCCCAACACGTTGCACACTTCTTTCAACAGCTGGCCGTCGAAGAACACCTTCTCGATCTGCGCATGGACCCTGGCGACCTTGTTGTCCTGATCGATGATGTTGTAGACGCTGTCCAGCAACATCGGTGTGACATCCAGGAACTCGCCGATCTCCCGCCGATAGTCCGCCAGCGACTTCACGAGCGTATTGGCGTCGGTCGCGGTTGTTTTCAGGTTTCCCTGGTTGTCCCGGAGCAGACTTTCTGCCTGCAACAGGATCTCGTTGACCTGGGCGCCGGTGTTGCCTGCCCCGAGGTCCTGGTCGGCGAGGATGTCGCTCAGTTGACTGATCGCAGAACCGAACTCCCGGATCTGCCCGTCGTTGGAGGCTGCGGCACCGGTCAGGACCGACAGGTTGTCGACGACGGTGGTGATCGCGTTCTTGGTCTCGACGCCCCCGTCTTCGCCCATCCGCAGCGCGTTGGACAACTGCGTCAACGCACCGCGCATGTCCTGGCCGTTGCCTTCGGTGATCGCCGATCCGACATCGAGCAGCTCCGCGACCGGGCCGGCACCCTGCCCATCACCTTGGAGTTCGACGGCGAGGTCGTCGGCCATCGCCAGCAACCGGTCGAACTCGACCGGGGTCTTGGTGCGGGCGGGACCCACCTGATCGTTGTTCTCCAACGTCGGCCCACCGGTATAGGCCGGTGACAGTTCGATGTGCCGGTCGGTGAGGATCGAGGTCGACACGGTCACCACGTTCACGTCTGCCGGGATCTCGACGTCGCTGTCGATCTTCATCGCCACCTCCACGTGGGTGCCCTTCGGCGTGATCGTCTCCACCGTCCCCACCGGCATCCCCAGCACCGACACCGCGTTGCCCTCGTACAGCCCGACCGCATTGTCGAACAGTGCGCTGACCCGGATCGATCCCTCAGAAGCGGTGGCAGCGCGGACGCTGCCGAAGCAGACCACAGCGACCAGCATCACGATGAGGGCGACCTTGACGATCGCCTTGCGCGTCCTCATTTGCAGTCCTTGAGGTATTCGGGAAGGTTCACCTGGTTCGCCCGGCCACTGATCGCGCACATCCAGGAATCGACGAACGGCCCTGCTATCGAGGTGAAGTCGGCTTCGTTCGCGGTGCCGGTGACGTTGGCGAAATTGCGGATCGGGACCGGCAGGATCTGCAGGGCGTTGCGCAGCAGATCATCGTTGGATGCCAGGGTCTGCAGCATCCCGTTCAAATTCGTGATCAGCTCATCGACCGCGGGGCGGTTGTCCACCACGATCGTCTGCAGCTGGTCCACCAGTTCTGTTGTTGCAGCAAAAAGCTGGTCGATCATGGCGCGCCGAGAGTTGATCTCCTGCAACACCTCCCGGCCCTGCGCAATCAATGATCCCAGGTTGCCCTGCTGTTTGCGGATCACGTCGGTGAGCACTTTGGTGCTGTCCAGTAACGAGCCGACCTGCCCCCGCCGATCGGCCATGATCGATGCCAGGCTCTCGACATTGGTCAGCACCTGCGGAATCAGCTCCGGCGTCCCCTCGAGCTGCGCCGAGAGTGTGGACATCGTCTCTCCGATGTTCGCGAAGTCGACCTGTTCGAAGGTTGTGGTGGCGCTGGTGATCAGCTGCTGCAGGTCGTAGGGAACAGCCGTGTGCGCCAGGTTGATCCGTCCACCCGGAAGACCCCCGGTGCCGGCCGGTTTGAGTTCGACGTACCGCGAACCCAACAACGTCGTGAGCTGGATGGAGGCGGTGGTGTCCGCACCCAGCTTCACATCGTCGTCGATCTCCAACGTCACCACCACGTGGTCACCCGCCAACCGCGTCGCGACGACCGTACCAACCGACACACCGGCAACGGTGATCGAATCACCTGGGCTGACGCCGGCCGCCTGCGCGAAGTCGGCGTCGTATCTGACCTTGCCGATCCCGGCCCCCGCAACCTGCACCAGGGCGACCAGCAAGACCACGATGATGCCCACCGTCACCGCGCCGAGCACTGCCATGTTGTACTTTTCGACCGGCCGGCGGATCACCCCGCCCGCTCCGGAGACCATTCGTTTCAGCATGATGTCCTCACTGGCACGCCGGGGAGAACGTGGTCTTGCCGCCGGGTGTGGCAGCGTCGACGATGGACGGGATCACGTTGCTCAGCGCCGGAATGTACGTGACATTCAGGGTGCACAGGTAGGTGTCGATGTACGCGCCGGCCTGAGTGACGCGGGCCAGGCCCTTGAGCAGGATCGGGACATTGAAGCCCAGGTACGCGAACGCATCCAGGTTCTCCATGTAGTGCTTGGCGAAACCCGGTTGCCGGGTGAGGAATTGGTCGAGTTCCGGGGCGGCCTCATTGGCCAGTGTGGCCACCCGCCCCACCACCGTCGAGATCGAATCGATGGAGGTCACGAGTTCTTCACGCCGTTGGGCCAATTGGGTGAACATCGCCTGCGATTGGGTGATCACCGTGTCGACCGCGCCACGTTGTTCGGCAAAGGTCCGAACGATGCCGTCGAGGTTGCCGATGATGTCTCCGAGTATCTGATCGGGTCCGGCAAACGATTCCGCGAGTTCGGATGTCTGCGCGACCAGGGTCGTGATCGACCCGTTGTCGCCCTGCAGGGCCCGGATGATGGAGGTGGTGATGTTGTCGATCTGGTTGGGATCCAGAACACTGAAGAGCGGCTCGAATCCGTTGAGCAGCACCGAGATGTTGAATGATGGTTCCGTCCGTTCAAGCGGGATCTCGCCACCCTTCATGACACGGGGGTCACCGTAATCGCCGAGTGAGAGTCCCAGGTAGCGCTGACCGATGATGTTCTCGTAGGTGATCGAGGCCTTCGTGTCGCCGTAGATCTTCTGGTCGGATTCCACCCGGAAGCCGACCTTGGCCACCAGCCCGTCCAGCTCGATCGAATCGACCCGCCCCACCCGGACACCGGCCATCCGGACGTCATCGCCGATACCGAGACCCGATACATCGCTGAACACCGCCGTATACGAGGTCGACGGACCGTCGACGCTGCGCCGCAGGGTGTTGAAGACGGTCCACGTCAACACAATCGAGACGACCAGGAAGATGATCAGACCGATGAGTGGCTTGCGATAACTCATGACTGCGGCTCCTCTTCCGCCGCAGCGACATCGATCGTGGTCCCACGGGCGAGCGGTCCGAGCAAGAGGGTGGACGCAGCGCTGGGGGCCTCACCGATGATCTGGCCGAGCACCTCTTGTTCCTGCGCGCTGCCCACCGAGCCGACGTTGCCTCCCATCGGTGCGGACATGAAGTTCTGCGCCCCGCTTCGGGAGGGGAACACCGACGTCCCATCCCCCACCGGAGCCGTCTGGCAACTCGCCCCTTCCAGCGCGCCGTAACGCGGGCAGTCGGCGCGGGTGAACATGCGGTGAGGGGTGAACTGGAACAGGAACTTTCCGGCGCCGTTCCGTGCACCGACCGGCCAGAACTCCTCGAACCACTTGTCCGAGATGTTCGCCAGGCTGGTGGTGATCTGGGAGAACGACGATCCACCGTCGGCGAGCACACCGAGCACCGGCGACAGGTTGGTGGTGATCCCGATGATCGTGTCGGTGTTGTTCGCCAGTGCCGTGTTCGCCGTCGCCAGAGTGGTCGAGGCGCCCGCCAACAATTCGTTCAGCCCACGGTTCTTCTCCGCGAGGGTCTTCATCGGCACGACCGCGCTGTGCATCACGTCGAGCAATTCGGGCGCCGACTCGTTCAAACCCTGGACCGCACCGCTCAGTGCGCTCAGAGTCGATCGCCCATCGCCGGTTCCGATGATCGCGTCCATTTCTCTGGTGATCCGATCGAGTGCGGCTCCGGCGTCCGAGATCTCGGCACCGTGGCGATCGGTGGCCTGCGCCACCACCGCCAGCAGTCCCACCGTTTCATCGGTACCCACCCGGGCCGACGCGGCGATGATCTCCCGGAGTTTGGTCATGGCGGTCTGCAACTGGATGGTCGAGGCACTCTCGTCCTGTTCGATGATCGCCCCTTCGGTCAGTGGCGGCGCCGCACCGTTGTCGATCAGCTGGATCGACGAGACGGCAAAGACGTTGCTGGGCACCACTCGTGCGGTCACCGTCTGCGGAATGTCCCGGGCGTACGCGGGATCGAGCGCAAGGTCGACATGATTCGTCCCGCCGGCCTGTCCCGGTTCCAGGCCACTGACGGTGCCGACCAGCACACCGCGGTATTTGACGTCCGAGTTGTTGGGCAGTCCGTCACCGACGTCGGCGAGTACGGCGGTGGCCTTCAGGACGTCGTCGAACTTGCCGTTCACCTTGGCCATCAACGCCACCAGGAGCAGTGTGACCACGACCAACACGCTGATACCGATCAGGTACAGCCGCGTGTTGGAGTTCCCCCGCGGGTCTGCGTCGAACATGACCGCCATCTCAACCACCGAGCCTTGCACCGGTGCCGACGCCCCAGAATGCCATCGTCAGCAGCAGATTCAGGACGATCATCGCCGAGATGCTCGCGCGCATCGCCCGTCCGGCCGCCGTACCGACACCCTGTGGTCCACCGGCCGCGTAATAGCCGTAGTAACACTGGATCGTCGACGTCACGATCACGAACACGACTGCCTTGGCCAACGAGTACAAGACGTCGGTGCCGCCGAGCACCAGCCGGAAATAGTGCTCGTAGGTTCCGGCGGGCATGCCGCTGGAAAGGCCGACGATCATCTGCACCGTCACATAGTTCAGAGTCAGACAGGCCAGGTAGAGCGGGATGATGGCAACGATCGAGGCGAGCAGCCGGGTGGTCACCAGGTACGGGATGGGGCGGATGGCCAGGGCTTCCATCGCGTCGATCTCCTCGGAGATCCGCATCGCACCGAGTTGGGCGGTGAACCGGCAACCGGCCTGCGCGGCAAAGGCCAGTGAGGCCATGATCGGTGCCAGTTCCCGGGTGACGGCCGTCGATGCGACCATGCCGGTCGCCGGCTCCAGACCGAGCAGATGCAGCGCCTGATAGCCCTCGATCGCCACCAGCGCGCCCGCCGCCGCTCCCAGGACGATGATCACACCGGCAGTACCGCCGCCGACGACGATCGATCCGTTGCCCCAGGTCACGTCCGAGAGAATCCGCAGGAACTCCTTGCGATAGTGGCGCAGCGTCAACGGGATCGACACCAGCGCCCGGACCAGGAACGCGACCATGTGACCCAGGCGCATGACCAGGACGCCCTGCGCGTTGGCGGCTCTGACAAAGGGGCGCGTTCCGGGTGGATAGTATTTCGACGCCATCTAGAAACCCGTCCGCGGGAACAGCAGTACGTACAGCTGGGTGAAGCCGACGTTGACCACCATCAACAGGATGATGGAGGCGACCACCGTCGCGTTGACCGCATTCGCGACGCCGGCCGGTCCACCCCTGGTGTTCAAACCCTTGTGACAGGCCACGATTGCCACGATCGCCCCGAAGACCACCGCCTTGAGCATCGTCAGATAGAAGTCGCCGACCGTGGCGAACGATGCGAAGGTGGAGACAAATGTGCCGGGGGTTCCGTTCTGCACGAAGGTGTTGAACAGGTAGCCGGAGAAGAACCCCACGAAGCACACGACACCGGTCAGACTCACGCCGACGAGGATCGCCGCCGCCAGGCGCGGCACGACCAGTCGCTGGATCACCGACAGCCCCATCACCTCCATCGCGTCGATCTCGTCCCGGATCTTGCGGGAACCGAGATCGGCGCAGATCGCCGAACCGGCGGCCGACGCCATGAGCAACGCCGCGACCATCGGGGCGCCCTGCCGGATGACCGCCAGACCGCTGGCCGCACCGGCCATCGACGTCGCACCCACCTGACCTGCCAACAGGGCGAACTGGATGGACAGCGTCATGCCGATGGGTACGGCCACGAACACGGTGGGCATGGCCGACGCCGAGGCCATGAAGGCCGACTGTCGCACGAACTCTTCGAACGGGAACCGCAGCCGGACGATGTCGATGATCAGGTACTGAATCGCCCGCAGTCCCAAGACGCATTGACCGCCAACGGTTTCCAGTGAGGCCTTCGGATGGCGACGGACGTAGCCGCGCATCCAACCGGTGATCTCACCGACGGCCGACCGCCGCGGTGCCCGATCCCGCGGCTCGGTATCCCGCTTGCGAGGCGCCGTGCCCTTGGACCCGGCGGTCGGCGGATGATCGAGAATGGCCATCAACAACTCTCGGCTGCAGTGATACCTGGCCGTGTGCCCACGGCGGGTGACGTACGTTCACTCAGCATTCTTGATTCCCCCTTGATCCCCCCGGATCACAAGCAGTGGAGTCGATTTCACCGCTTGTGAACGCGAGGCGACAAGTATCGAGTATGGCTGTCGTCGTTATCGATGTGTCATGATCGAGCGGATTCCCCCCCGCTTTTCACAGATCCCGGCTAGATGTACCAGCCGCCGTTGACCCCGATGCTCTGCCCGGTGATGAAACCGGCCTGCTCGGTGCACAGGAATGCCGCGGCAGCACCCACGTCGTCCGGCAGTCCCGCCCGGCGAACGGGAGTCATCGCGGCAAGATCGCTGATCGCCGGGATGTATCCGTTCTTGACGCCCTGCTGAGCCATCGGGGTGTCGATGATCGACGGCGGAATGGTGTTCACCGTGATCCCCTCCGGCGAATACTCGTACGCCAGAGCCTTGGTCAGGGCGATCACGCCACCCTTCGACGCCACATAGTGCGCCCGTTGTGGTGCTCCGCCCTGCGCGCTGGACGACGAAATCGTGACAATCCGTCCCCAGCCGGCGGCCGTCATATCCGGGATGACCGCCTGCGCCGCATTGAACGTCCCGGTGAGGTTGACCGAGAGCATGCGTTCCCACCCCTGCGCGGTGATGTCGGTGAACGGCAATTGCGCTTCGATGCCGGCACTGGTCACCAGGATCTGCACCGGGCCGAACGCCTCCCGAACCCGACCGAGTGCGGCGTCGATCGCAGCCCGGTCGGTGACGTCCACTTCGGCCGACATCGCCTCGGTCCCACGAGATCTCAGGTCCTCGGCCGCCTTGTGGGCCTCGTCGCCGCTCAGGTCGAAGATCGCGATGCGATGTCCGGCCGCGGCAAGATGCTGTGCCACCGACAGTCCGATACCCGAGGCGCCACCGGTGATGACGGCGACCCGGCTCACGGTGCCGTCGTTCTCCAATTCGGTCATCGCCACGCTCAGTCGATCGGCGTGAAGTCGAGGTACAACTCGGTCAGACCACGCAGGATGTAGGTCGGTTCGAAGTTGAAGACGCGAGCGTCCTTGGGACCGTGCTTCTCCTCGTTGATCCGGATGTTGCCCATCCGATCGAGGAAACGATTGAAGGAGACCTCGCCTTCGACCTTTGCCAGCGGCCCACCGGGGCACGAGTGGATGCCCCGGCCAAATGCCATCTGCTCCTTGACGTTGTGCCGCTCGAGATCCAACTCGTGCGGGTTGTCGAAGCGTGAGGGGTCACGGTTGATCGCGCCGACACAGAGCATGACCGTGGTACCGGCTTTGACATCCAGGTCGCCGACGGTGGTGGTCTTCTTGGCCAGCCGGAACGTCGACTTGACGGGCCCCTCCATCCGGAGGGTTTCTTCGATGAAGTTCCCGATCAGCGTGCGGTCGTCGCGGATGCGCTGCTGCAACTCCGGGTCTTCGGCCAGGAACCGCAGTCCGGCACTGAGCAACTTGACCGTGGTTTCCTGTCCCGCCGCGAATACGAATGTGGCAGAACGCACCACGTCGATGACCTCGGGGATCGAACCGTCCGGATACTTGGCCTCCGCCAGCGCGGTCAGCACGTCACCGCGGGGTTCTCTCCGCCGGTCCTCGATGTACTTGCTGAACTTGGAGTCCAGCCATTCCAGCGGATTCTGATCGAGCGTGTCGTCGTCGAGTGAACCCACCCGGGCGCCTTCACGCGGTGACCCGAGACGGGTGCGGAACTCGTCGTGGTCCTCTTCCGGCACACCGAGGAGGTCGGCAATGACCAACAGCGCGAAGGGTTTTGCGTAGTCCTTCAAGATCTCGGTACTACCGCTCTTGACGAACTCGTCGAGTTGCGTGTCGGCCAGACGCCACATGAACTCTTCGTTTTCCTTGATGCGGCGAGGCGTGAACAAGCGGTTCAGCAGTCCGCGGGACAGTTTGTGTTCGGGGTTGTCCATCGTGACCATGTGCTCGTGCATGATCATCTGGGGGCGGTACCGGGCGATGAGATCACTGATGTCGTCGCCCTCGGGGGTGAACGGCAGGTCGGGGAAAGGCCCGCCGACCGCATTGCAGGACGAGAAGTTCTCGGTGTCGCGGAACACCGCGAGCGCTTCGTCGTGTCCGGTCACCGTCACCACTCCGTGGTGGGGTTCGACCAGCACCGGGCACTGTGACCGCAGGTGATCGAAGTACGGATTCGGGTCAGGAATTATCGACTGATCCGTAAAGAAGTCGATCGAATCGAAGTCACTCACGTAATACGCCTCCCTCGTGGTGCATGACTGGCCGTTGCCATTCACGTTCTCGGTCGAACTCCGGACCCCTGGGCTGTGTCCGTTCCCCGCCGATTGCTGAGCACTCGCCTTGCATTGCTGAGCACTTGAATAGCATGCCCCATCAAGTGAGGTCAACATCACTATTTCGCGAAACTGGTCAACCAGTCGCAGAAAAACCCCGATGGCCGCACACGTGTCCGGCATGTCGGGATCGACGATACCGCATGAGTTACCGAATGGACGACGGTAAGCGGCACAACGCGATGCGCCGTGCCTGGGATTCGGCTTACGCGGCCGCCCCGAGCAGGCTGTTGACGATCGTGCGCGCCGTCGGTATCGCCGTCTCGTCGCCCATCCGGGCGCCGGTATTGGCGGCGGCCACGATGGCATCGAGCTGAAAGGCCAGGGCGTGGGCATCGCGTCCCGCGAGATGACCTTGGTCCTGGGCGCGTCCGATCTCCGTTTCCAGCAGCGCGAACCAGTCGCGGCGATCGGCGTCGATCGCGTCACGAACCGGGCCGCTGCGGCTGTCGAACTCCACGGTGGTGGCGACGCGGAAACAACCGCCGGGCAGGACGGGCCCACTGACGTAGTCGAACCAGTTGTCGACGAGCGCCAGCAGTCGGGGCATCCCCCGGGGCTCGCCGAACGCCGGCTTCACGACGTGGTCGATGAAGACCTCACGGGCCGCCTGCACTGCGGCGACCTGCAGATTTTCTTTGGTGCCGAACAGGGTGGCGACACCACTTTTACTCAGACCCAGATCGGCGGCGAGCTTACCGAGGCTGAGCCCGGTGAGTCCTTCCACGGAGGCCACGTCGGCGGCGTGGCGCGCGATGGTCGCCCGGGCGCGCGCCCCCTTGACCAAGCGCTGGTCGGAGGTCTGCGTCAGCTCGGCCATCTCTCCATCGTGGCATCTGGGTCTTGCAAAGTCGAACGATCGGTCGTACTTTTTATAAATCCGCACGATCGTCCGTATTGTTTGTTGATCCAGTTCCCCGTCCTCCAATACTCCGAGAGGGAATCCCATGACCGAGGTTTCCGAGCCGGGCACCGTCCCGCCACCCTCCAGAGCCGCAACCCGATCGGCCCGGCTGTCGCTGCTGGTCGCCTGTGGTGCGGCCTTCATCGCATTCCTCGACCTGTCGGTCGTCAACATCGCCTTTCCGGCGATCGCCCGTGACTTCACCGCCACCCCGGCGACCACACTCACCTGGGTGGTCAGCGGATACGCGGTTGCCTTCGCCGCCTTGCTCACCCCGGCGGGCCGCTTCGCCGATGTCCTCGGGCGGCGCCGCGTATTCCTCTATGCGCTGGGGGCTTTCGCGATCACCTCACTACTGTGCGCCTTCGCACCCGATGCCGGATTGCTGATCGGCGGCCGGTTCCTGCAGGGTGCGGCCGCATCGTTGATGATCCCGGCCGGACTCGGATTGGTGCTCGGCGCCACCGAACCGAAACGCGTCGGAGTCGCGGTCGCCGCATGGACCGCCGCCGGCGGGTTTGCCGCAGCGGTCGGGCCCGCCATCGGTGGCGTCCTCGTCGAATGGTTCGGGTGGCGTTCGGTTTTCATCATCAACGTCCCGATCGCCGCGGTTCTCATCATGTTCGGACTGACCATCACCACCGCTGACACGCGCAGGGCCCGACACGGGTACCCGGACCGGCTCGGAACGGCAGCGACCGCGCTGGGCATCGCGGCCGTGGTCGCAGCGGTCACCGAAGGCGGCCAGTGGGATTGGCTTGCATGGCAAACGCTGCTGTGCGCCGGAACAGGAACTGCGGCGTTGGCCATGGCCCTGTTGCGATCCCGACGACACCCGAGACCGGCCATCGCCGTGGAGTTGTGGCGCAACCGCCGCTACGCGCTCACCAACATGACCTCGTTCGTCTTCGGTGCCGCGATGTTCGCGTGGCTGCTGGCCGGTCCGCTGTGGCTCGACGCGATCTGGCACTACTCCGTTCTGGAGTCGGCGGCGGCAATGACCGTCGGGGCGATCGCCGCCATGGTCACCGCGGTGGCCGCCGGGCGGGTACCGGCAAATCGTCAACGCGCACTGGGTGTTGTCGGCGCCCTCATGTTCGCCGCGTCGTGCGCGTACATGAGTACCGATGTCTGGGGTGCCGAACCCGCGCTGTGGCAGGCCTGGGTGCCCGCCGGGATTCTCGGCGGTGGCGGTATCGGCGTGATACTCACGACGCTCGGGACCACCGCCGTAGGATCGGTTCCGCCGCAGCAGTTTGCGACGGGCATCGGCATGAACCTGACCGCCCGGCAGACCGGCGGGGCGCTGGGGGTCGCAATCCTCGCCGCCGTCTTCGCTGCCAACCCAGGCGGCCAGCTGTCAACCTTCCACACCATGTTCGCCGTGTGCGCCGGAATCGCTCTGGCGGCCGCGGCCTGCGCGTCGACGATTCCCGCCCAACCATCAGGAGAGACCCGATGAGCCACAATGACATTCGCGACATCGACAACCACAGGGAGGTGGACGATCCGATGTTGCTGACCCCCGATGCAGCCCACGAGATGCTGGCAGGAACGCCGTGGCGCCGGTTCGCGGTCATCGGCGATTCGATCGCCGCGGGCACCGGTGATCCGTGGCCCGGGTACGCCGATGCGCCGTGGGCCGACCGGCTGGCGGCGACCATGAGGTCGGTACATCCAGATCTCGCCTATCTCAACACCGGCAAGATCGGCGCCACCATCGGTCAGGTCCATGCCGAACAGGTGCGCCCCGCCCTCGACTTCGAACCGGATCTGGTGCACGTTTCCGGCGGCGGCAACGATCTGTTCCTGCGCGACGCCAACCTGCTCGCAGTGGAACGCGACCTCGACGATCTTTGCGCCGCCGCGACCGCAGGCGGGGCCAGGCTGTCGATGTTCACCCTGGCCGATGCCTTCACCGGTCCCCTGCGCTCGTTGCGCCCCAACTTCATGGCTTTCGCCGACATCGTGCGCCGGGTGGCCATCCGCCACGACGCGATCCTCACCGAATTCTGGGACCACCCGGCCAGGTTGCGGGCGAATTGGTTGAGCGCAGACCACATTCACCTCACGATGGCCGGGCATGCGGTGGTCGCGTCCGAGGTCACCAGGTCACTGGCGCGGTTCGGTGGCGGCACCGCGTGAGAAGACGTGAGCAGATAGACCCCCCTACGTGCTGGTGGCCTCGGTGCTGCCCGCAGCCGGCATATCCGGCATACCTTCAGGCCGTGTCATGCCGTCCGGTGGTGTCATCCCCTCTGGGGGCGTTCCGCCCAGTCCGCCGGGGCCACCTTGACCGCCCGGGCCTCCACCGCCTCCGGGAGGCGCCGCCTGCGCATTCGCCGACTTCTCGGCGACACCGATGGTGATCGAGACCTGGTAGCCGTCCGCCACGTTGCCTTCGGCGGTCGCCATCTCGGCGTCCCAGCCGTCACCGAATACGTTGTCCTTGTCGAGACTGATCGCCGCGAGATTGGAGACGCTCTTTTCGTATCCGGCCGTGGCGTAGACAATCTTGCTGACGTCTTCCGGAAGAGCGATCTGGGAGGTCAGCCGGGCATCACTGCCGGCGACCGCCACCTCGAGGGAGTCGTAGACCTCGAAATGGATGTGGGGCCAGCGACCCGAATAACAGGCGGGATAGATCGACCTGAACGAGACCGTGCCGTCCGCGCCGGCCACCTGTACGCCGCGCAGGTAGTTCTGATCAGCCACTTTGGATCCGTAGAGCGAGTACTCGCCGCCGGAGTCGCAATGCCAGATGTACACGGCCATGCCCTCGCCCGGATTGCAGTCCTTGGTCAGGTCCTGCAGGGCCATGGTGATCGTGACCGGCACACCTTCGGCCGTACCCGACATGCTGCCGAAGCTGGTGGTGATGTCCTGGCGCACGATGCCGGACTCGATCAGTACGTTGGGGCCGTTCGATCCATCGCCCGGGTATGGTCCGGCGGTCTCCTGCGGCGCGGCGTCCACACATTCGCCGATCGCGGTCGCCGCCCCGGTGGTCGAACTGCCACCGGCCGACGACGAACCCGCCGCGGTCGACGTCTTCGAATCCGACGAGGAGGTTCCGCAGGCCACCAGAGTTGCCGCGCCGGCCGCACCGAAGAGCGCCAGCGCACCACGCCGCGACATCATCTTCTGCATGTCGTGTGCCAGGCCCAGGTCGTGCTCATGGGCCTCGCCCTCTGGTCCTTGTCCGAACAACCGGCGCTTACCCATCACTTCTCCCTTGCAAAGCCGAGCCAGATCAAAATCTTCTGAAAACCCCAGTAGACCCACCGGACATGGTGGGAACCTGCGCTGATGCTGTGAGTTTGCTGGACGCCTGAACTGCCGGCGACGTATCCCTCAGGCCGCCGAGGGAGCTCCGACGTGCGGGTCCTGCTTCTCGGGGGTTCGCAGAAAGCGGCCGATCCGTCCCTGGTCCGACGCCAGCGCGTGAACGATCACCGTGGCGGCGACCAGGATTGCCGAGAACAGGAACAACCAGCTGATGATGGTGAAGATGACACCCAGGATGCCGAATTGTCTCGTGGCGCTGTCGAGGACCGGCCCCAGTGCGACCCGCGAACCGAAGGACAGCGCCGTCAGTCCGATCGCCGAGATCATGCCGGTCAACAGGCTGCAGCGGATGTTCACCCGCCGCTCGGTCAGCATGCGGCAGACCCAGAACCAGAGCAGCGTCCAGAACGCCAGGTCCGCGAAGATCTCCAGAACGAGACCGATCAGACCGAAAATCCAGCCGATGTCACCAAGGTTCGCGATGAGACCCTGGGCCGCCACGCCGAGGGTGATCGCCAGGACGACGACGATCCACCGCCATCCCTTGCTGAAGGTCAGCTTCGGAGTGCCCCAGACTCGGGCATACATCCGGTCGAGGGCACGAGAGAAGGACGTCGCGCTGATGACCGTCATCAACGCTCCGATGACGCCGAAGGTGACCGCCGATTCGCCCGTATCCCCTGACGTCAACGCCAGGTCTGCGGCCGAGAGCCCGTAGCCGTCGAGGGCGTGGTCGATGTATCCGTTGCTGCGCAGGGTCGAGAGCACGATCATCACCGGGAGGATCGACGTGAAGGCCTGCCCGGCAAGGGTCATCGACCGATCCGCGATCTCGCTGCGAGCAAGGTCGGAGACCAGCTGAAGCACCACGGACCCGCCGGGCAGCTGCCGGACGTGCCCGACCGCGGCATCCGGCGCCGATCTCAGCTTCGCCGCAATCGAACTCCGCCGATCCTCACCGGTTCCGTCCACCGTCAGTCTTCGTGGTTGTCGGGGTAGGCAGTCACCGCGAGGAAGCGAATGGGAAGACGGACCAGATCATTGGGCCCGTGGATCCCCTCGCCGTCCAGCAGCAGCGAGTCGCCTGGCCGCAGCGTGTATTCGGCATCGCCGTGCCCGTAGACCATCACACCTTCGAGCATGTAGAGCAGTTCGGTCCCAGCGTGTTGAAAGCGGGGAAACACCTCGCTGGCGTCCGTCAGGGTCACCAGCACCGGCTCGAGTCGTTTGTGCTGTCCGCGCAGCGCGCCGAGCAATTCGTAGTGATGTCCCACCCTGGTCCCGCGCCCGACGATGACTGCGCCGTGGCCCGACTCCACGAACACGGCCTCGCGCTTGGTGTCGGCTCCGCGGAACAGTGACGTCACCGGCACGTCGAGGCCCGCGGCCAGGCGCGCCAAAGTCGATAGACTGCAAGATGTTTGAGCATTTTCGATCTTCGAGAGCATCGCCTTGGAGATACCCACCCGCTCGGCCATGTCACCCACGGACAACCCGGTGGCCTTCCGGAGAATTCTCACCTGGGACGCGATGGCCGCCTCCAGATCGTTCCCGGTGGGGGCATCGGCGGCAACCTCACGATGCACTGGTGCCGGGTCGCCGGTGTCACGAACGACATGTGCGCTTTGACCTGCCATGAGAGCCCATCCTAGCCGACAGCGTTTCCTGGAATGAAACCTTTCCCGCGTGTCTTCCCACAAACAAACCCCCTTTCGACCGGTCGCCGAAAGGGGGTTTGATCGATCATTCGTCAGGTGGCCGTCGGAGTTGCCTTCTCTTCCGAAGCGGCCTCCGTCATCGCCTCTGCAGCGACAACGGCATCGACTTCTTTCACCGGCGCCGCGCTCAACGGGGCGTTCTCCATCACGTACGCCGACTCACCGTGGACAGAGACGTCGAGCCCCTCTGCCTCGGAATCCTCGTGGACACGCAGACCCATGGTCTTGTCCAGCGCCTTGGCGAGCAGCCAGGTGACCACGAAGCAGTACACAACCACCGCGAGCACCGCGACCGCCTGCCGCCAGAGCAGGTCCAGGCCGCCACCGTAGAACAAACCGGTGACGCCGTTGGGGGCGTCGGGGTCGGCGATCAGGCCGACCATGAGGGTCCCGAGTATGCCGCCCACCATGTGGATTCCGACGACATCGAGCGAATCGTCGTATCCCAGACGGTATTTGATCGAGACCGCGAGGCAGCAGGCTGCACCGGCCACGGCGCCGACCAGCAGCGCACCCATGGGCGACACGGCGCCACAGGCCGGGGTGATGCCGACCAGTGCCGCGATCAGACCCGAACTGGCGCCCAGCGAGGTGGCGCGTCCTTCGCGCAGCTTCTCCACCGCCAGCCAGGCGCAGATGCCGGCCGCGGCGGCGGCGACGGTGTTGAGGACAACAACCGATGCGCTGTTACCGGCGGCCAGCGCCGAACCACCGTTGAACCCGAACCACCCGAAGAACAGGATGCCGGCACCGAGCATGGTCAGCGGCAGGCTGTGGGGGCGAGGAGCTGCCGGGAACACCTTTCGTTTGCCAAGGACCAGTACCAATGCCAGCGCGGCGACACCGGCGTTGATGTGTACCGCGGTTCCGCCGGCGAAGTCGATCGCCATCAGGTCGTTGGCGATCCAGCCGCCGATGACCGATCCGTCAGCCGAATCGAAGGCGAACACCCAGTGGGCCACCGGGAAGTAGACCAGCGCGGCCCAGAATCCGGCGAATACCATCCAGGCACCGAACTTCATCCGGTCGGCCACCGCACCGGAGATCAGCGCCACGGTGATGGCGGCGAACAACAACTGGAACGCGGCGACGAGAGCCGGAGGCAGTCCCGGTGTTTCGGGTTCGGCCAGCAGTGACTGCAGGCCGAACGCCTCGAACGGGTCGCCGAGGATCCCGGCGTCCCCGAGCGAGTTGCCCAGGACCGCCGAATAACCGAACAGCACCCACAGGATGCCGACCACGGCGAACGCGCCAAAGGTCATCATCGCCATGTTCAACGTGTTCTTCGCACTGACCATCCCGCCGTAGAACATGGCCAGGCCGGGAACCATCAGGCTGACGGCGGCAAAAGCCGCCAGCATCCACGCGGTATCGGCAGCCGCGATCGCTTCATCCATATGTTTTCACCTCAAAAGTTTCATCCTCGGCGCCGGCGCCGCAGGGAACGATGTCTACCGCTGGTGGACCACTGCAAGTGGACCACTGTTGTGTTGCGCTCCCGCAACCAGCTGTTGCAGTCGTGTAACGGCGCAATCTGAACAACTGTCATGGAAACCGTTGTGACACAGCATATTTTTGATCGTGAAAGTCAGGGAACGACACCCCCGTATGCACTGAGCCACCGCATCCCCGCACCGCGGGTTCGGGACACGCCCTTGTAGTCGGCCATATCGGACGGCAGGTCGTCGAGCACCCGATACAGACGATCAGCCCACTCCGGGATCGTTGCGATCGCCCGGAACGGCAACAGATACGTCCGGATCAGGAACATGACCGCGTTGCTCTGCGGCAGCCGGATCAGATGCTGTACCTCGGTCCGCAGGAACAACCGCTCCCCCACGTCTTCCAGGGGACCGTCGGCCAAAGTCCTTCGATCCCTGCCCCATTCCGGATAGGTCTCGGTGGATGTGTCGAGTTTGCCGTCGACCGTGAGCGTCCAGTTCGTCCGCCGATAACTCTGCGCCGGTTGGAGTCGTTTGATGAACTCGTGCGCGCGGGTGGCGATCTTCTCCGTATGCAGACGTGGCACCGGACCATGGATCTGCAGAAAGCTCATCCCGACGTCGAAGCCGAATGACCAGTCCGCGGCAAAGGTGACGACTCCGGCGTCGGCCCACATCTGTTCTTCCCGTTGGTCGAGCAGCACCACGTCTTCCTGGACCTGTCCGCAGATATATGGCAGTGGTGGTGCGGGCAAACCGGCCGGGTCACCGAAGACGAAGGTGTCGTCGATGTCGAGAAGTCTGTTGCGCCAGCGGTACGAGGGCTTGTCACCGGCATTGAGCCGCTCGAGCGTCATGTGGTCGGGATAGCTACCGGCGAGCTCGTGCATGACGGTCAGCATCGCGTCCCAGGCGGCCGGAACCATGTGCGGGAGGCATTGCGCGCGAGAGGGATCCGCTGCGAGGATCCGCGCCCGCTCGGCCAGTTCGCGACGGTGGTGTCCGTCGATGACGATCCGCGCCTGACCCCAGCCACCGGCCACGGTCTCCTTCCGTCCCGCCGCCGGTTCCACGTTTGTGCTGTACCGGTACTGGTCTCGGGGGAAAGGAAACGGATAATTCGCGACGTCATCGCGGGTGAAGGTTCCGGTGGTCGTCATCGGAGGTCCAACTCCAGGTGGTCACCGAGCGCACGCGAAACGCAGGGCATCATCGCATCGCCTGCAGCGCGCTCGTCGTCGGTCAGATACGAGTCGCGGTGATCGATGGTGCCGGAGCGCACCGGCACCCGGCATTCACCGCACACCCCTTGGCGGCACAGATTGGGGACCGCCACACCACGTTCGATCAACGCCTCGAGCAGCGAGACTTCGGATCCGACCGGGACGAGTCCGCCGGTCCGGCGCAGCCGTGCGGCAAAGGGGTCCCCACCGACCTCGACGTCGACCATGAACTGTTCGGAATGCACTCGCGCAGCCGGCCAACCGGCGACGAGCGCTGCGGCCGCGACATCGTCGATCATCAAACCCGGTCCACAGGTGTAGACGTGCGTACCCAGGGGCGAGTTGAACAGTTTGGGCCCCAGGCGATCCCAGAAGGCACCCGCGGTGTGGACGACAGTCAATCGATCACCACACAGACTCCACATCTCGTCGGCGAGAGCCCCCGATCCGGGCCGGTGGGCATAGATCACCTCGAACGAGCGGTTCCACGCCACCGCCGCCCGGACGTGGGACAGGATCGGTGTCACGCCGATCCCGCCGGCGATCAGCAGGTGATGGCGCGCTGTCGCGATCGGCGCAAAGGCACTGCGCGGTTGCGAGATGACAACACGGTCCCCGACGTCCAGGCCGTGCAGCCACACCGAACCGCCTCGTCCGGAGTCGTCGCGGCGCACGCAGATCGAGTATTCGGCGGGATCGACCGCCGGACCGGTCAAGGAATATGAGTTGCGCGCACCGGGTCGCCACTGCACGCCGATGTGGGACCCTGGCGAGAACGACGGCAGCGCATCACCATTGGCGTCGGCGAAAGCGAGCTCGCGGATACCGTCACACAGCACCCGTGCCCCGGCAACCACGACGCGGAGACCACCGACAGCGACATCGGGGCAGGGGGTGGCCGGTACGGTCATCTCGCATTGTCCTCTCCGGCGAGTTCTTCGCAATCCGGCCGGAAGCCCAGATACGCCGCATGCCGGCGCGAGAAGTGGTGGTAGACGACCAACTCGACACCGCAGCCGGAGCAAACCATCGTTTCATCGATGCCGGTGGTGGTCGGGGTGATGGTGTGGCAGTGGGAACAGAAGACGTCACGTTCGATGGCCGCGAATCCGTCCGTCCCGCCGAGGTGGACGACCTCGATCTCGGCTTCGATTGCGCCGGCCGCGACGATCAGCGCCCGCAGTCGCATCACCGCGGCGCCGGTGCCGACAACCACGAACCGCCAGCCGACCCGAGCGGCGCCGAGTACGTCGGCCATCGACGCACCGGGATCCGCCGAACCACCCGCATCGACGATCGACGTGCGGTCCGGCAGCACAGCGACATGGTCCGCGATGTGCGCCAACGCATCCGGTCCGGCAGCGACGATTACATGATGCGCGGCGTGCCCGTCGAACTCGACGTCGGGCAGGGCCTGCGCCGACCAGCGCGGCACGCTGGTCGAGGCCATCGACACCGCCATCGTCACGGCGCGAACGAACGGTGGCCGACGAAGAACGCCAACGCCCGGTCGGGAGTGGTGAATCTGATCCGCGAACCCTTGGGGAAGAAGATGGCGTCCTTCGGTCCGGCATGCTCCACCTGCCCGGTGTCGAGATTTTCGAGTCGGAACGTCCCTTCGAGCACCACCTTCATCTCGTCGTAGGCGTAGTGGTAATCGAGCGGTGCATCGGTGTTCCTGAGTTCGAAGTAGCCGGCCGACATCTCCGATCCTTCCGGGTTGGCATAGACGTCGTCGATGAATCCTTCGGTCCCCGGATACTCGCCGGTCGGCATCTGGGGCAGGTCTTTCCAGAACTCAGAGGTCACCCGGAACGGGGCGAGGTCCTTGCCGGAATCTGTGGTGGTCATGTGGTCCTCCCGGTTCAACACGGTCCGATTGAGCGCATGAAACTGTAGATATTGAGAGGAAACCACCTCCTCGATTGCGGCAGTGTTAATTTGCCGACGCCCCCGACCTCGGACGGCCGCGGTGCGCTCGATCTTCGCGGGCCCGTCAGCAACTTTCGTCACGCCGGCTTGATCATTCCGAAACAAATCTGTCACATCGGGTCTGTTTCCTGACATACAACGCCGAGTCATACTGAGAAACACAATCAAAAGAACCTTCACCGGTTACCCACCAGGAAGTCGACTGTGACAGAAACTGCGAAGTATGTGATCGTGGGCGGCGGACTCGAAGGACTCGCCATCGCCTGGTCCCTCGCCAACCGCGGCGAAACCGACGTGCTCGTCCTCGAACGTGACACCCTGTGCTCGGGGATGACCGGCAAGTCCAGCGGCGTCGTCCGCTGCCACTACGGCACCCCCTCCCTGGCGGCGATGTCGTGGTACAGCGTCGACATCTTCACCCGCGCAACCGAACTCTTCGGCGACGACATGGCCTTCCGCCAGTGTGGGTACGTTGTCGGCGTCGGCGAGAACAACCTCGTGCCGCTCAAGGCAAACGTGGCGATGATGCAGGGATTGGGCATCGACGTCGACTTCATCGGGCACGACACCATGGCCGACCTCTGGCCCGGCCTGCACCTCGATGACTTCGCCGCATTCGCCTACGAACCACTCGGCGGACGAGGTGAGGCGTACATGGCCGGCATGGCATTCGGCACCAGTGCCCGCAAGCTCGGCGTCACGGTACGACAGTCGACCCGGGTCACCAGACTTCTGCAGAACACTGCGGGGACCGTCTACGGCGTGACCCTGGCCGGCGGCGACGAAATCCATGCCGAGCAGGTGATCGTCGCCGCCGGGCCGTGGACTCCGGAACTCGCGGCCACCGCCGGCGTCGACGTCGATGTGAAGGCCCAACGCGCGCAGCTGGTTCTGGTCGACCAGGGTGTCCCCACCCCCGATGTCCCGGTGTTGTCCGACCTGGCCGGACTCCAGTACATCTGCCGGGAACCCAACGGCGAACTACTGGTGGGCAACTCCGACCACCAGGCACCGCAGTACATCGACCCCGACAACTACGTGAACCGCGCCGATGAGAGCACCGTCGAGAAGACGATCATGAAGCTCGAGCGCCGGCTGCCGGACATGCCTGATCCCCGGATCACGAGCTCGTATGTGGGCGCGTATGACGTGACACCCGACTACAACCCCATCATCGGACCGTCTCCGGCCGACGGACTCTTCCTGGCGACCGGCTTCTCCGGTCACGGATTCAAGATCTCCCCCGCCGTCGGCGAACTCGTCGCCGACCTCATCACCACCGGTACCACCACGTTGCCGAACGTGGACCCGCACGACTTCCGGTACGCCCGTTTCGCAGAGAACGACCTGCTACTGAGCCTGAACCCCTACGAAGGTGCAGGTGAGATGCGATGACCACGACCTCCATTCCATCGAAAGTCCCCCACCAGGAGCCTGCCATGGCCATAGACGCCGCCGAAGCCTTCACCCCCACGGTTCCCGCTGCCGAATCGACCTTGTCCGAGCTGGTCCACGCCACCGGCACCACTTTCGTCCTGGCGCTGTTCGTGACCCTGTCCGGAAAGCCCTGTGCCAAACTCGTTCCCGCGCAGGCCATCCGCCAGCTCGAGCAGGACGGTGTCGGCTTCGCCGGCTACGCGGCCGGGATGATGGGTCAGGAGCCCAAAGATCCTGACCTGGTCGCGATGCCCGACGCGTCGTCGTTCACCCCGATCCCCTTCGTGCAGCCGGGTTTGGCTCTCGTACATTGCGATCCGCACGTCGAGGGCAGGCCGTGGCCGTACGCCCCGCGCATCATCCTCAAGGAGACACTGCGTCAGGCTGCCGACCTCGGTTTCAGCGTCAATATCGGCGCCGAGATCGAGTACTTCCTTGTCAACAAGGGCGAGTCGGGCGAGCTGACCACCGCCGACACGTCGGATTCCAGTCGCCGGCCGTGTTACGACGCCCGCGACGTGACCCGCATGTACGACCATCTCACCGAGATCTCCGGCGCCATGAACTTGCTCGGGTGGGGCAATTACGCCAACGACCACGAGGACGCCAACGGTCAGTTCGAGCAGAACTTCGACTACGCGGACGCCATGGTGACCGCAGACCGGGTCATCACCGCCCGCTATCTGCTCTCGGTGATCGCCGAAAAGCGAGGTATGCAGGCAACATTCATGCCGAAGCCGTTCACCGACCGCACCGGGTCCGGGATGCACATGCATCTGTCGCTGTGGAACGCCGACGGCGCGGTCTTTCCCGATGCCACCGACGACAAGGGCCTGGGACTGTCGTCCACCGCCTACTCGTTCATCGCCGGCATCCTCGAGCACGCCTGTGCGCTACAGGCCGTCATCGCACCGACTGTCAACTCGTACAAGCGAACCGGTGCGACCACGACCACCAGCGGCGCCACCTGGTCACCCCGGTACGCCACCTACGGCGGTAACGACCGCACGCACTATCTTCGCGTGCCCGACCACAATCGCGTCGAACTCCGCGGGGGCGACGGCAGCGCCAATCCCTACCTGGCCGCGGCCGGGGCCATCGCAGCCGGACTCGACGGCGTCCGCCGCAATCTCGATCCCGGCGCACCGGGCAGCGGTGACAGCCCGAGTGAGATGCTGCCGATGACATTGCTCCATGCGATGGATGCACTCGAGGCAGACGACGTCCTCACCGCCGCCCTCGACGTCGCGGGCCCCGGTGTCAGCGAGTACTTCGCACAGCGCAAACGCGAAGAGTTCTTCGCCTGGCACAACACGGTTTCCGCCTGGGAGATCGATGAGTACCTCACAGCTTTCTGACCATCACCCACTTTGAGAACAGGAGTTTCACATGTGTGGAATCGTGGGTTTGCACCTTCGTGACCGGGCACTGTATCCCCAACTGGGCACACTGCTGACCGGCATGCTCGATGCGATGTGCGACCGCGGACCCGACTCGGCCGGCATGTCCATCTACGGCGACCCGACCTGGTCACCCGAGGGTCACGCGACCGTCTCGCTGCTCGAGAATCCCGTGTCGGCAACCGAACTCGCCGCGGCGCTGACCGCAGCGATGGGCGTGGAGGCGACGGTCATCGACCTCGACCCCACCACCGTCGTCCATGCGCCGGTGCCGTCGGACGAACTCGTTGCCGCCGCCCGCGCCGTGGCGCCGACCGCCCGGATCATCGGCTTCGGCAACGAGGTCACCGTCCTCAAGGGCATGGGTAACCCCACCGCACTGGCCCATCGATTCGGACTGCCTGATGCGTCGGGATGGCAGGGCGTCGCCCATACCCGGATGGCCACCGAATCCGCGGTGACCGCGGCCGGTTCGCACCCGTTCTCGGTCGGCCCGGACCAGTGTCTGGTCCACAACGGTTCGTTCTCCAACCACATGTCGATCAAGCACGATCTCGAGCGTCACGGCGTTGTCTTCGACAGCGAGAACGACACCGAGGTCGGTGCCCGATACGTGGCCGAACAGCTGGCCGAGGGTGTCGACCTGGAGAAGGCGTTGTTGATGCTCAACGAGAGGTTCGACGGTTTCTACACACTGCTCGTGTCGAACAGTGATTCCTTTGCCGTTGTCCGCGACGCGATCTCCTGCAAGCCCGCCGTCATCGCCGAAACCGACCGGTGGGTGGCCATGGCCTCCGAATACCGCGCTCTGGCAGGACTGCCCGGCGTCGAATCCGCCCGCATTTTCGAACCCGAACCAGAACAGGTGTACGTATGGCAGCGTCAGTGACCGACACCCCGACCCCTGTCGATGAGACCGAGGTCGCAGTCTTCGACCTGCTCTCGAGCACGGTCCGTGCGGTCAACGAGACCCTGCAGTCGCCGCAGGCCCCGAAGCGGTCCGTCGTCACCTCACCGCAGGGTGCACATGCCCTGGCGTGCGGGCTCGACAATGACATCGACGTCACCATCGACGGCCATGTCGGCTACTACTGCGCCGGGATGAACCAGCAGGCTCGCGTCACGATCAACGGCAACGCCGGAGTCGGTCTCGCCGAGAACATGATGTCCGGGACCGTTCGGGTCCATGGAGATGCGTCGCAGTCGGCCGGCGCCACGGCCCATGGCGGCCTGTTGGTCATCGACGGCAATGCCGCGGCCCGCTGCGGTATCTCGATGAAGGGTGTCGACATCGTGGTCGGCGGCAACATCGGCCACATGAGCGCCTTCATGGGACAGGCCGGGCGACTGGTGGTCTGTGGGGACGCCGGTGAGGCCCTGGGCGATTCGCTCTACGAGGCCCGGATCTACGTCCGCGGCACCGTCGCCTCACTGGGTGCCGACTGCATCAAGAAGGAGATGCGCGACGAGCACCTCGCCGAACTCGCCGAACTGCTCGGTGCCGCCGGGATCGATGCCGACCCAGCTGATTTCACCCGCTACGGCTCGGCACGCCGACTCTACAACTTCCACGTCGACAACGCGTCCGCGTACTGACGGCACCCGCGCGTATAGACACCTCGACGTTCTAGGAGCGACTTCATGACCCACAACCCGTCCCTGCGCGAATCGGCAACCTTCGATCGCGGTGTGATCTCCGAGATCCAGCGAGCCGCAGAAACCGGCATCTACGACATCCGCGGATGGGGTGCCAAGCGCAAGCTCCCCCACTTCGATGATCTGCTGTTCCTCGGCGCATCGATGTCCCGCTACCCGCTCGAGGGCTACCGCGAGAAGTGCGACACCGACGTGGTTCTCGGCGACACCCACGCCAAGTTCCCACTGCACCTCGACATCCCGATCACGATCGCCGGAATGAGCTTCGGCGCGCTGTCAGGCCAGGCGAAAGAGGCACTCGGCCGCGGCGCCAGCGAGGTCGGGACCTCGACGACCACCGGTGACGGCGGCATGACGCCCGAAGAGCGCGGCCAGTCCAAGAATCTCGTCTACCAGTACCTTCCGTCGCGGTACGGCATGAATCCCGACGACCTTCGCAAGGCCGACGCGATCGAGATCGTCCTGGGCCAGGGCGCCAAGCCCGGCGGCGGCGGAATGCTGCTCGGACAGAAGATCACCGAACGCGTCGCCGGGATGCGGACCCTGCCCATGGGTGTCGACCAGCGCAGCGCCTGCCGCCATCCGGACTGGACCGGGCCGGACGACCTCGCGATCAAGATCATCGAACTCCGCGAGATCACCAACTGGGAAAAGCCGATCTACATCAAGGTCGGCGCGACCCGCACTTATTACGACGTCAAACTGGCGGTCAAGGCCGGCGCGGACGTGGTGGTCGTCGACGGTATGCAGGGCGGCACCGCCGCCACCCAGGACGTGTTCATCGAACACGTCGGCATCCCGACCCTCGCCGCCATCCCCCAAGCGGTCCAGGCGTTGCAGGAGATGGACGTGCACCGGAAGGTGCAACTCATCGTCTCCGGCGGGATCCGCAGCGGCGCGGATGTCGCCAAGGCGATGGCACTGGGCGCCGATGCGGTGGCCATCGGCACCGCGGCACTGATTGCACTGGGCGACAACAGTCCTCGCTACGCCGAGCAGTACCGCGCACTGGGTTCCGAGGCCGGGTTCTACGACGACTTCCAGGCCGGCCGCGACCCGGCGGGCATCACCACCCAGGACCCCGAACTGTCGGCGAACCTCGACCCGGTCGAGGGTGGGCGCCGGCTGGCCAACTATCTGCGGGTGCTCACCATGGAGGCCCAGACACTGGCCCGGGCCTGCGGCAAGTCGCATCTGCGCAACCTCGAACCGGAGGATCTGGTGGCCCTGACCGTCGAGGCCTCGGCGATGGCCCGGGTTCCGCTGGCCGGCACCACTTGGATCCCGGGTAGGTACTGACCGTGGTGCACCCGCCGGACAACTACTCCGAAATGATTGGGACACATAGATGAAAGCCTTCGACACCCTGTGGGCGTCGATACTCGATGTCGGTCGCGCAACCACCGGCGGCTACCGGCGGTTCGCCTGGAACGACGCCGACATGACGTTGCGGGAGTGGTTCACCACCGAGGCATCGGCCCGTGGCATGTCCACCGAGGAGGACCGCAACGGAAATCTCTGGGCATGGTGGTTGCCGGAAGGATGGGTCGGCGACCCCCGCGACGCCTTTGTCACCGGTTCTCACCTGGATTCGGTACCCGACGGCGGTGCCTACGACGGCCCACTGGGTGTGGTCTCGGCGTTCGCGGCCATCGACATCGTCCGCGCCCGGGGCATCACGCCCACGAAACCGATTGCCGTCACCGCATTCTCGGACGAGGAGGGTGCGCGCTTCGGTGTCGCCTGCGTCGGATCTCAGCTCAGCACCGGCGCGCTGACCCCCGAACGCGCATTGACACTGCGTGATGCCCAAGGAATCACGCTCGCCGAAGCGCTCACGTCGTCGGGGCGCAATCCGGCACATCTGGGTGCCGACCCCACCCTGGTCGAGCGTGTCGGGGTGTACGTCGAACTGCACGTCGAGCAGGGACGCGGACTCGACCTGGTCGATCAGCCGATCGCTGTCGCGTCGTCGATCTGGCCGCACGGTCGCTGGCTGTTCGATTTCACCGGTGAGGCCAACCATGCCGGGGCCACCCGCCTCGTCGATCGTCGCGATCCGATGCTCGCCTTCGCCTCGTCGGTGCACACCGCTCGCGAGGCCGCCGCAGTGCACGACGCGGTCGCCACCTTCGGCAAGGTGCGCGTATTACCCAACGGCGCCAACGCGATCCCCTCTGAGGTGATGGCCTGGCTCGACGCCCGTGCCGCCGATGAACACACCTTGACCGCGCTGGTCGAGGCGATCTCCGCGCAGGCCCGCGCCCACGCCGAGCGCGACGGCATCGGCCTGGACATCGTCGCCGAGTCGGTCTCCCCGATCGTCGAGTTCCCCGACGACATCCGCCGTCGGCTGCAGACCGCGCTCGGTCACCTCGGCGACATCCCGGTACTACCGACCGCCGCGGGCCACGATGCCGGGGTGCTGTCGGCGAAGGTCCCGACGGCGATGCTGTTCGTGCGCAATCCCACCGGCGTCTCCCACTCCCCGCACGAGTTCGCCGAGGCAGCCGACTGTCACCGCGGCGCGCAGGCACTCGCCGACGTGATGGCCGACTACGTGGCCTGATCCGTCAAACGAGCCGGTAATACGAGGACGAGCCACAAATTTGTGGCTCGTCCTCGTATTTCTGGCTCGTTTGCGACGTAGGGCCATCTCACCATTGGCGCGATTGGTCCCTCGACGTCGCGCAGTTGATACACAGGCGGGTCGCCGGAAGCACCTCGAGCCTGGCTGCCCCGATCTGCGCGCCACACCGTTCGCACAGACCGTATGTGCCCTGCGCGATCCGTTCGAGGGCGGTGTCGATTTCGGCGACCCTGATCTCGGACCGCTCGATCTGCGCGACGAGTTGTCCTCGTTCGAACGCCAGTGTCGAGCCCTCCGGATCATGCTCGTCGTCAGCGGTTCCCTCCGCAGCCGCATCGACGACCGAAGCGAGCCTCGCCGACATCTGGGTGATCAGGTCGGTTGTCTCGGACCGCGCGGTCTCGAGCGCGCGGCGCGCCGCATCAGCGTCCATCGGATCAGCGATAGCGTTCGGCCACAGCGGCCAACTCGTCGAGCCGGCGCAGCGTCTCATCCTGCGGAGCTGTCTTCAACAGGAACGTCACCCGCTGCACGTCCGCACGGGCGTAGCCGTCGAGCTCGTCGGTCGACGACCCCGCCGCGAAGATCGTGAACGGGATGTCGCCTCGGCCGGCGTCGGCCAGCAACCCACGCACCCGAATGATCTCGTCGGCGCTGGTGTGGGCGCGAGGAAGCCAGGCGTCGCCGTATTTGATCAGGCGAGCCAGCGCAGCCGGGCTCTCACCACCGATGTAGATGGGCGGATGCGGCGATTGGACCGGTTTGGGCCAGGAGTAGATCGGATCGAAGTCGACATGTTCCCCGTGAAACTCGGCCTCATCCTGCGTCCAGATGGCCTTCAGCGCGGCGAGCTGCTCATCGATCAGCGCACCCCGGGTCCGCGGGTCGGTTCCATGGTTCCGCATCTCTTCCCGATTCCATCCGACGCCGACGCCGAACGCGACCCGGCCCCGGGAGAGCAGATCAAGTGTGGCAACCTCTTTCGCGGTGTGGATCAGGTCGCGTTGCGGAAGCAGAGCAATGCCGGTCCCCAGCAGCAGCCGCGTGGTGACGCCCGCCGCAGCGGTCAGCGCCAGGAACGGATCCAGCGTTCGGTAGTACACCCGCGGCAGGTCACCGCCACCAGGGTACGGCGACTGCCTGCTCACCGGGATATGCGAGTGTTCCGCCAGGAACAACGAATCGAACCCACGCTCTTCGAGGGCACTGCCCAGCGCATCGGGACGGATGCCTTCATCGGTGACAAATGTCGAGATTCCGAACTCCATGTATTCCATGGAATCACATACCTGCCCGCCACCCGATCAGAGTGTGAAAACGTCGCTACGCTGGGGAGGATGACACCAGGTCTCGGCGGGCCACATCATCCGGTCACCGACTGGAGCGATGAACGGCGCAAAGAAGCTCTGCGATCAACCCGACTGGGCCACAACCGGATTGAACTGTCCGGCGTACGTCGCTTCGCGATGTGGTGCGGCTACGTGGTGTTGGCCGTGATGATCCTGTGTTCGCAGTACTGGGTTCGCGATGTCGCGCCGGAACGTCAGCGCCTGGCACAGACACAGCCGCAGATCCACTTCATCTATGACGCGGCCGATCCGGCGAACCAGGACACCGCGGTCGTCGACATGGTCGGCCTGGGCAACCTCGACGCCAGGACCACCGCTCGCTCGCTGCCGGCGCTGGCCGATCTCGGACAGGTGTGGGCGGTGCAGTACGACAACGAAGGTCTCGACACCGCCGTGATCAGCCGGATCGTCACCGCCTACGCGCAGTCGATGGGCATCTACAAGGTCGTACTGGTCGGGCACAGCATGGGTGGCATCATCGCGATCGAGGTCGGCGAGCACATCGTCCATGACACCGAGGTCACGCTGGTCGCGCTCATCCTCGACTGCACACCGGTGAATCTGCACGCGGTGCGACCGAGCAGCCGCGACGCCGGCGAAGATCTCCTGCGTTGGATGGGCTGGCTTCCCGGCGCCAGGGAAAGCCGCGGCCTGCGCCTGGCCGTCGAGACGGCGGCCCGCAAAGACCAGTACCTGCTGACGGACTCCGAGCCCCACCCGCTGCTCGACCCCTTGGCCCTGGGCGCAACCATCCGCGACGTGCTCAGAACCAAGATCTTCAACACCGATGCCGCCAGCAACGGGCTGATCCAGTCCCAGTTCCTTGCCATCGCAGCTTCGGGCGCCTCGGACGACCTTGCCGCGATCGACAAGGAGGCCGGTGATCGTCCGTTGCCGGCGATCATCTTCCTGCGTCCGGACTTCGGCACCGACGATCCCGTCGTCGACGTCGACTACTCCCAGAAAGTCCTCTTCGACGTGACCGGCGGACCTTCGGGCAGATTGTTCGTGGTGCGTATGCCCAGTTCCGGTCATGCCAACCCGAAGCAGCAACCGGAGGCCTACAACGCCGTGATCACCGAAGAGGTCGTCCCCCACCTGAGACAGCTCGAGGAAGAGGCCAACAGCACCGCGGCCGCAGGTGCGGCGATCCGGGCCGACGACGGCGGCCGCTGACCGCTGGGACAAGGTCACCGAACACCTGGTGGCGGTGCAGGTCAGGTCATTCGGACAGGACCGCACCGAGAAGGCGGTCGAGGGCCCGGTGGGCCTGCTCTCGTGAGTCCGACGAGCCCGGCCGGCCATCACCTTCTTCGGCCTTGTCGACCAGCCACAACGCAGCCTCGTTCATCGCCCCGCTGAGTTGTGCCGTCGTCGCCTCGACGAGTCCGGGTTCCACGCCGGCAGATGCGAGTGCCTCGTTCAGGTGCGCGGCGGAATGATTCGCATCGAGCTCACGCCATCTGGCCCAGCCGATCACGGCCGGCGCGTCCACCAGCAGCACCTGCGCGGTCCCGCCGGCCGTGATCGCGTCGAGAAACGCATGACAACCGGCCCTGAGCTGGTCCGCCGGACCGTCACCGGCGGCCTCTGCCGCAGAAACGACCGCATCGGCAACGCTCGCCTGCAACCGGGCCGCCACCTGCTGGAACAGGCCGAGCTTGTTCGCATAGTGGTGGTACACAGCGCCTCTGGTCACACCGGCCGCAGCGGCCACATCATCGAGCGAGACGCCGCCGAAGCCCCGTTCCGAGAAGAGCGCGGTGCCGGTGTCGAGGATGGTCGCGGCTGTGGCGGCGGCCGCGGCCGCGGAGGCACGAGGCATCGAAAGGCCTTCCTTTACGTACGTTGTGTATGTATGGTCGATATACCTACACATCGTACGTAAAGGATCACGTCATGTCCCTCACCAGCCTCTACCCCGTCCTGATGACCGACGACGTCAGCGCGACCGCGGGCTTCTACCGCGACACCCTCGGACTGGAGACCACCTTCACCAGCGACTGGTATGTCAGTTTCCGCCGCGACGGTTTCGAACTGGCGATCCTCGACCGCAACCACGAGACCGTCCCCGCGGCGTTCCGCCGTGCACCCTCGGGTGGGATCCTCGTCAACGTCGAGGTTCCCGATGCCGCCGACTGGTATACCGAACTCGTTGAGCGGCGCGGACTTCCGGTCGTGCAATCGCTGCGCGACGAGGACTTCGGTCAGCGCCATTTCATCATCGAAGCACCGGACGGCGTCCTCCTCGACGTGATCTCACCGATCGCACCGAGCCGGGAATTCGCCGACGCGTACGCCCAAGGCCCCTCTGTCACAAGCTGATCCGAGCCGGCTGGGCCAGATGGTCCCGGGCTGCCCCCTCGGGCAGCGAGACGGTCTTCGCCGTCGAACCTCGGCGGCAACCCCCCTACTGCGCCCTAACTCTCGGTCACTTCGGCGATGGCCGGTTTGTCGGCCGATCGCACCAGTGTCGCGGCGAGCACGAGGACGACCGAGATGACGCCACCGACAACAAATGCCAGGTGCGTTCCGTCGGCATTCGCGATGATCGCGGAGTTGCCGTCGTCTTCCGACGCCGTGATACCCCGCGTCATCAGGGTGATGAACAGGGCGGTGCCGGCAGCGCCGGCCACCTGTTGGATCGTGCTGACCGTCGCACTGCCGTGTGAATACAGTTCGCGCGGCAGCGAACCCAGGGCCGACGTCATCAACGGGGTGAGGGCAAACGCGATGCCGGCACTGAGGATCACGTGGGCGATGATGACCGTGTAGAGCTCGGAATCGGCATCGAGCATCGCCAGCAACCACGTGCCGGCGCTCATGGCGATCGTGCCGGGCAGCACCAGAGGCCGTGCACCCCAACGATCGAAGAGCGCACCGACGGCCGGCCCCAGCAGGCCCATCACCAGGCCACCGGGAAGCAGGACCAAACCTGTTGTCAGGACGCTCTTGTCGAGAACGTTCTGCAGATACAGCGGCAGCAGGATCAGCGCGCCGAACAGGGTGAGCATCAGCCCGCCCATCAGCAACGTCGCGAGCCGGAACTGGACGATCTTGAAGGTCCGCAGATCCAGCAACGCCCGGCCGCGCTCGACCAGCTTCATCTGCCGGACCACGAACAGCCCCAGCGAGACCACACCGATCACCAGTGGGATCCACGGCGGCACCGGGGTATGCCCGGTGGATGACTCACCGATACTGCTCAGGCCGTACACGATTCCGCCGAAGCCCAGGGCCGAGAGCGGGATCGAGATGACGTCGAGGTGCGACGGATGCCGCTCGGCCACGTCGCGTACGAGGATGCCGCCCGAGATCAGCACTGCAACCGCCACCGGCAAGACGATCCAGAACAGCGCGCGCCAGCTGAGCGATTCGAGGATCAGACCGGACACGGTGGGCCCGATGGCAGGCGCCACCGAGATCACCACGGACACCAGTCCCATCACGCGGCCGCGGGAATGCTCCGGCACCACATTGAGGATGGTGGTCATCAGCAACGGGATCATCAGCGCAGTGCCCACGGCCTGGATCACCCGGGCCATCATCAGCACCTCGAAACCCGGTGCCACCGCGGCCAGGAGCGTGCCGATGGTGAACGACGACATCGCTGCGACGTAGACCCAGCGGATGCTGAACCGCTGCAGGATGAACCCCGTGGTGGGGATCAGGATCGCCATCGTCAGCAGGAAGCCGCTGGTCAGCCACTGCGCGGTGGCCGCGGTGATGTCGAGATCGGTCATCAGCGTCGGCAGTGCGACACCGAGGATGGTCTCGTTGAGGATCACCACGAATGCGGCGATGAGCAGCAACGAGATCAGAAGGACACTGCCTGCCGGACTTCCGCCCCGCTCATCGGCTCTGACGCTGACATTCACACTCTCGGTCACGATCACATCCACTCGGGTAGCCGCCGGAAGAACTTTCGCAGCATATAGTCAAGTGTCAGTGACTGCCACTTTGGCATCAGGTGACGTATGGTCGAGGTCATGTCCATCTCTTCTCCGGGCGGCACGATCGACCTGCGGACCCGGCGTCGCAACGAAACCAGGGGCGAGATCCAGCGGGCCGCGCTCGACCTGTTCGAGCAGCACGGTTTCGACGAGACGACGGTGGATGAGATCGCGCGCGTCGCCGGCATCTCGCCCCGAACCTTTTTTCGCTACTTCTCGACAAAAGAGGACTGCATCCTCGGTGACACCCACGGTTTCGACGTCGCACTCCAGACCTGCATCGAAGCGGCCGAGGCCACCGACAAATCCCTGTCCACCCTGACACTGGCCGACATCGAAGAGGCCTTCCGCGGCGCCATCACAGGTTTTCGGCACGAGCAGAGTGAAGTCGCCGCGACCTCCCTGCGCATCCGGAAGCTGGTCTGCGCCAGCCCGACGCTGAGCAATGCATCCATCGGCCGATGCGCCGAGAACACCCGGCGCCGGCTGGCACGACTGGATCAGCAATGCCCGGCCACCACCCGTTCACGTCTCCGGATGATCCTCGAGATCGCGCAGTTGTGCGTGCAATGCGCGTTCGACGAGTGGGTCAACGCCTGCGAACCGGGTCAACCCGACGCCGACCTGCTGACGATCTACGACGCGGTCTGCGCTCGGGTACGCAATCTCTGATCCGCCACGACCTTCGGCCCGGACAAACAAAACCGGCCGCCCGCATACGTACATGCGAACGGCCGGTTTGTTGTCCGGTGGATCGAAGGGTCAGTCGCGCAGGGCAACCTTTTCCGCGTCGTCGACTTCGTCCTCGGATTTGGCCGACTTGACGAAGATCAGCATGACCACCGCGATGGCCATACACACCGCGGGGAACAGCAGCCCGAAGGTGACGTCATCGGCCTTGGAGGTCTTGCCGATGATGTACGGACCGAAGAACCCACCGGCGGCGGCGATGCAGTTGACGACGGCCAGGCCGACCGCGGTCTGCGCCCGCGGCAGAGCTTCGGTGGCCAGCGCCCAGAAGGGGCCGAGGTAACCGAAGACACCGACGGCCAGCAGTACCAGACCGAACATCGCCACGTTGGCGTGGTCACGGGTCGCCATGGTGATGACCAGTCCGGCGACTGCCACGACCAAGGTCCCCATCACGACGACCTTACGGTTCCCCATCAGATCGGAGTAGCGGGCGATGAGGAGCATCGCGATGGCACCGAAAATGTACGGGATCGAGCCGTGGAGACCAATATTGGTGGCGGAGTAGTCCGGGTTGAGCTGCTTGACGATCTGCGGGAGGAAGAACGTCATCCCGTACAGGCCAACGGCATACAGCAGGTTGATGACCGCGAGGTAGAGAACCTTCGGGTTCTTGATCACCGTGAGATCGATGTGTACCGACTCATCGTCCTCGGCGTTGTAGTCCTTGCTGATCTCGCCTTCGAGCCACTTCGCCTCGTCCTTTTTCAGCCATTTCGCCTTACTCGGACTGTCGGCGAGGAAGAACAGCACCCAGATTCCGAGCAATACCGGCGGAAAACCCTGCAGAAGGAAGATCCAACGCCACGACGACAACCCGAACCACTCGACGTGGTCGAGAATCCATCCGGCCGAGAGCGATCCGAGGATCAGGGCGATCGGCTGCGCCAGCGACATCCGGGCGATGCCGCGACCGCGGTCCTGGTTACGGAACCAGAAGGTCAAGTAAAGAAGCAGTCCGGGGAAGAGCCCGGCCTCGGCGATACCGAGCATGATGCGGGCAATGTAGAGCTGAGCGGTGTTCTGCACGAACCCGGTCGCCATGGTGACGATGCCCCACGAGATGGCGATGCGGGCCAGCCAGATCCGCGCACCCACCTTCTTCATGATGATGTTGCTGGGGATCTCCAGGACCACATACGCAACGAAGAAGATCGCCGCGACGGTGCCGTAGGTGGCCAGGCTGATACCCAGGTCCTCCGACATCGACAGCTGCGCGTAGCTGATGTTGGACCGGTCCATGTAGTTGAACATGTAGAGAAGAACGCGATCGGCAGAATTGATCGCGACACCTTGGAGAGAACCGCGGATTGGTCGACCGCGGAGGTGTTGATACTCATGACGTCTCCTTGAAGTGGCGCCTTGTGAAAGTCGATTGTGGATACCGGTGACCGGCGGTCATCGGGCGGCCGATGCCGCGGATTGGCCGGCGAGCCGGCCCATGGTCAGTGCGTTCGCGACGGCATTGCCGCCACCGACGTAGCGGCTGCCGAGGATTCCGCCACCGGCTTCGCCGGCTGCGAACAGGCCATCGATCGGATTGCCTTGGGTGTCGAGAACCGCTGCCCGGACGTCGATCTCGAGACCCGCGTGGGTACAGACCAACTCGGCGGGCACGAGCCGGGTGGCGTAATACGGCGCCTCCGCAATCGGGGTGACCCCACCGGTGACACCCTTGGCCGCCAGCGACCGATCGCGTTCGAAGTCGACGTCGGTCCCGTTCGGGAGCTGCTCGTTCCATCGGGAGACGGTGGCCTGCAACGCATCCGCCGGCACGTTGACCTTGGCGGCCAATTCGGCCAGGGTCTGGGCCTTCAGAACGGATCCCCCGCGCACGTGATCCTCCACGAGCTCCGGCGTCCAGTCGATGTAGCCGGGCGGAAGGGTGCGTCGGGCATCCTCGTCGAAGACCATCCACACCGGCTGCCCGTAGCGGTCGATCTGGGTGTCGATCAGACCACCGGACACGGCGTAGGAGGCATCCTCGTCCATGAACCGGTGTCCGGCACCGTTGATGTGCAGGCGTGACCGGGGCGGGAATCCCGCCTGCCAGTGGTGGTAACCGACGAACTCTGCGGTCGGCAGCAACAGTCCCCAGCCATCACCGGCGATGGAGGCCGACACCTGTTCGGCGTATCCGATGTGATCGCCGCGCGAACCGGGTGCGGCCACGACGAACAGGGAGTCACCGGCGCGGTTGGCGTGCGGGAACCATCGATCGACGAGCGCCTTGTTCTGCGAGAGGCCACCCGATGCGACGACCACGGCGCCGGCCTCGAGTTCGACACCGTCGACGACGACACCGGTCACCCGGCCGTCGGTGGACAGGAGTTGCTCGACGCGGGTGTGCATGACGGCGTCGATCTTGTGGGCCTTGCGGGCCTTGTCGAGGACCTGCACCAGGCCGTAACCCTGGTCTTTGGGGACGTGGGCACGCCAGACGTCTTCGACACCCGCGCGGGTCAGACCCGGTGTGTGGGCGTTACCGGAGATCTGGGCGGGCACCTCGACGCCCAGGTGCAGCATCCACTCGAGCGTGGGTCCGGCGAGCTCGCAAAAGCGCCTGACCAGACCGGGTTTGAGGAGCCACTGGTTCAGGTCCATGTAGTGCTGGAAGAACCGTTCGACGGTGTCTTCGATCCCGAGCTCTTTCTGGACACTGGTCTGTGCGGCCGTGAACATCCCGGCCGACAGCTGCGTGGATCCACCGAGCTCACCTTCGGACTCGAAGAGGATCACCGAGGCACCGCGTTCGGCAGCCGAGACCGCGGCGGCCAGACCGGCACCGCCGCCGCCGATCACCACGACGTCGTAGTCGTGTCCACTCATGACAGTTCTCCATCCATCTCTTCGAGGATCCGGTGGTACGTCCCGTTGGAGACGAGCCCCCCGTCGACCGTCATCTCGGCACCGGTCATGTACGACGACCCGTCACCGAGGAGGAATTGCACGACGCTGGTGATCTCCGACGGCTGCGCCATCCGACCGGCGGGGACACTGGCCACCGCACTGGTGACGAATGAATCGGCACCGGCGAGCAACGGGGTTTCCACCAGTCCGGGGTGAACCGAGTTCACTCGGATGCCCCATGCTGCCAGCTCACCTGCAGCCGACTTGGTCAGCCCCCGAAGACCCCATTTCGAGGTCGAGTAGGACGGTGAGAAGTAGCCGATCTGTCCCGAGATGGACGAGATGTTGACGATTGAGCCGCCGCCGGAATCACGCATCAGCGGGGCCGCTGCCGCAATGCCGTAGAAGGGGCCGTCGAGGTTGATCGCCATCACCATCCGCCAGGTCTCGACGGTGGTGTCCATGAACCGGCGGCGCCGGGAGATGCCGGCGTTGTTGACCAGTCCGTGAAGGGCTCCGCACGATGTGCTGATCTCGCCGATCACCCGAGCCCAATCGGCCGGATCGGTGACGTCGAGGCGATGACCGGTGGCCGAGCCCCCGGCTGCGACCATCTCGTCGACGATCGGAGCGGTGTCGACGATGTCGCCGACCGCCACATGCCAGCCGTCGGCGGCCAGGGTCCGGGCGTGGCCGGCGCCCATCCCACCGGCAGCACCGGTGATCAGGACGACCTTGTGGCCCTGGGTCGGGTCAGACATGACGGGATCCGCCGTCGACGGCCAGGATGTGACCGGTCACGTAGCGGGCGCTGTCCGAGAGCAGGAACAGCATCGGGCCGACGACCTCTTCCGGCGAGGCGATGCGGTGCAGCGGGATGATGTCCAGGGTCCGGGCCAGAGCGGGTGCATCGTCCTGGACCCACCGGGTCATCTCGGTGTCGATGAATCCCGGCGCGATCGCGTTGACGCGAATACCCAGGTCACCGAACTCGACGGCCAGACATTCGGTCAGGTGCGCGACGGCGGCCTTGGCGGAGCAGTAGGCGGCCCGACCACGACGGACCCGGACCGCGGCAACCGATGCCATGTTCAGGATCGCGCCGCCGGGCGCCATCACCGACGCGGCGGCCTGCGCCCCGTAGAGGACGCCCTCGACGTTGATCGACAGCGATGCCTGCATCTGTGACGGCGGGATGTCCGCGGCCGGGGCCTCGGGGAAGATGCCGGCATTGTTGATCCACAGGTCGACGGCGCCGAACTCCCCGACTGCCTTCTGGGCCAGTGCGCGCTGTGCTTCGGGATCGCGGACGTCCACCGTCGCCGCCAGGACGCGGCCGGCGTTCTCGACATCGGCGACCTCTGTGTTGAGGTCATCGGCGGTACGAGCCATCTGCTCGCCGTTGATGTCGGCGCCGACCACGTTGACCCCGCGCCGGGCCAGTGCGGCTGCGAAACGTGCGCCCATGCCCTGGGCCGCACCGGTCACCACGGCGACCTTGCCTGCCAGATCCGGATGGCTGACAACCATCGGGGTCGCCTGCACCCGACCGGGATGTGGGTTCTCGGGGTTGCCGGCGTCGGAAGTGGTCGAAGTCATCGGGTTTTCTTCTCTCTCTTGCGGATTGAACTAAAGACAGGTTTTCGCCGGGGTCGCGGTGCGTGACCCGGGTGGCCTAGTCGTCGCGGAGCACCTGGCGGTGCGCCACCAGCCACCGGCCGGACGATGCCCGGACCCACTGGTCGACGGTGGTGGTCAGGCGCAAGAGCGTGCTGACCTGACCTTTCGGCGTGGCCACGATCTGCAGATAGGCATGCCCCACGAGGTGATCGGCATCGGCGCCGGGCATGAGGTCGACGTTGGTGATCACGTGCCGGCTGACCACACCGTCGGCAATGCCCTGCTCGGCGAAACGTCGGGCAAAGGCCTCGAGCTGCATCCGTCCCTGCACCGGAGCCGGGTAGGACGGCGATTCGAAGATCCCGTCAGCGGTGAACGTAGACGCCCAGCCGCTCGCGTCACCGGAGTCGATCAGGCGTGCCTGACGTGCATAAGCGCGAACCACCTGCGGATATACGTCGTCAAGACCGTCCTGCGACGACAACTCGCTCGTGTTGCCATCTGCGGAAGAGTGTGCGGACACTGGCCAACTCTCTGTATGCGTGCGATAATCGAACGCGGTGATCAATAACCGAACGCGAGGTTATGCAGGTCACAATGTCTACGTCAAGTCTGGTGGCGCGCAGCGTCGGAGAAAGGTCGGTACGAACACATGACAACCACGGATTCGCACCCCGACGATCAGGTGGCGGCGGGCGGCCCCGAACTCGACTCCGGGATGTCGAAGACGCTGCATGCGGGCCTGAGTGCGCTGGCAGCGGTCTGCGCGTCGGCAGACGGATTGACGGTCACACAGGTCGCCGAGGGCATCGGGGTGCATCGCACGGTTGCCCATCGGATGATGCGCACGCTCGAAGCGCATCGGATGGTCCGGCGCGACGATTCGTCCAAGCGGTTCTTCCCCGGGGCCGGGCTGGTGCCGCTCGCCGAACCGGTCGAGCGGGACCTGCGCGCCCTGGCGGTGCCGGTTCTACAGGAACTCGCTGACCGCACCGGCGCCACCGCACACCTGGCGATGCAGGAAGGTCCCGACCACGTGCGGGCGATCTTTGTCGTCGAGCCGCGTCACGCGCCGATGCACATCGCCTTTCGGGCCGGCCACCTCGGACCCATCGACCGCGGCTCTGCCGGACTGGCGCTACTCGCGGCCGGTCCACCTCGCGAGGAAGAGCGGCCCGACGTCACCAGCGCGCGCGAGCGCGGATACGCGGTGAGTTTCTCCGAGGTGATCTCCTCGGTCTACGGCATCTCTGCCGTTGTGCCGGCACGACGAAGAACCCCGATGAGTATCGGGGTATCGGTGTTCGAGACCGCTCAGGCCGAACGAGCAGCGCCCGCCGTCCTCGAGAGTGCCACCGAGCTGGCGCGCGCGTTGAGCTGAACCACGCGCGCCGCCCGGGGAGGATGTGGTGCTACCGGCCGCGGCCGGCCCAGCTCCACGCGTAGGTGTCGTCCTCGACGGCAAGGCCGCCTTCACCCAGATCGAGAGGGGCGAAGGTGTCGACCATGACCGCGAGCTCCTCGAAAACCTCCGCGCCCAAGGAGGCCTCGGTCGCTGATGGCTGAGGACCGTGGGCATGCCCGCCCGGATGCAGTGAGATCGAGCCGAAGCCGATGTTCGTACCCTTGCGCGCCTCGTAGTCTCCGGCGACGTAGAACATCACCTCATCGGAGTCGACGTTCGAGTGGTAGTAGGGCACCGGGATCGCCAACGGGTGGTAATCGACCTTGCGCGGCACGAAGTTACAGATGACGAAGTTGTGCCCCTCGAAGACCTGGTGGACCGGCGGTGGCTGGTGAACCCGGCCGGTGATCGGTTCGAAGTCCTCGATGTTGAACGTGTAGGGGTAGAGGCAACCATCCCAGCCGACGACGTCGAAGGGATGCGTGTCATAGGTCATGACCGTGCCCAGGATCCGGCCTCCGGCACGGTGTTTCACGTGCACCTCGACATCGCGACCCTCGGCCAGCAGCGGTTCACACGGGACCACGAGATCACGTTCACAGAAGGGCGCGTGTTCGAGGAACTGACCATATTTGGACAGGTAGCGCGCCGGGGGTGTGATGTGTGAATTGGCTTCGACCGCATACAGAGCCGACGACTCCGCCGGCAACCACCGGTGCGTGGTCGCCCTGGGGACGATGACGTAATCCCCTGCGCGATAAGGAAGTGTGCCGAAGACCGTCTCGATCACACCGCTGCCCCGCTCGACGTAGACGCATTCGTCGCCGATCGAGTTGCGGTAGTAGACAGACGCTTCGGTCCCGGTCACGACGTAGGCGATCCGCACATCACTGTTGCCCAGGACCAACCGTCGTCCGGTGACCGCATCAGCGGTGGCACCATCGGCGAACAGTGCGTGCAGCCGGAGGTGGCGGGGTTTGAGGGGGTGGTTCGGGATCAGCTGCTGGTCGGTCCACTCCCAGACCCGGGAATCGACGATCGCGGCGGGAACGCCCCGGTGGTACAGCAATGATGAGTCGGAGGAGAATCCTTCCTCACCCATCAGCTCTTCTCGATAGAGGGTCCCGTCGGGCTGACGATGCTGCGTGTGGCGTTTGCGGGGCATATCGCCCACTGCCTGATAGAAGGCCACGATCGGCTGCTCCTTTGGTTGGATCGAACACCACCCCTACGGTGACGATGTCCGTATATCGGATATCTATGTTCGCTATTTGGGGATGTGCGCTACGGTACAAGCCATGTCAACATCCAGCACAGCTACCCCTGGCCCGAACCAAGGTGTGCCCGCGGAGTGGGCAGGACTCATCGACGACGCCGCGATCTTTCCGCCCGGCAACAGTCCACTGTCCGGCGCGGTGACCGCTTTTCACGCGCGTCGCCGCGAACAGTGGTATGCGCCATTGGTTTCGAGCTTCGTGGTCTCCGCGGCCGCAGTCGCGGAGATCGATTCGCCCACGGAGCTACCGGTATCGCTGGTCGTCGCCGGTGGACCCGACGCCCTGCACAACGCACTCGCCACCGCGCGCACGGTGAACGTGAGGGTCGTCGCGGTCGAGGTTGCCCTCCGCGACACCGCAGACCTGCCCGGCGCCGTGCGACGAGCCGCCGCCGTGCGCGACATCGCACAGGCCGGTGGCCTCCTGAACTCCGGCACCCCGGTCTACGTCGAATTACCACAGACCGAGGCCACCGGCGGCTGGCTCGACGCAGTGGACGTCGCCGGCGAGCGCGGTTTGCTGCTGAAGTTCCGAACCGGTGGCGTCACCGCCGACCTGTTTCCCTCTCCGCAGACGCTGGCCTCGTGGATCGCCGCCGCCGTGAACCGCAACGTGGCATTCAAATGCACTGCAGGCCTGCACAAGGCAGTGCGACACAACGCCGACGACGGTTTCGTCCATCACGGATTCCTGAACGTCATGGCAGCAACGGATGCCGCGTCCGGCGGCGCGGACAGCGCAGAGATCACCGCCCTGCTCGCCGAAGAGAACTCGGCCGCACTGGCCCAGCGCATCGCGTCCATCGATGTCCCGGCCGTACGACGCCGGTTCGTCTCACACGGAAGCTGCAGTGTGACCGAACCCCTGGAAGATCTCCTCACTCTCGAACTGCTGGAAGGACCACAATGAGCAACACCACCACCTGGGTCGACGGAGCCGCCGGTTCACTGTTCGACGTCGACAACCTCCCCTACGGGATCTTCGATCACACCGCGAACCCGGGAGCTCGTCGCGTCGGTGTCCGCATCGGCGACCACGTCCTCGATGTCGCGCCGGTGGCCGCCGACGCGGGTCTCGATGTCGCGGCGGCGTTCGATGCGGCCACACTCAATCCGTTCATGTCACTGGGCAAGGATTCCTGGGATGCGGTGCGGGCCTGGCTGATCGAACAGCTGACCAACATCGAACGCCGCGACGTGGTGGTCCCACATCTGGTGCCACTGGCAGATGTGACGATGCACATGCCGTTCGAGGTCGGCGACTACGTCGACTTCTACGCCTCGGCGGACCATGCCTCGAACGTCGGCAAGATCTTCCGTCCCGACCAGGCGCCACTGCTCCCCAACTGGAAACATCTACCGGTCGGCTACCACGGCCGCGCCGGAACCGTGGTTCCCTCCGGCACGGATATTCAGCGCCCCAAGGGACAACGCAAACCCGCCGACGCGGCCGAGCCCGTCTTCGGCCCGAGTGCACGCCTCGACATCGAGGCCGAACTCGGATTCGTGGTGGGAACCGGCACCGCCCTCGGCGATCAGGTCGGTACCGCCGAGTTCGCCGAGCACACCTTCGGTGTTGTCGGACTCAACGACTGGTCGGCCCGTGACATCCAGGCCTGGGAATACGTTCCCCTGGGGCCGTTCCTCGGTAAATCCTTTGCCACCAGCATCTCTCACTGGGTCACGCCGCTGTCGGCGTTGGCCGCGGCCTGGTGTGAACTACCCGGACAGGACGGTTCCGAAGGCAATCCGAAGGTGCTCGACTACCTGGCTGTCGACGGGCCCGCCGGCCTGGACATCGATGTCGAGGTCGTCGTGAACGGCCATGTAGTCACCCGGCCGATCTACCGGTCGATGTACTGGGGTGCCGCGCAGATGCTTGCGCACATGACCGTCAACGGTGCGTCGATCCGCCCGGGTGACCTGTGGGGCTCGGGAACCATCTCGGGTGCAGAACCCGACCAGCGGGGCTCGTTCCTCGAACTCAGCTGGGGCTGGCGCAACCCGTTCCCGGTCGGCGACGACGAGCGCCTCGCACTCGAAGACGGCGACACGGTCACGTTGCGGTACACCGCGCAGGGAACGCTCGGTGGCCGGATCGCGCTCGGTGAAGTGACCGGCCGGATCATCGATGAGCGCTGACCGCGTCCGCGGCGTGGCCTAAGCTGCAGCGCATGCCCGCCGAAACCGCTCAGACCCTCGACCGTGGTCTGCGTGCCCTACGCACACTCGCCGCGCATCCCGGCGGGTTGACCATGTCGGCCCTGTCGGCGGAGCTGGGTATCAACCGCACCATCGTTCATCGCCTGATCAGCACGCTCGAGCAACACGCTCTGGTGCAGCGCCGGGCCGATGGTCGGCTCAGCGTCGGGCTGGGCGCACTGTCCCTGGCGACCGCGGTGACACCGGTGTTGCGTGATGCCGCAACACCGGTTCTCCGCGAACTCGCCGAGGATCTGGGCTGCACGACGCACCTCACCATCGCCGACGGTGGCGATGCCCTGGCGTTGGTGGTCGTCGAACCCACCTGGACCGACCTGCATGTCGGGTACCGGGTCGGTGCCCGCCACCCCCTCACCCAGGGAGCGGCAGGCAAGGCGATCCTGCTGGGCAGGAGCGAGTCCACCGAGGCCTACGTCGTCACCAGTGGTGAATTGCAGTCGGGCGCGCGCGGTCTGGCAGCGCCGGTCCTCGGTGTCGAGGGCCTCGAGGCCAGCGTCGGCATCATCACGGTCCGAGAACTCGACGCTGAGCAGGCCGGCCCTCGTGTCACCGCCGCCGCAGCGGCGGTGGCCGGGAGACTGACCGGCGCCAGGGACGAGGCGAGAGCCGCGACCGCGGAGGCCGTGCGCCGCTGATGTTTTAGCCACCGTTCGCGGGGTATTCCGCAGGCTATGAGCGAGCACCCTCCGCAGACCATTCCGTATCCCGGCAATACCGGCGATATGAAGGACAAGCCACACGATGAAATGGCGTCCTATGTCGGCCGGGGCCTCTTGGAAGGCAAAAAGGCCCTGATCACCGGCGGCGACTCCGGCATCGGCCGGGCAGTGGCCATCGCCTTTGCCAAAGAGGGCGCCGACGTCGCCATCGCCTATCTCTCGGAGACGAAGGACGCCGAACACACGCGGGCCAAGGTCCAAGAGGCCGGCCGCGATTGCCACCTTTTTCCCGGTGACCTCGCCGACCCCGCGCATTGCGCGGATGTGGTCACCCGCGCGGCCGACGAACTCGGGACCCTCGACATCGTCGTCAACAACGTTGCTTTCCAAGCGGTCGTCGAGGACTTCGCGGACCTCACGCCCGAGCAATGGCAGCGCACCTTCGACGTCAACATCCACAGCTACTTCCACGTGACGCAGGCAGCGCTCAAGTACCTCGATCCAGGGTCGGCCATCATCAACACCGCATCCATCAACGGGCTCCGTGGGAACAAGACACTGATCGACTATTCCGCCACCAAGGGTGCGGTCATCGCGCTCACCTACTCCCTCGCTCAGAGCCTCATCGAGCGCGGGATACGCGTGAATTGTGTTGCGCCGGGACCGGTATGGACTCCTCTCATCCCGGCGACGATGCCCGCCGACAAAGTCGAGGACTTCGGCAAGCAGGCACCCTACGGTCGTGCCGCGCAGCCCGACGAGATCGCACCGTCCTATGTGTTCTTCGCTTCGGAGACCATGTCGTCCTACTACTCTGGCGAAGTTCTGGCGCCCATCGGCGGCGAGACCCTGCCGGGCTGACCACACCCTCTCACCCCGCACCAACAGAACGAGGTTTTAAATGATCGAGGTCGAACGCACGACAACAGCCACCCCCGCTCAGGTCTGGTCCGTGTTATCCAACGGTTGGCTGTACAGCTCCTGGGTCGTCGGTGCGTCCCGGATCCGGAACGTCGACAAGGACTGGCCACAGACCGGATCGAAGGTCGCCCACTCGTTCGGGTTGTGGCCTGCGGTGATCGACGACGAGACGGAGGTCCGGGAGTCGTCGGCCGGTTATCTCGAGCTGTCGGCGCATGCGGGTCCGGTCGGAACCGCGCGCATTCGGCTCCACGTGGAGAAGGACGGCAACGGCTCGCGCGTCACGATGGACGAGACGGCCGAGTCCGCGCCCTTCCGCTGGATACCCGACAACGCACAACGACTGGTGGTCGCTCCTCGCCTGGAAGAGTGCTTGCGACGATTGACGCTGCTTGCCGAAAACGGTGCCCGCTGAGCTGAATCGATGACCATCGACCTGAACGACGCACTGTCCCAGGACAGAGTCGACACAATGACCGAAGAGCTCTCCGATCTGGCCTGCCGTCACGGTCTGCGGATCGCGATCGCCGAGTCCCTCACCGCCGGAAACCTCGCCGCGACCTTGGGCAAGGCACCCGCGTCGGGCGAATGGTTTCTGGGCGGCATCGTGGCCTACCACGCGCAGGTCAAACACTCGCTGCTGAAGGTCCCCGAGGGGCCGGTGGTGAGCAGGGAGTCGGCGATCGCCATGGCCCACACCACCGCGTCGTTGATGGGGGCCGACCTGACACTTGCCGTCACCGGTGAGGCCGGCCCGGAGACCCAGGAGGACGTGCCCCCGGGGACGGTGTGGTTCGGCGTCGCCGAACCCGGGCTCACCACGGCAGGACAGCACGTGTTCCCGGGCAGTCCACCCGAAATCCTGGCCGCGACAATCGAACACGCCCTGGAAGTACTTTTGCGGCACGCATATTCGATCGCCGCCATCTGAGCAATCAACTGCGCGGGGCTCGGGCCCCCTCGATCAGGAGTGAGCATGACCGGATTGTCCGAACGAATTCGTACGGAATTGCACGTCAGCCCGGAGATCGATCCCGCCACCGAGATCGAGCGGCGGGTCGAGTTCCTCGCTGACTACGCACGCGCCTCGGGAACGTCGGGTTTCGTCCTCGGAATCAGTGGCGGGCAGGACAGCACACTGGCCGGTCGGCTGAGCCAACTCGCGGTCGACCGGCTGACCTCGGCCGGCCACAAAGCAGAATTCGTCGGTGTCCGGTTGCCTTACGGGCGCCAATCCGACGAATCCGACGTGGACCTGGCACTCGATTTCATCAAGCCGTCCCGGACAGTGGCCCTGAACATCGCCGAGAGCACCGACGCCGCCGCGACAGCCGCGGCGCGCGCACTCGGGATCGAGCGGCTGACCGACTTCGTCCGAGGCAATGTCAAGGCCCGCGAGCGCATGGTCGCCCAGTACGCCATAGCCGGCGAGCTCGGGCTGCTGGTCGTCGGCACCGATCACGCCGCCGAAGGCGTGACCGGATTCTTCACCAAATACGGTGACGGTGGCAGCGACATCAATCCACTCGCCGGACTCACCAAAAGTCAAGGCGCACAGCTTCTCCAAGAACTGGGCGCGCCGGAGCGCACCTGGCGGAAGATCCCGACCGCCGACCTCGAGGACGACCGCCCGGCCCTCGCCGATGAAGAGGCCCTCGGTGTCACCTACGCCGATATCGACCGCTACCTACAGGGCCACGGCGTGCCCGACGAGGCCGCGCGGACCATCGAATCCGCCTACCTCCGCACCCGACACAAAAGGCATCTCGCGGTCACGCCGTTCGACGACTGGTGGCGCGGTCAGGGTTGCGAACAGGTGTGATGACTGACACCATGTAGGAAGGTTAAGGACTAGCCGCGTATTGCGTAGGCAGTCTGCCGGTCTGCCTACGCTCCCATCCATGGCGAGGGAGCGATCTTGTCCAGATGCGACGACACTTTTACGATGACACCGGACACGGTGTCTCCACCCCTGACGATCTCATCATCGCGGCAGGGGAACGCCACCATTCTGGCGGTGTGCGGCGACATCGATCTGTTGACGATCGACCTCTTCCGCCAGGCCATCGAAGGCGCGTTCCGTGAGCGGACCGCCAACCTCCTCATCGATCTGACGCAGACCACATTCCTGGCGTCTGCGGGCCTCAAAGCCCTCGAACGGGCCCGGGAGCGCGCGGAGACGACCGGTGCCATGTTCGCGGTGGTGACAGCACGTCCCTCGACAGCCCGCCCGATCATCGCCCTGCAGCTCGAACAGGTACTCGATCTACATTCCACCGTCGACGAGGTGGTCGAGTTGTGGAGTCGGCCCGACGTCCGATGGCCCGAGCCGAGCCCGCTCGAATCGTGGTGGGTCGAGGTGATGTCCAGAAAAGGACAGACCGGACGTTCCCGGCTCACCGACCATCGGTAACCGTCGGCTGGGGGTCTGGCACGGTTGATGTCGGTCGACGTGGGGTACTCCGCATCGGTGTCCGACACCGCTGGAGAGCCATCGCCCACCCACATACGCCCCGGCGGTGTCGATGACGACACCGTCGCCGCTGTCGGGAAATTGTCCGAAGCATTGGAATGCCTCGAACGCGCCCGCGGGCACCTCTACTCGTTCCACCAATTGATGGGCCACACCGACCTGCTGTTGGGTGACGCCACCGACGCCTTGCGCGCTGCCGGTCACGCCGAGATCGCCGACCGGCTCGGCGAAGAACTGGTCGGCCGAAACGTCATCGAGGGCCGGTGGACCTTCCAGATCGTCGAGGAGTTCGACGACACGTACTGGTCGGCCTTCCGCGACCATGAGCGCCGGGTGCGCGAAGAGCTCCAGAAGGGCAACCGCCACCTCTTCGAGGCCGAGATGAAGGAACGCCGCAGAACCCACGGCAGGCGGCACCACGAATCCCGACCCGGCGTCGGCGACTGACCCTCAGAGGTGGCGTCCGCCGGTCACCTCTGCCACCGTTCCGGTCATGTAGGACGACATCGACGAGGCGTAGAACAATGCCACCGAGGCGATCTCGTCCGGTTCACCGGCTCGTCCCATCGGGATCTCTGCCATCTTCGAGTCCCATGCCTTCTGCGGCATCGCCTCGGTCATGGCGGTGCGGATGAGTCCTGGCGCGATGACGTTGACCCGAACACCGAGGTGGGCGACCTCCTTGGCAGCGGCCTTGCTCAGTCCCACGATTCCGGCTTTGGCCGCGGAATAGTTCGTCTGCCCGAGCATTCCGACCTTGCCCGAGATCGACGACATGTTGATGATCGATCCGCCGCCATGTTCCCGCATGATGCCGGCGGCGAGCCGGGTTCCGTTCCAGCAGCCCTTGAGGTGGACGTCGATCACGTCGTCGAACTGCTGCTCGGTCATCTTGCGCATGGTGGCGTCGCGGGTGATGCCGGCGTTGTTGACCATCACATCGAGCGACCCGAAGGTGTCGGTCGCGGCGGCGAGCAGGGCGGCGACCTCCCCTGCGGACGTCACGTTGCAACGGACGCCGATCGCCTCGACCGGCAACGAGGCAGCCGCTTCCTCGGCCTTGGCCTCGTCGAGGTCCCCGATCACGATCCGGGCGCCGTTGTCGGCAAATGTACGGGCGATGGCCAGCCCTATCCCCTGGGCTCCTCCGGTGACGACGGCGGTGCGGTTGGCGAGCATGATGTCCTTTCTCAGTTGCGCTTTCTTGCGTGACGACGCGGCGCCATCGCGCCGCCTGGGGTGGCTATCCGGGTGGCCCGATCGCCGTGCCGCGGGCCGAGCAGGTCATCGGCGGCAGCACCGGACAGCCCTGCTTTGGCGGTGCTGCGACGCCTGGTGCCCGCGGTCACCTCCGCGTCACAGGCGGCCCGATTCTGCACCCCCGCGACATTGGTGGCACAGCGCGGATCATCTGCCAGTTCCGGCGCGGCCGTTCGACCTTGATCACCCGGGCACCGGGATCGGCGAGATTCCGGGTGGCCGGCGGCGCCGCCACCGCCTGCTCGACGGAGACCACGGTGTAGCCGTCGAGTGGCAACGTCATGACAGCTTCTTCTTCTCGGCCCGGATCAGACCCGCGCCGATGACCAGTTTCTGGATCTCGCTGGTCCCCTCATACAGCCGCAGCACCCGGACGTCCCGGTAGATCCGTTCCACCGGCACGTCCCGCATGTACCCGGCGCCGCCGTGGACCTGAACAGCCAGATCGGCCACCTTGCCGGCCATCTCGGTGCAGAACAGCTTGGCCGCCGAAGGCGCGATCCGGCGATCGGTCTCGGTCACCCAGGCCCGCGCGGCGTCGCGCACGATGGCACGTCCGGCCATCACCCCGGTGTACTGCTCCGCGAGCATTGCCTGCACCAACTGGAAATCGCCGATCGCGTTCCCACCCTGGGTGGCGGTCGCCGCATACGCAACCGACTCGTCGAGTGCCCGCTGGGCCTGGCCCACGGCCAGAGCCGCGATGTGCACCCGACCACGTGCGAGCGACGTCATCGCGGCGCGATACCCGACCTCGGCGTCTGACCCGACCAGCGCTTCGGGGCCCACCCGGACGCCGTTGAAATTCACCTCGGCGGTGGCCGCACCCTCTTGTCCCATCTTCGCGTCTTTCGGGCCGATCTCGACGCCGTCGGCGGTGGCCGGCACAAGGAAGACCGCGATGCCGTTGCCGGTCTCCGGCGCCGGTGAGGTGCGCGCAAAAACCACGAACAGATGCGCGTTCGGCGCGTTGGTGATGTAGCGCTTGCCCCCGTCGATGATCCACCCGTCGCCGTCGACCCGGGCCGTCGTTTTCAGGCCGGCCGGATTCGATCCCGCACCGGGTTCGGTCAGCGCGAAGGACGCGACGACGTCTCCGGAAGCCATACCCGGCAACCACTGTGCGCGTTGTTCATCGGTGCCGAACCCGACCAGCACCTGCCCGGCGATCCCGTTGTTGGTCCCGAACATCGACCGGAGCGACAACGAGGTGTAGCCCAGTTCCATCGCGAGTTCGACGTCTTGGATCAGGTTTAATCCCAGACCGCCCCAGTCCTGCGGTATCGCGTAACCGAACAAACCCATTTGCGCCACCTGAGTCCGCAGGTCCTCGGGGATCGTGTCGGTGTTCATGATCTCCAGCTCCCGCGGAATCACGCGCGTCCGCACGAACTGATTGACCTGCTTGAGGATGTCGGCGAAGACGTCGCCGGGTACGTCCGGATTGAGCGTGTCCATTCCCACACTATTGCGCCATTATCAGGCTCAGTCCAATACTCAATCTGCGCTTCTGTAATCCGTTATCGCGATAATCGACGAGGGGGTCGCCGCCGGGCGGCAGTCCTTCAGTCGCTGGTCACCGCGGCTGCAGGTAGGCGACGATCGCGTTGGTGATCCCGCGTCTGGCGAGGTCGAGGTCGGTATAGGTCCCGAGTTGCTTCTCCGAGACGATCCCGCGCATCGCGCCGGGGATGAACGCGGCCACCTCGGCAACCCGATCGGGATCGACATCCAGACCGGTAAAGGCCCGGCGACACGTGTCCAGCCACGCCTGGCCCCACGACTCGAATTCGGCTGCGGTGCGCGGATACAGGCGTTCGAGCTCGGCACGCTCACGCGGCAGCGCGGCCCGGAGGTTCTCGATCGCCCGGGAATCACCGACGGTCAGACCCTCGTACATGTTGTCGATGATGGCACCCACCCGGACCTGCAGTGCTGCGTCGATCGGCGCGCTGACCGGCAGATCACCCCGACGCTGCGCGATGCGTTGCAGAACCGCCGCCCACAGCCCGTCGATGTCACCGAACTGATATTTGACCGCACCCCAGGTCGCACCGATCTCCTTGGCGATCCGATTGCCCGACACCGCTGCCGGGTCGCCGGTCGCCAGCGTCCGTAAAGCGGTGTCCAGCATCGATTCCCGGGTGGCCAGACCACGCTTGTTACTGCGTCTGCCGACCACACCCGATTCGCTCACCCGGGCAACTCTATCTGCTGCCAGTACGGGAAACGAGTTTCAACGAACCCTCTGTTCTTTTTTCACAGACCCCACTACGATTCTGGACAGATCGAGTCGGGTCGCTCCCCGGACGAAGGGATGCCAGATGGCCAGAACTCCCCTGTCGATGAAACCCACCGGCTGGTTCCAGGTGGCCTGGGCTGCCGAGATCGCCGCCGGTCAGGTCCACCGGATGAAGTATTTCGACACCGAGATGATCGCGTGGCGGTCGTCCACCGGTGAGGTGACGGTGATGGACGCCTACTGCGAGCATCTCGGCGCGCACCTCGGTTACGGCGGACACGTCGAAGGCGATCGCATCGTCTGTCCATTCCACGGCTGGGAGTGGAACAGCGCGGGCCGCAACGTGTGCATCCCTTACGAGAAGCACCCGAACAAGGGCCGTCGCATCCGCACCTACCCGGTGGCAGAACTCAACGAGTCGATCTTCATCTGGCACGACGTCGATGGCGTCGCACCGTACTTCGAGGTACCCGATGTCCTCGCCGGGTTCGACGACAACCTCACGGCCGCAGACTATTACCCGTCATACCCGCAGGCAACACTGTTCCGGCCCGGGCTGGAATTGCATCCGCAGTACGTGATGGAAAACGGTGTGGACTTCGCACACTTCAAGTTCGTCCACAAGGTCCCGTTCATGCCCGACATCACCAGGCACGACTTCACCGAAGCCACCTCCTACGTGGACTTCACGATCGCGTTCGACGAGAACGCTTCGGCCGACGACATCAACAGCGGTGTGCAGGCGATCAACGCCGGACTCGGGGTCGCGGCGACCAAGAGCTGGGGCATGATCGACAACCGCACCCTCACGGCCGTGACACCGGTCGATGATCTCACCTCCGACATCCGCTTCAGCGTCTGGATCGGCCGACGTCCCGGCGATGATCGAGCCGAGATAACCTCCGGGGCAAAGTTTCTCGCCGATGCCGTGATCGAGCAATTTGTCGCCGACATCAACATCTGGTCGCATCAGCGCTACTCCGATCCGCCGGCCCTGTCCCGGGGCGAATACGAGGGCTTCACCCAATTGCGGCAATGGGCCACGCAGTTCTACCCGACGAAAGGACTTCACCGATGAGCACCACAGAGGCCGACCGCGTCCGAGTCTTCCAGGTGGCGACAGGCAACGTCGGCACCGAGATGATCAAACGCATCGGTAACCATCCGGATCTCGAACTGGTCGGATTGCACTGCTACACACCGGAGAAGATCGGTCGCGATGCCGGCGAACTCGCCGGACTCGACCCGGTCGGGGTGATCGCCACCGGCACCGTCGAGGAGATCATCGCCGCTCGGCCCGACGTGCTCACCTTCCACGGGGTCTTCCCCGACGAAGCCCTCTACGAGAAGATCCTCGAGGCGGGGATCAACATCGTCACGACCGCGGACTGGATCACCGGTCACCATCGCAACCAGAACCACCCGCACCCGTCGGGCCGAAAAGTGTCCGAAGTACTGCAAGACGCCTGCCTGCGTGGAGGTTCGACGTTCTACGGCACCGGGATGAACCCCGGCCTCAACCAGATACTCGCGGTGGCACACAGCGCCGACGTATCGGAGATCGAGAACGTCACCGTGATCGAATCGGTGGACGTCTCCTGTCACCACTCGGTCGACACCTGGAAGGAAGTCGGCTACGGAGCGCCGGTCGACGACTCGAGCATCCCCGGGTCCCTCGAGAAATACACCCGTGTATTCGCCGACAGCGTCCACCTGATGGCCGACTGCTTCGGTCTCGAACTCGACGACGTCACGTTCTCCTACGAACTCGGGGCCTGCACCAAGGACGTCGACCTGGGCTGGTACCAGCTGCCCAAGGGATCGTTGGGCGCCAACTACATCAAGTACCAGGGCATCGTCGACGGGACACCCCGCATCGAATCACATCTCGAATGGCAGATGACCCCGTACACCAGTCCGGCCTGGGACATCAAGGGCTGCTACATCACCCAGATCTCGGGCGACCCGAACATCTACAGCAAACACATGATCTTCCCCAAACCCGGTGTGAGACTCGATAATCCCGAAGACTTCGCGTCGATCGGCATGACCGTGACCGGACTTCCGGCACTCAACGCGATCAGAAGTGTCGTCGACGCCCGGCCCGGCATCCTCACCAGCGCCGACATGCCGCTGCGCGGCTTCGCCGGCCGCTTCAAACTCTGACCCGCAAACGAGCCACTTGTACGAAGACGAGCCACATATTTGTGGCTCGTCTTCGTATTTCGGGCTCGTTTGCGGGGGGGGTCGGCGGCACGGTCCTAGACGGGCTGACCGATGGTCTTGACCTCGAGGTACTCCTTGAAGCCGAAGTCGCCGTTGCGACGGCCCAGACCGCTCTGTTTGGTGCCACCGAACGGGCTGGTGATACCGAAGAACGACTTGCTGTTGACGGTGACGCTGCCGGTCCGCAACCGCTGGGCGATGCGGAGCGCCCGGTCGTTGTCGGCACTGCTGACCTCGCCGGACAGTCCGTAGATCGAGTTGTTGGCGATGGCGATCGCCTCGTCGTCGGTGTCGTACGGGATCACGGTCAGAACCGGACCGAAGATCTCCTCCTGGGCCACCTGCGAGTCGGGGTCGACGTCGGCGAGCAGAGTCGGTTCGACGTAGTAGCCGGTCGAGAGGTTCTCCGGGATTCCGCCGCCGATGACCACCCTGGCACCGGAATCGATACCCGACTTGATCAGACCGAGGACCTTGTTGCGCTGGGTCTCGCTGATCTGCGGCCCGTGCATGATGCCTTCCTGCCAGGGGTCGCCCATCGGGATGTTCTGCATCGTCGCGGCCAGGATCGCCAGGCCCTCTTCGTAACGGCTACGCGGCAACAGAATTCGGCTGGGCAGGATGCAGCTCTGACCCGACATGGCACAGGCCATCATCGCCGCCATCGGCAGGCAGGCGGTCAGATCGGCGTCATCGCAGACGATGTGGGCCGATTTGCCACCCAATTCCATCAATGACTTCTTCACCGTCGCGGCCCCGGCCGCCAGAATCGCCCGTCCGGTGGCCGTGGAACCGGTGAACGTGATCATGTCGACCCTGGGATCCGCCGACAACGCAGCACCCACCTCGTTGGCATTCGAGACCACCACGTTGAACACCCCGGCCGGGATGTCGGTCTCCTCGGCGACGATCCGGCCCAGCTCGCTACCCGACCACGGCGTCCACTGAGCGGGCTTGAGCACCACGGTGTTCCCGGCCATCAGCGGCGCCACGGTTTCGGCGATGTTGAGGTAAAAGGGCACGTTCCATGGCGTGATCGCACCGACGACACCGACGGGGTCGTAGTGGATCAGGTGCCGAGCCTGCCCCATCACCGTCTCGTGGACGCCAGTGTCTTCGAGATAGTTGAACGCTCGGCCGTACTCGGCCCAGTGCTTGACCTCGGCGATCGGGGAATCGACCTGACTGCTGGTCATGCTGATCGGGCAACCCACCTCGGTCACCACGATCCGGCGGATCCGTTCCTTGTTCCGCTCGAGGGCCTCGTGTAGCTGCGTGAGGCAGTGGTACCGGAACTCCACGTCGTGGGACCAATCGGTCTCGTCGAACGCCCGCCGCGCCGCACCGATGGCCCGCTCCATATCGGCGACGGTGCCGTCCGTCGCCTGCCCGGCCACCTGCTCGGAGCCCGGGTGGATCACGTCGAAGAGTGCGCCACTTGCGGTGTGCTGCAACTCCCCGTCGATCAGCATTCGTTGATCACCGGCAAGCAATCCGGTCTCGACTTGAACGTCTGTCATCGTTATCTCCTTGCAGCTGAGCGGATCCGGGAACCATGGCGCAGAGTTCGCATGGCAGCGTCGCCGGTTACGGTACTCCGATCACCACCGCGCGGGGGCCGGAATGTCCAACTTCAGCGGACGTTCATAGGAGAGGTCGCTACGGTCGCGCGTCCCGACGAGGTAACCCTTTTCGGTGAAGAAGGGCGACGTGAGGACCCGCGCATCACCGAGGAACATAGCTTCCACCGTCGATCGCCGAAGAGCGATGCGCCACTGTCCCTCTCGCCGCTCCAGCCGGTCGAGGTAACGACCGCTGATGAACTGGGCGGTCTTTCCGTCGCCACCGACCAGCACGACGAGCACATAGCTCTCGGCATGCGCGGTGTCACCATCGATCTCGCATGAGTGTGTCGTGATGTTGTGGGTGTGTACCTTCGACGTCTCGGCATGCACCTTGTTGGCCCAATCCCCGTAGTCGGGGCCTTGATTGGTCGCGTGACCATGCTCGTCAACAGCATCGTCGTGATAGGCGGCAGTGATCAGGTCGACATCATGGCGGTCGCAGCCACGAGCGTGCCGGGAGATGCAGTCCAGGATCTCGGTCCGGTCCTTGAGGTACCGAACATCGGCCTGCAACTGCTCCAGGGTGGTTTCGAGCGTCGACATATCTCTCCGTTTCGCAATGCTTCTCCGCCGGGGCGGACGTGCCCGGTGGCGCTCGGCCCCCAAATGCCTGCGACCAAGCCCACAGCCACTATACGGTCGTACAGCGAGCCGGGGGTGCGAAAATGAACAAGACTACGAAGTGAGGTACGTGAACATGCCACCATCGGCTCGGCGCGTGGGCGCAGAAACATCGAAGACCAGGGACGTCATCCTCGACACCGTCGAGAAGATCATGGTCACCGACGGTTATCCGAGCGTCACGTACCGGGTGCTGGCAGCGAAGGCCGGCGTCACACCGAGCCTCGTCCAGTACTACTTCCCCACCCTGGACGACATTTTTCTGGCCGCGATTCGTCGTCGCACCGATCAGAATGCCCAGCGACTGACCGAGGCCCTCGACGCCCGGCCCGACCAGCCACTGCACGTCCTGTGGGAGTTCAGCTGGGCCGAAGCCAAGGGCGCGCTGGTCACCGAGTTCATGGCACTGGGGAACCACCGGGCAAAGATCGGCGCCGAGATCGCGCAGGTCACCGCACGGATAAGACAAATACAGCTCGACACCCTGGCGGCGATCTCCGCGACCACCGGCACCGCCGACTTCCCGCTCACCCCCGGCGGCCTGGTGGTCCTGATCTCCGGCATCCCGAAGCTGCTGAATCTGGAAAAGGGCGCCGGGATCACCAGTGCCCACGAGGAGGTGGTGGCGTCGTTCGAGACATTGCTCGACGCGCTCGAACCGCCGACGTCGCCGCGGCCCCGGAAACGGCCGGTGCGCAACCGAGGCTGACCGGCGTCCCTAGACGCCCGCAGGCCCGGGCGCGCCGTGCATGTACAGCGTCTGACCTGAGCAGAAGCTGGCCGCGTCGGAGGCGAAAAACAAGACGCCGTAACCGATTTCGTCGGGTTCACCCAGCCGGCCGAGACCATTGGACCCGGCGACCGAATCGGGCTCCAGGTTGTATCGCGCCAGTTCGTCGGTCAGCGTCGGAGCCCGGACCGCGCCGACCGCGATCGCGTTGACGCGAATACCCTTGCTCGCCCATGCGGCGGCCATGGAACCGGTCAGGTTGTTGACCGCGGCCTTTGCCGCCGCATACGGGGCTGCCTGGGGCATCGACAGCAAACTCGCTCCCGACGAGATATTGACGATCGCCCCCTTGCCCCGTTCGAGCATGTGGACCGACACCGCCCGCGACAGGTTCCAGACGCTGCCGAGGTTGAGGGCGAAGACGTCACCGAACTCCTCCTCGGTCCATCGCTTGATCGACTTCGTCTCGGCGCCCCCGGCGCTGTTGACCAGGATGTCCACCCGGCCGAACTCCGCGACCGTCCGGTCTACGAGCTCTTGGCATCCGGCGGCGGTACTGACATCGGCCGGTACGGCCAGAGCCCGGCGCCCCAGCGCGTCGATCTCCTTCGCGGTGGACTCCAGGGGGTCGCGGCGACGGCCGGCGAGCACGACGTCGGCGCCGTGTTCGGCAAGGACGAGCGCTGTACCGCGCCCGATACCGGTGCCACCACCGGTCACCAACGCCACCCGCCCGTCGAGCGAGAACCGATCATTCATCTTCGGGCTCCTTCATTCGTCGTGCTGCCATGCCGAGAAGCCGACAGCCGAAATTGCACGCGCTCCAGTCGAATTCGGCCATGAAAGGCCCGGCTCCGGCGAAGTACGACCGTTCGCTGTACGAGCGTATAGCAGTTGATCTATGCTCGCTCACGAAACCCGAATCAAGGAGTGTTTCGTGAGCGATGTGTATTACGACCCGTGGGACGTCGAGATCGACATGGATCCGTACCCGACCTATCGGCGACTACGCGACGAGGCGCCGCTCTACCACAACCAACGACACGACTTCTGGGGCCTGAGCCGCTACGCCGACATCGACGCCGCGTTGCGGGATCCGCAGCGGTTCAGTTCCGCAAAGGGCGACATCCTCGAAGTCGTCAAAGCCGACCCGGTGATGCCGCCCGGTGTGTTCATCAACGAAGACCCACCGCTGCACACCATCCATCGCAAGATCGTGGGCCGCGCCTTCACACCTCGCAAGATGAAGATGATCGAAGACAAGGTCCGGGCATTCTGCAACGCCTGCCTCGATCCGCTGATCGGCGCCGACCGGTTCGACTTCGTTCTCGACCTGGGCACCGAGCTCCCGATGCGGACCATCGGCATGCTCGTCGGTATCCCCGATGCGGACCAGCCGAGCGTGCGCGCCGAGGCAAATCGAGTGTTGCGCAACAAACCCGGCGAACCACTGCCGGTGAGAAAAGATCACTACTTCGACGGAGACATGTTCACCGACTACGTCGACTGGCGGATCAAGAACCCCTCCGACGACCTCATCACCGAACTGCTCAGCGTGGAGTTCGACGACGACACCGGTACCACCCGCCATTTACGGAAGGACGAGCTCCTGATCTTCTTGGCGGTCATCGCCGGAGCCGGTGTCGAGACCACCGGCCGACTGTTCGGCTGGATGGGCAAGGTGCTGGCCGAGCACCCCGATCAGCGCAAGGAACTCGCGCAGGACCACTCACTCATCCCCGGTGCCATCGACGAACTCCTGCGGTTCGAGCCGCCCGGACCTCACGTCGCACGATACGTCACCGAAGATGTTGAACTGCACGGACAGACGGTTCCGGCCGGCAGCGCCCTGCTGCTCATGCTGGCCTCGGCCAACCGCGACGAACGCGCCTTCGAGCACCCCGATCGCTTCGACATCCACCGCCAACCCGGCTCGCTCCTCAGTTTCGCCAAGGGCGCGCATTTCTGCCTCGGCGCCCCACTCGCCCGTCTCGAGGGCCGGGTTGCACTCGAAGAGGTCCTGAACCGGTTCCCGGAGTGGGACATCGACCTTGCGCAAGCTCGACGAGCCCGCAGTTCCACCGTGCGCGGCTGGGATTCGATGCCGGCAATCATCGGCTGACGCCGGTAGCGGGTTCGTGCGACGTGATGTCAGTGCCCCGCGAACGCCTCTGCCAGCCACCAGGACCCGCCGTCACCTACGACCTTCGCGTCGATCACCAGCGGCCGGGCCGCGCCGGCCGCTCGATAGCCCTCGACCCAGGTGCGTACGCCGTCCAGGTCGTCGAGCGTACGCACGGTGATCCCATCCGCGCCGAAACCCCGTGCGATGGCGGCAATATCGGTCTCCGGGAAGGTCACCGCCCCATGGTCCGCGTCAGCGAAGTGGTGCACCTCCGCACCGTAGGCGGAGTCGTTGTAGACGATCGCGACCAACGGCAGGCGCAGGCGTACCGCGGTGTCGATCTCGGAGATGCCCATCAGGAATCCACCGTCGCCGGCACCGAGGACGCCGAGCCGATCGGGTTGCGCGATCCCCGCACCGATTGCGGTGTACAGCCCCAGTCCGATCGATTGGTATGCCTGGGTGAAACAGAATCCGTTGTGGTCCGGAACCGAGAGGTGGGTCGACGGATAACCCATGAAGTTGCCCGAATCAATTGACACGATCCGTTCCGCCGGCAGGATCCGGTCGAGCGCGATGGTCAGCGCACGCGAGTCGATGCGATTGGCACCGGACGTGTCGTCGACCGGAACATCCTGCCAGCGTGACGATTCCGCAATCCTCGCTCTGACACGAGCAGTCCGGTACCGGGTCGCACCTTCCGGTTCCACACCCCACAGTTCCGCAAGAACGTCGGTGGCGGTGAGGGCACAGTCGCCGATCACCCCGGCATCGACGGGACGGTGCGCGCCGATCGCATCGACGTCGTCGTCGACCTGGAAGACAGTGGCCTGCGGTCCGATCAATCGACCGTGCCGCATCGTCCACATGTTGAGGGCACACCCCCAGCCGACGATCAGGTCGGCGCCTGAGATCAATTCGGCGGTGGTGGGTGACGAGAACCCACCGGAGATGCCGAGGGAGAACGCATCGCCGGCGAAGAGTCCGTTGGCAACCGCCGAGGTGGCAACCAAAGCCCCACTTGCCGAGGCGAGTTCGGCGATCCGGGGACCGGCGTCGCGGCCACCGCGCCCCGCAACGAACACCGGCCGTTTCGAGCCGCGAATGGCGTCGACGAGCCGGGTGACCGCATCGGTGTCGGGCCGCACCCGTGACTGATCGACCGTGATCTCGATCGGTCCGTCGACGGTGGCCCGCTCGGCCGCGACGTCGGTGGAGACGTTGAGGACCACCGTGCGCCGCCGGGCGACGGCCGTCCGGTAGGCGCGCGTGACGTCGGCGACGACGGTCTGCGCCGAGTACACCCGATCGCTGATCGCGCCGACGCTGGTGACCAGCGCGTCCTGGTCGATACGGAAATTCGAGCGCAGTGCCGCCGCGGGACTGTCCGCGGTCAGGACGATCATCGGGGTACGACTCTTGGCCGCCTCGGTGATACCGGTCATCGCGTTGGTGAGGCCGCATCCCTGATGCAGGGAGACCACTCCCACGCGCGACGACATCCGCGAGTACGCATCGGCCATCGTCGCCGCGCCACCCTCGTGACGAGCCGCGGTGAACGGGACGCCCCCCGCCCGAAGCGCATTGGTCATCACGAAGTTTCCGCTACCGACCACGCCGAACACGTGCCCGACACCGAGGTCGGCCAGGGCATGTCCGACGACGTCGGCAACAGTGGGACCGTATGTGCTCACGCACCCGCTCCGTCTGCGCCCGATCCGGCGACGACGGCCAGGACCCGGGACGGGCTGCCGGTCCCACCGACGATCGGCAGCGGGCTCACCACGAGCACCGCGCCGGTGGCGGGGAGACGACCCAGGTTACGTAGTGAGGTGATGCCGTACTTGTCGTTGCCCAGGAAATAGTTGTGAACCGGGAATGCGGGGTCGAAACCGCCGGCGAGACCGGCGTCGACCCCGACGGTCTCCACGCCGAGGCCGGTGATCTCCCGTTCGGTGGCCAGCCAGCGCGCGCAGTCGACCGCCACGCCCGGTGTGTGGGAACCGGTGTCGTCGGCATTGAGGAACTCGGCCTGCGAACCACCCCGCGACTCCCAGCCGGTGCGCAGCAGCAACCACGTCCCCGCCGTCAGCGGCCCGTTGGCGGTTTCCCACTCCTCGACGTCGGCGATGCTCAGAAGGTAGTCGGGGTCATCTGCGACCTTCGTGGACAGGTCGAGGACGGCGGCCGGACCGATCAGTCGTTGCACCGGGATCTGCGAGACGTCATCGCCGTCGCGACCGGTGATCCAATGCACCGGCGCGTCGAGGTGGGTGCCGATGTGCTCGCCGGTGTGGATGTTGTTGTGACGCCAGTACGGTCCGGGCTCGTTGTAGGCGCTGACTTCTTCGAGACTGAAGTCGATGAGGTTCGCGAACGGTTCGGGCAGGCGCAACGCGGGAGTCGAACTGCTCAGCGGCGTGGTCAGATCGATGACCTCGAGGCTGCCGGTCAGGATGCCGTCGAGAAAATTCGACAGGGCGGTGGTGGTATCGGGGACGGTCATCAGAGCACCTCGGTTCTTCCGTGTTGGCTATGCCTTTCACGGTAGTCCGGCACCGGCCACTTCAGGATGGACGGTCCCGAAAGAGAGTCTCCATTTCCGCCTGCGCCGCATCGTTGCTGTGCTATACACATACCGATTGCTGTACATACGTACAGCAGCGACAGGAGGTCCCATGAATCCAGATGCTGCACAAAGCGATCCGACCGGACGCGTCGCCGTGGTGACCGGCGGCGGATCGGGTCTGGGCGAATCGATCTGTCACCATCTGGGCCGGCAGGGTCACCACGTGGCCATCCTCGATCGCGACACCGCGGCCGCCGAGAGGGTCGCGGCCGACGTGCGGGCGCAGGGCGCAAAGGCTCTGACGGTGTCCGTGGATGTCGCGGACCAAGCATCGGTCAACACCGCATTCGACACGGCCAGGAGCGAATTCGGACCGATCGAGATCCTGGTGACCAGCGCCGGCGTCTCCGGATTCACACCGTTCGAAGACATCACCCTCGATGAATGGAACCGGTACATCGCGGTGAATCTGACCGGCACCTTCCTCTGCGCCCAGGCCGCGATCCGCGACATGGTGGACGCCGGCTGGGGCCGGATCGTGACGATCTCCTCGGCGGCCGGGCAAACCGGCGCCCTTCGCCAGGGACACTATTCGGCCACCAAGGGTGGCGTCATCGCATTCACCAAGACATTGGCCCTGGAATACGCCGCCAAAGGGATCACCGTCAACACCGTTCCCCCTTTCACCATCGACACCCCGATGTTGCGTGCCGCGCAGGACGCCAAGCATCTCCCCGATGCCAAATACATCTCGCGGGTCATCCCGTCCGGCCGGGTCGGGAGCGGCGACGACATCGGCGCGACGTGTGCATTCCTGTGCTCTGACGCCGCCGGCTACATCACCGGCCAGGTCATTGCCGTCAACGGAGGGGCCGTGATGTCGGGATAGCACCCGACGCAACGTTGCGGCAGAACAATTTTCGGCTCTTCACCACATCAGTACTCAGAAACCCCTGGAAGGAACAAAGCATGGGACGTGTTCAAGGCAAGGTCGCATTCATCACCGGAGCCGCCCGCGGCCAGGGTCGCAGTCACGCGGTGCGGCTGGCCGAAGAGGGTGCCGACATCATCGCCGTCGACCTGTGCGAAAACCTCAGCACCGTCAACTATCCCCTTGCCACCCCCGATGATCTCGCCGAGACCGCCCGGCTCGTCGAAAAGCATGACCGTCGCATCGTCACGGTTCAGGCCGACGTTCGAGAACGTGCCCAGATGGTGGCGGCACTGGACCAGGGACTGGCCGAGTTCGGCAAGGTCGACGTGGTTGTCGCCAACGCCGGGATCGCCGCGATGACCGGTGAACCCGGCGTCAACGCCTGGATCGACACCATCGACACCAACCTGCTCGGTGTGATCAATGCGGTGCAGGCGGCGTTGCCGCACCTGCAAGCCGGTGCGTCCCTGATCGCCACCGGTTCCACCGCTGCCCTGATAGACGTGAGCAAAACCGAAGCCCCCGGGACCGAACTCGGCGGCGCCGCATACGTATTGGCCAAGCGGCAACTGACGCAGTTCATGCACATGGTCGCCCTGCACATGGCACCGAGGCACATTCGCGCCAACGTGGTCCATCCGACCAACTGCAACACCGACATGCTCCAGAGTGAACCGATGTACAAGGCGTTCCGTCCCGACCTCGAACACCCCACGCGTGCCGACGCCGAACCCGGATTCGCTGTGATGCAGGCAATGCCGATTCCCTACGTCGAACCAGAGGACATCACCAACGCCGTGTTGTTCCTGGCCTCGGACGAGTCGAGGTACATGACCGGCATGCAGTTGCGGATCGACGGCGGCGGATACCTCAAGTGGTACGACTTCAAACTCTGAGGCGGACCGTCCACAACAGAACGGAGACAGGGAGATGAGTCATGAGCGTTGACCACGGCAGCGACAGCGACCGGAAATCGCCCCGGTTCCATTTCGACCGGCACACCGCGGAATACCGGGAACGTTTCACCGATATCACCGAGGAGATGCAGAGCAAATGCCCCCTCGCGTGGACCGATACCTACAACGGGCACTGGGTTGCCGCCGACAACCGGTCGGTCTTCGAGCTCGCCCGCAGTGCGGATGTCTCCGCCGATCACGATGTGAACGGTGAACGTCGTGGCTACCAGGGCATTTCGATACCCAAGATGATGGAGGTCAGCATCCGGGGCGGCCTGCTGGAGATGGACGATCCCGAGCACAAGATCTATCGCGGCGCACTCAATCCGTATCTGTCACCTGCCGCGATCAAGCGGTGGGAACCGTTCATCGACGATGTGGTGCGCGCCTGCCTGGACGAGAAGACAGAAACCGGCCACATCGACTTCGTCGAGGACCTGGCCAATATCGTCCCGGCCGTGGTAACCCTGGCTATGCTGGGAATTCCGTTGCAGAAGTGGGAGATCTACAACGAACCGGCCCACGCGTCGGTCTACACCGCACCCGATTCGCCGGATGCACCACGCGTGCTGGATCTGTACCTGGCGATGGGGATGGATCTGTTCACGAACCTGGCCGAGATCCGCGAGAGTCCGCGCCCGGGGATCATCAACGCGTTGGCCGGGCTCCGGGTCGATGGTGAGCCCGCCCCCGACATGGAGCTGCTCGGGATGTTGAACCTTCTCATCGGCGGCGGGTTCGACACCACCACCGCGTTGACGGCCCACGCACTGGAGTGGTTGTCGGAGAATCCCGATCAGCGCGAGGTGCTCAGTCGGGAGCGAGACGAGCTGCTCGATCCGGCCACCGAAGAGTTCCTGCGCTTCTACACACCTGCGCCCGGGGATGGCCGGACCATCGCTGCCGACATCGAACTCGACGGCAGGCAGCTCAAGGAAGGGGATCGCCTCTGGTTGTCGTGGGCCATGGCCAACCGCGATCCTGACATCTTCCATGACCCGAACGACATCGTCCTGGACCGCGGCGGCAACCGACACTTCAGCTTCGGTGTGGGTATGCACCGGTGCATCGGCTCCAACCTTGCCCGCACCGTGTTCAAGTCGATGGTGACCGCGGTGCTCGATCGGATGCCGGACTATCGCTGCGTCCCCGAAGGGACCGTCCACTACGAGACCATCGGGGTCATCCAGGGCATGCGGTACCTGCCGGCAACATTCACTCCGGCCCCACGAGTCGGCGCAGGCCTGGACGAAACACTGGAAAAACTGCAGCGCATCTGCGTCGAACAAGAGCTGGCCCGGCCGGTGACCGAGCGCAAAGAACCCGCGCGCATCCACGACTGACGTGCGGTCGACGCGCGATCAGCGCGGGTGGCCCATGGCTTCGAGTGTCGAGTCGGCGGCGGCCAGCACCGCCGTCGACTCGGCCCCGGCGTCGCCGGCCAGACCGGCGAACAATCGGGCATCCTTCTGCAGAAGTGTCCCCGCGAGGGAGGCGATCGCATCGATCGTTCCGCCGGAGGCCGCGATGGCGCCGAGGGCGTAGCTGTTCGCCGATCCCTTGGCGATCACCTCGCCGAGACGCTCCGGATCCAACCCCAATGACCCGCCCAGGGCCAACGCATCGACGACGATGCCGAGGTTGGCGGCGAAGACGACGTTGTTGAGAAGTTTGGTCACCTGGCCAGAACCCAGTGGCCCGAGGTGGACCACCGGTTCTCCGTACGTGGAGAAGACCGGACGGCACCGTTCGACCGTCCCCGCTTCGCCACCGACCATGACCAGGAGATTGCCCGCCGCGGCAGCGTGGCCACCACCACTGACCGGCGCATCGATCACCGTGACCCCCTGCGCCGCCGCCTTTCCGGCCAGTTCGCGACAGGTGTCGGGCGCGATGGTGCTGTGGATTGCGATCACCCCGCCCGGCGCCAGGCCGGCGAGTACTCCGAGTTCACCGGTCACGATCTGCCGCACATCGGCGTCATCGACCACACAGAGGCAGACCAGATCACTGGCTGCCGCCAGTTCGGCAGGTGAGTCCGCCACTCTCGCCTCGGTGTCGACAAAGGATTCCAGCGACGCCGATCGGCGGGCCCACAGCGTGGTGTCATAGCCCGCTTCCACGATCCGTCGGGCCATCGGCGCGCCCTGACTTCCCAGACCTATGAACCCAATGCGCATCGTGTCCTCCACATTCGCGAAATGCTCTCGTGTGTAACGATTTTCGAAATTCCAGCGCGGTTCGATACATTGTCGACCGACCGGCTCCCACTGCTCCGCGCATTGGCGCAGAGCACTTTTCGGGGTTCGCCTCCAAAGAATACCCACGCATCCACTCCCGTCGGCCAATTCGAAGAATCCGACCACACGGGTCACCCATCCCAATACACTCGTACAGTATGCGCCGGCTGTCGACGGCCGGCCCCCCAGCGGAAGGCGTGGCTGTGAACAAAGACGACATGATCCTGATCAGTATCGACGACCACATCATCGAACCCCCCGACATGTTCGAGAACCATCTGCCGGCCAAATACAAGGCAGAGGCGCCGCGACTCGTGCACAATCCCGACGGCAGCGACACCTGGCAGTTCCGCGACACGGTCATCCCCAACGTCGCGCTCAATGCGGTGGCCGGGCGACCGAAGGAAGAGTACGGATTGGAACCGCAGGGTCTCGACGAGATCCGGCCCGGTTGCTACAACGCAGCCGAGCGGGTGAAGGACATGAACGCCGGCGGTGTGCTGGCCACCATGAACTTCCCGTCCTTCCCCGGTTTCGCCGCCCGACTGTTCGCCACCGATGACGCCGACTTCTCCCTGGCCCTGGTGCAGGCCTACAACGATTGGCACATCGACGAATGGTGTGGCGCCCATCCGGGACGGTTCATCCCGATGGCCTTGCCACCGATCTGGGATGCCGAGCTCTGCGCCCAGGAGGTGCGTCGGGTCGCCGAGAAGGGCGTGCACTCACTGACCTTCACCGAAAACCCTTCGGCGCTGGGCTATCCCAGCTTCCACAGTGACTACTGGAATCCGCTGTGGAAGGCGCTGGTCGACACCAACACCGTGATGAACGTCCACATCGGCTCGTCCGGACGCCTGTCGATCCCCTCGCCCGACAGCCCGATGGACGTACTGATCACCCTGCAACCGATGAACATCGTGCAGGCCGCGGCCGACCTCCTGTGGTCCGCGCCCATCAAAGAGTTCCCCGACCTCAAGATCGCCCTGTCCGAGGGCGGCACCGGTTGGATTCCGTACTTCCTCGAACGGATCGACCGCACCTACGACATGCACTCGACGTGGACGAACCAGGATTTCAAGGGCAAGCTTCCCTCCGAGGTCTTCCGCGACCACTTCCTGACCTGTTTCATCTCCGACCCCGTCGGCGTGCAACTGCGCAACGAAATCGGTATCGACAACATCTGCTGGGAGATGGACTACCCGCACAGCGATTCGATGTGGCCGAACGCGCCGGAAGAACTCGAGGGGGTCTTCGCCAAATACGACGTCACCGACGATGAGATCAACAAGATGACCTACCAGAACGCGATGAAGTGGTACTCGTTCGATCCCTTCAAGGACGTCCCGAAGGAGCAGGCCACGGTCGGCGCGCTACGCAAGGCCGCCGAAGGACACGACGTGCAGACCCGCGCGTGGAGCACCCGCGAGAAGTCCGGCGCCAGCTTCGCCGACTTCGCCGTGAAGGCCAAAGAGATCGCGGGCGTTCAGGATTGATCGACGTCCACCGGGGCGGCGGAAGGCGCGAGCCGCGCCTCCGCCGACACGGTGGTCGTCCCATCGACGACGATCGCCCCGTGCACGTGCCGGCCGGACGGATCAGTGCGCTCCGCCGAGAGGTGCAGCTCCGTCAGCAACGGCGTCGGCCGGTGATACCGCACCGACAGCTCCTGCACCACCGCCTGCTCTGTCCCGGCCCCACCGGCCGCCGCGACGACATGGCTGAGCATCATCGCTGACATGCCGCCGTGCACCAACGTTTTCGGCCCCTGATATTGCAGTCCGAGACGACCTGTCGCCGCAACATTCCCGTCGCCGTCGACGGCGAGGTCAAGTGGCGGCGCAATCGGATTCCCCCGACCCGACACCGGGTCACGCTCGCTCGACGAGCCGCGGTGCGCGTCGAGTTGCTCGGTGATCAGGTCGAGCTCGTCGGCCACTGCGCCGAGCCCGGGGTCGGCGGCGTCGACCCGGAGGAGTAGTTCGGTGAGTCGTCGCAACCCGGCCGCCGCCGACGCGATGCCATCGGACTGTTGCGCACCGTCACCCGGCATGGGGCACTCGCTTTCTCGAGGCGATGAACAACCCGTCGGCACTCACACACAGTTCGTCGTCGAGCCAGACCTCCGCGCTCGAATACGCTTTTCTGCCGTCGACTCGTTCGTGGCGCGACCGGATCGTCAGCTCCCGATCGGGTGGCACCGGATGATGGAATCGGATGTTGAGCTGCGCCGTCATCCCTGCGACGCCGGCCAAGGCGTTGGCGTTGGCCAGCGCGACGTCGAGAACCAAGGCGACGGCACCCTCGTGGACGACACCCGGCGCACGTTCATAGGCGGTCGAAAAGGACACCGTTCCGTCGGCCCCATCGGCGCTCACTCCCAGGTCGACGGGCGGAGCGATCGCATTGTGCACACCGACCACCGGGCTGTACAGCGAACCTCTGCCCTCGCGATCCATTGATTCGATCCGATCACGGGCCGAGGGAGCGCGGGCCTCGAGGTCGTCGGCGAGGGCATGGATCCGTCGGGCTACCTCCGAGAGATCTGCACCGGGATCCGCGCCGATCAGCGCCACTGCCGTCCGTCGCACGGCCGCCACCGCCCGAGCGGTCAGGCCGCCGTCACCACCGTCATCGAGATGGCATTCCGCATCAGCGGTGGAGGTCACGTTTCATCTCCTGTCGACACGAACTGGCGGTCGTTGAGTGCAAACGCTACCCGGCTGACGCCAGCTCGCGGAGCAGGTCACGGGTGCGCCGCATCGATCCACGAGGGTCTGGACCCACCGGGGTGATCGCCGCCCAGACATCGGTGGCACCCGAATCGATGAGATTCTGCAGTTGCAGGCGCACCGATTCTTCGTTGCCGACGATGGCGACCTCGGCCGCATCGGTGGCACCCCCGGCACTGATGACGCGCTGGTAGTTGGGCATTCCGGCATACATGCCCGACGTCGCGGCTACGGCGGCGCGAGCTTCGTCGACATCGTCGTGAACCGCCACCGGCAATCCCGCCACGATCCGGGGAGTCGGCCGGCCCGCCTGCGCAGCCGCAGCACTGATGGCCGGGGCGATCTGCGATTCGATGACCTTCGCCGAGGCCATCCACAGCACGGTCCCATCGGCGTACTGCCCTGCCACCCGCAGCAACCGGGGTGACATGGCGGAAAGCAGCACCGGTACCTGATGTTTGACCGCTGTCATCCGGCCTGCACTCTTGGCGGTCCAGTCGTCTCCACGGAAATCGACGTCCTCGCCGTGCAGCAGCGCGGCGATGATCTGGATGTACTCCTCGGTATTGCGCCCGGGTCGCTCGTACGACAGCCCGTAGACGTCCTCGATGAGAGGTCCGTGGGACGGCCCCAACCCCAGGGTGAAACCGGGTCGTCCCATCGCCTCGGCGACCGCGGCAACACGGTTGGCCTGCAGCAGTGGATGGATCGGATAGGTCTGGAGGACAGCGGTTCCCAGCTCGATCGAGGAGGTGGACCGGCCCGCCACCGCCAGTGCGGCAAGGGGATCACCCGCGACGGTGCTGGCGTACCAGAGGGAGGTGAAACCGTCCGCCTCGGCCCGCTCGGCCTGCTGGACAATCTTGTCTGTCGACGAAGCCCCGCCGGTCAATCCAATTCGCATAACTCTGCCAACCTGCCTGTTGAAGGTGATCCCGCCAGCCTATACGACTGTATGGCATCCCCCCGCACCCCGACCGGCTCGCCTGCAGGTCAGCGTAGATTCGTGGCATGAACGGCGAGGCGATGTGGCGATGACAGCGACAGACGTGTCCACTTCGGACAGCACCGACGACGCACCACCGGTCCTGTTCCCTCGACTACTCCCCTGGATCCTCGGCATCTGCGCGGTCCTCGGGCTGGCGGCGTCGTTCACCTTGACCGTCGAGAAGTTCGAGCTGACGGCGAACCCGGACTACGTGACCAGTTGCGATATCAGCCCGGTATTGAATTGCGGCTCGATCATGGACACGTCCCAGGCGGCGCTCTTCGGCTTTCCGAACTCGCTGATCGGACTCATCGGATTCTCGGCCCTGCTGGCGATCGCCGTCATGATGGGACGTAAACCATCTGCCCTGGTGATGCTCGGCATGCAGGTCGGACTGACCGCCGGCGTCGTCTTCGTGCACTGGCTTATCTTCCAGAGCCTTTACCGCATCGACGCGTTGTGCCCGTATTGCATGGTCGTCTGGGTCGTGACCATCGTTGCCTTCTGCTACGTGAGCCTGCGCAATGCCGACGACCACATCCCCGACGGTTTCGGGCGGACGATGGTGAACGCGGCCCTGAGCATCCATTCATTGATCCCGGTCGTGTGGATTCTCGTGATCGCCGGCCTGATCGGACAGCATTTCTGGTGGTACTGGTCGACGCTGATCTGATACCGAGCGGTCAAGCGCCCGCCCAGATCAGACCACCACCGCGATCGGGTTCGCGGTGGAGAACAACCGCACACGCGTGATCGCAACCTAGACTCGGACAGATGACGGGTCAAGGCAACGCTGCGGAGAAGAAACCAGAACCACCGACCCCGGACAAGCCGAATGGGCGTGCGGCACAGCGCCTCGAGACACGTCGACGGATCTTCGATGCAGCGGTGGCCGAGTTCAAACGAACCGGCGTGGCCGACGCGGATGTCGGTGCCATCGTGGCTGCAGCAGGCGTCGCACGCGGCACGTTCTACTTCCATTTCCCCAGCAAAGAGCACGTACTCATCGAGATCGAGAACGCCGAGGTTGCCAGGGCAGCACGAGATCTCGAGCGATTCATCGCCAAGTCGACCGATTTGTCCGCAGTGTTCTATGAGACCGTCCGCCTGACGAAATCAGCGAAGCGCAGGCTGGGAAAGAAGCTGTTCCGGGACGTCCTGGCCCTCTACTTCTCCCCCACCCGACCACAGCTCGATCCCGCCCCCGCCAAGGGACTGTCCGTCATCGAACTGGTCATCACGCAGATCGAACAGGCCCGCGATCGTGGTGAGATCCATGCCGACGTCGACCCCGCACACAGCGCACTCTTTTTCTTCCTCGGCCTCTACGCCTACCTGACCGTGAGTCACGAAGGACCACAGGATCCCCACGCACTCGACCAGTACGTGGCCGGCGTGATGAGAGGCCTCGAACCCCGCTGACCGACTGCGCGATTGCCCAGCCCCGTGCGCAACACGTTGCCGCGCAGGGGTGCTCAAGCACAGAGCCTGTTACTCGAACAAACATTCGACACATTGGGATTTCCGGTGTATCCTGATCGTAAGCGTTTTGATCAGATGTGCTGGGGGGCATGATGACTGACGATCCACCTGTTGACTCTGCGGTTGATTCCTCGCCGGTTCCGGTACTGGTGCGCAAGTACCTCGAGTTGGAGTTGCTCGTTGCCGATATCGCGGACTGCGCTGATTCCGATATGTCTGGCGCGGAAGTCAATGAGCTTGTGCGGGTGCATGAACGGATCGCCCGTAAGGTCGAGTTCACCGGGTTGCGTCACCTGTTGCGGGTCTCGGATCGGTCATCGTTTACCGAAGCCGGATATTCGTCACTGTTCGGTTTCACCCGTAGCGAGTTGCGGCTGACCAAAGGGCAAACCATGTCCCGGATCCGGGCCCTGGAGGCGGTCGGCCGATTCCATACGATGCAGGGTGAAGAGTTGGCGCCGAAATGCCCTGCCGCCGAGCAGGCATGGTCGAAAGGCTTGATCGGGGCGGCGCACATGGATGTCATGCTCGATGTGCGCAAACAGATCCCGTCGGCCTCGGATCCGGCAGTCTATGACGTGGTCGATCACTGGATGACCGAAGAGGCCGTCGGCCAAGATCCCACCCAGTTGACCGCGGCCGGCCGCGCGGTGTTGGCCCGGGTCGACCCTGATGGCCGGTTGACCGACGATTCGGATCGGGCCCGTAAACGGTCGATGGGTATCGGGGATCAGGGTGTGGATCTGATGGCCAAGATCACCGGCACCCTCGACCCCGAAACCCTCGCCCTGTTGAGGACGGTGATGGACGTGTGGGCGGCACCGGGGATGAACAATCCAGCCGACCCCAACTCGCCGACCGGAGCCAGTGATGATCCGAAACAGGACAACGAGCTGGTCAGAGCTGCGGCCGAACGCGATACCCGCTCGAAAGGCCAACAATTCCACGACGCGCTCAAGGCGATCCTCAAGACGATTTTGGAGTGCAATCTGCTGGGGAAGTCGCATCGGGGTTTGCCGGCCCAGTTGATCGTCACGATGACCAAGCAGCAGCTTGACGAGTGCGCGGGGATCGCCCGAACGGCGTCGGGAGTCGATATTCCGGTCAAAGAGGCCCTGAATCTGGCAGCCCGGTCGGACAAATATCTGGCCGTGTTCGCTGACCACTCCGCTGAGGTGTTGTATCTCGGCCGGACCAAACGGACCGCGCAGAAGGGGCAACGGTTGGCGTTGTTCGTCCGGGATCGGGGGTGTTCGCATCCTGGTTGTACCAATCCGGCGACCTGGGTCGAGGCCCATCATCTGCTTGCCTGGATCAACGGTGGCCTGACCGACATCGACATGATGGGATCGGCGTGCCCACCGCACCACAAACTCATCGGTGACGGACCGCATCAGTGGCAGACGATCATGATCACCGAAGGCCCCGACGCGGGTCGGGTCGGGTGGATACCCCCGGCGTCGGTGGATCCGGAAAGAAAACCGCGGGTCAACCGGGCCCAACACGTCAACGAAACCCTCGCAGCAGCCTGGGAGAAGGTACTGGCCGATCGCCGGGCGGTGTTGGCCGAAAAGCTGGCGGAACTGACCGACGACGAATCTGACATCCCACCAGATCCCGGTTGCGTCGAATAACCGTCACTGGAAGCACGTTTCGGGCAACAAGGTGGTCAAACGCAGAGTCGGAAGTGCGGCCACCGCGACGACAGGCGTGCGCTGCGTCTGACCCGCCAACTCCACCCATTGACACTTTTCATTGACATCAGTCAGCGAACTGGTCTAGAACTGACATATCCGCCGAGATCGAGATGGGGTCCTGGATATGTGGCTGGACATTCTGCGACTGGTGGTCGCTTGGAGTGCGATGGGCGCCGTGATCGCGTTTTGGTATTGGGTCATGAAGAACATCGGTACGTTCTGATGGCCATCCTCGGCGGAGCGAAAATAGCTGGCGACGCGACTGATTCACGATGAACGCGACGCCGATCCCAGCTGCGCTGCGCCTCGAGCGCAGCTGCGGCCTGACTGCCGTTGCCTTCTCGGGGCGACGCCGGAGCGGTGCCCGACTGATGTCAGGCGAGCATCGAACGTTCGGACTCAACCGCCTTCAGGACATCGTCACGGTGCCCTACCCGCCGATCTTGACGGATTGGACAACACGAACGCTGACCTGCGGTGTCGCACTGCAGTGTTCGCCGTCCAAAGACGACATCGGACGCTATCCGCTTCACGAACTCTCAACTCGTGAGCTGGCGGCATTGTCCATCGTCGAGGCCGAGGTCGCGCTGCGCTGGATCGCTGACCACTGGCCCGGACTGGTAGCGGAACTAGATCGCGTCCTGACCGGACTATCGGTAGCGGACAGCGCTTTCAACGCCACCGAGATGCTCCGGCGTGCGGACATGATGGCCAGATCGCGCGAGAGAATCGACCCGCACCCGCTTCTCGGACAACTACCGCTCCGGGCTCCGGCCGGCCGCGGCCTGGCTGCCGCGGTCAAGAGGGCGTACAGCCGGATGCCGTGGACTTCTCCCCGCAGCGATGCCCAGCGACTGCTGTCAATCCCGGTCGGGGGTGAAGGCGGACTGCGTAATTCGAACCTTCCACCACCGAGTCGACCCGAGGACGAGGACATCGAGATCCGGCCGGACCAACGGGTGGGTATCCCATACCCCGAGTGGAACGCATGGCGCGAGAGCTTCCTCGTCGACCATGTTGCGGTGCTGGAACGAAAGCACCGAGGTACCGGCCGGCCGGGGTCACCGGTGTCGACAGATCTACGGCGGTGGTTCGCCGAACACACCCACCGATCGATCAGGAGTCGGCTGGAGGACGGATCCGACCTCGACATCGACTCGTACGTCAGCCACCACATCGATCTGATCACCGGAGAAGCCGGCGAGCCCCGAGTGTTCCGGGAGCTGTTGCCCATGTCGCGAGACGTGACCACCGCTCTGCTCCTCGATGGCAGCTCCTCACTCGGAATTCGCCGTGGCGAGGTCTTCGAGTTGGAACTGGCCTGTGCAGACGCACTTTCGCGCGCGATGATGCTTGCCCGAGAACGCCACGGAGTGTTCGTCTTCAGCGGTAACACCCGCCACCGCGTGGAGGTGAACTGCCTCAAGGACTTCGACGACAAACACGTGGTCGTTCCGAGTGGTTCAGGCCTGGCAACCGGTGGCTATACCCGGCTCGGCGCCCCTATCCGACACCTCACGAGCCGCCTGCTGGCCCAGCCCTGCGAGCGGCGACTACTCATCGTCATCGGCGACGGACTGATCTCCGACGAGGGCTACGAGGGGCGTTATGCCTGGGCCGACGTCGCACACGCCCTCGAAGAGGCCGACGAGGCCGGGATATCGGTCTACTACATCGGTGTCGGTCCGGCCCGAGTCGATCCACTGCCCGAAGTCTTTGGCCCCCGACGTTCCCAGCGAATCCGACAGGTCGAACAACTCCCCCGCGTGCTGGCCCATGTTCACCGAGAACTCGTCAGCACCTGACCGATTGGAGCACAAAGACCTTGACCACCGACCTCTATCTCCCCACCGGCAACGAAATCGAGATGTTCGAGCGCGCCTTCGGCCAACAGCTTCCGGTGATGCTGACCGGCCCCACCGGTTGCGGTAAGACCCGGTTCGTCGAGCACATGGGCGAACTGCTGGGCACTGCCGTCGTCACCATCAGCTGCCACGATGATCTCACCAGTTCGGACCTCGTCGGGCGATTCATGGTCACCGGTGGTGACGTGCTGTGGACTGATGGCCCACTGACCCGTGCGGTGAAGGAGGGTGCGATCTGCTACCTCGACGAAGTGGTTGAAGCCCGTCACGATTCGCTCGCGATCCTGCATTCGCTGACCGACCACCGCCGGGCCCTGTATCTCGACCGCGCCAACGAAGTCGTCCAGGCACCGCAGTCGTTCATGGTCGTCTGCTCCTACAACCCGGCGTACCGCAGCTCACTCAAGGATCTCAAACCTTCTTTCCGGCAACGGTTTGTGACCCTGCCGATGCACTACCTCCCACCCGACCGCGAAGCCGCCGTCCTGGTGACCGAAGCCGGCATTGATATCGCCACGGCCAACCGACTTGTCCGCTGCGCCAACAGCATCCGCGAGGCGGACGAGGTATACCACTTTGAACCACCGTCGACGCGTGTGCTGGTTACCGCTGCAAGGCTCATCGCCGCGGGAGCGTCCGAGATGCAGGCCGCCGAGGCATCGATCCTGGCACCGCTGAGCACCGACGGCGCCATCAGCAGCGGCCTCAAAGAAGTCGCCGCGGCAAGTCTGAAGGCCACCGAATACCAAGAATCACAATCATATTGATCGAGGGAGCGGTTCATGAACGAACAGGACAGGCGGCGCAAACGGGCGCTGATCGTCTTCCAGATCTTCGTATACGGCTTCCTGCTGTCACAGTTCTTGATCCAGCTCTATATGTACACCGTTCGGGATTGGTAGGCCGGCAATGAATCTCCCTTCGATCAACCTGCGGCGCGAAAAGAGCACAGGCAATACCTCCACCTCCACCTCCTACGACGAACATCAGGACGACTCGCGGCGTGCACAACGCGAAACCGATTGGTGGCTCACCATCGGGACGCTGCTGATGGGAACGCTGGTCCTCGGAATCTTCGGTCTGCCCGTCTTCCTGCGCGGCGTGTGGCTCCAGCGCCGCGCACAACTAGAAGGCCTGTCGGTCCGGCCGATCCTCGTCACACTGATCGGTTACCTGGTGATCCTCGACGCCGCGCTCAACAGCCTCGGTTGGGCACTGGACCTGATCGCAAACCACACCCTGATCAACCGCGTGATCCTCACCGCCTGGGGAAACATGTTCGACGCGGGTTACTTCTGGCATTACAACGAGCTGTGGATCGGCGGCGCGGGCGGCCCGGGCGAAAAGGGTTGGGAGGTGGCCCTGATGCTCACCGTCTTCCCGATGCGTATAGCGGCCGGCATCGCCTTCCTACAGATGAAGCGCTGGGGCCACCAATGGATGATCGTCACCTGCTGGTTCGGGGTGGTCATCTGGATCGGCTACACGTTCAACATGACGATGTACGCCGATGTGCGTTACTCGGGGGTGGTGCTCCCGGTGATCGGCTGGTGGCTGTACGACATCTTCTACATCACCCCGTTTTTGGCGATCCCCTACCTGCACACGGTGAATCGAGAGATCTTCACCGACTGAGTGCCCATCCAACCGCCAGAAGGAGGACATCATGTCCGCAGAGTCCCCGAAATCTCCATCATCCGGCGAGTCACCCGACGAGGACCTGCCACTGGGTACAACGCCCCCCTATGCCCGCATGCACAGGTTCATCAAACGAGGAGTGTTCGTCTGCCTTTTCGCGCTCGTCATCGAAGGCGCGTTCACCGTTCCGGCACTGGCGATCTGGTATGGCTACCCCACCCTGTCGTTCCAGGAGATCTGCAGCGAGATGTTGAAGGTCCGCTACTCCGATGACACCCTCGAATGTGAGTACCCGTACCCGCTGTTCGGACCACCCGAAGGTGCCGGCCAACAGACCGCCGAAGACGAGTGGGGCGTCCAGCCGAAACCTGGCTGGGACCCGATCGGCTTCCGCGAACTCGTCCGAAACCACGAGGAACGCGAAGCCCGCGAGGCCGCCGGAAACTAGTCGCGCCCCACCGTCGACCGTGCCGATATCGCCGTCGACCGTGCCAAAGTTGCTACCGCACGGGCAGTTTCGGCACGCTCGACGGTTTCTTTGGCACGCTCGACGGTGATATCGGCACGGTCGGTGGGGTCAGGTTGCGCCAAAGCCGGCCCGCTTCAACAGATCTGGTATGTCGGAGTCGATCTCGAGTTCCAGTGACTTGAACAGCCGCGCCAACGTGTCGTATGCACCAACGGTGAAGATCAGATCGAGAATCTGCCGGGTGTCCAGGTGCGCGGCAAGCGTCTGCCAGGTCGCCGAGCCGATGCAACCGTCGCCGATGAGTTCATCAACGGCCGAGAGCATGGCAGCATCCAACTCGTCCCAGAAAGGCGCCGTGGGGCCGTAGGCGATTCGGCCGACCTCCTCATCGGTCAGCCCGGCATCGCGGGCCATGAAGAGGTGTTGAATCCACTCGTATCCCGAGTCGCGGACCGCTGCGACCCGCATGATGAGCATTTCACGTTGCCGCTCGGACAAAGTGGTCGCCATCAACAGGTGCCCATTGAAGGTGAAGAACGCCTGCGCCAAGGCCGGGTGGTGCGCGAGTGTCCCCAACGTATTGAGCGCTTTGGGCCGGTCCTGCGTAGGGGGCTGCGGATGCCGAGGGTTCGGCGGTGTCATCGCGGCGAGGGCCTGGCGCATCTCCTTCGGGAACTCACGAAGCGGTAAGGGCTCGATTCGCGCCATGTCAGGTCGTCCCTCCACTGTTCACCGGGATCAAGTGCCCGATCAGAACTCGCTGCGTGGTAGATCCGGTTGCCGCCACTACGAAACCGCCTCTTCGCCAACAAGAGTCGTCCGATGCATCAGCCGCCTCGACGTCGGCTCATACGGCGTCGCCCGGTGGAGAAGGCCGGTGTTGTCCCACATCACGAGATCTCCCACCCGCCAACGGTGACGCAGGACGAACTGCGGCTGCGTGGACCATTCCAGGACACTGTCCAGCAACGCCCGCCCATCTGCCGGGCTCAGACCGACGACTTCACCGGCCGTGGCGCCGATCAACAGTGAATGGCGTCCATCGCGGTGCTTCCAGACCAGCGGGTGTTCGCGTGACGGAAGCCGGTCCCAGACGGCCTTCTCTTTGTCGGTGGCGTCGGGATGAACCAGTAGCTGCGCGGCGGCCATGCTGTGGACGACCCGGTAACCGGCCAGCTCGACCTTGCGGCTCTCCGGGAGCGCGTCGTACGCGGCGTAGGTACTCGCGAACTCCGTATCGCCGCCGTCGTCGGCGATCTCACGCGCCGCGAGCAACGCCGCCTTTTGTGGCACATCATCGGTCAGGCCGTCCACATGCCAGAAGATGGTGCTGCGGCGCATCGCGGCCAGCTTGCTCTTGGTGGGATCGAGGGTGATGGGTGAGACCTCCGGATGATCCGGCAGCCCACCGACTTTGCCCACCGCCACATCGCCCAGCATGCGGCTGAACGCGACCAGGTCGGCGTCACCGATGTGCGCCTCCCGGAAGACGACGACGCCGTGACGGGCCAGTAGCCGTAGCGACTCGGCAGCCGTCCCCGGATCGCTGAACATCGACGGCGACGCGTCGGTCACCTCGACACCGATCGATGGTGATATCTCGCTGGTGATCATGGCCATGTCCCTCCTGGTCGATGGGGGAACACTAGGACCGATCAACCAATGTTGTCAATGACTACATTGATCGTTGATTGGTAGAGTCCCACGCATGGACAGGGCCTATCACCACGGAGATCTGCGGGCCGCCCTCCTTGTCGAAGCCGAAGAAATACTCCGAACGTCCGGCATCGAAGCCCTCTCGTTACGCGAACTGGCAAGGGCGGTCGGGGTGAGCCACGGAGCACCCCGCCGGCACTTCGACGACAAGGCGGCGCTGCTGGAATCGCTTGCCATCGAAGGATTTCGGCGACTGGGTGCCGCTCTCGAGACCGCGGCAGCACCTGACCATCGATCCTTCACGACCACGATGCACGACGTCGCGGTGGCGTTCGTCCGGTTTGCCACGAACAACCCGTCGTTGGTCGATCTGATGTCCACGTATCGGAGGGGCGACGTCTCGGACGAGCTACGGCATGTGCGCGCAGCAAGCTTTGCCCCGGCGGCCGCCATGATCGACCGCGGGCAATCGCAGGGTGAGCTCGTGGACGGAGCGCGAACGGTCGGAACCCTGTTCTTCGCCACGCTGCAAGGCATTTCCGTGATGGCGAACAACAAGACCATCGACCCGCTGGACGATCGGTTCATCACCGAGATCATCGATGCGCTTCTCCGGGGCCTGTCCCCGAAATGAGCATTCGCGAAATGATCTCACCCCGGACGGATCACTGATCTATCGACCTGCGGCTAGTGCCCGAACGCCAACTTCAACGCGACGATCACCATGGCCAACGCCCCGAGACCGATCGCGGTCCAATGGGTTCTCGAGGTCACCCGCTCTCTGCGGATCCGCACGATCACGTAGCTGATCGTCGCGATGCGAAGAACCATGAACAGCTCAGCGATCAGTTGTGCGGTCCTCGGCTCGAACAGACCCACCACCGCAAGGGCGAGGATGAGACTGGGGATCACCGCCGCGATCAGGATCGGCAGGCTGTCGCGCAACTCCGCCAGCCGGTCCTCGCGGGTGGTTGTCGTATGTTCACGAACCGACCGGCCGACGAGTTCAGCGAAATAGTGCGCGATGAAGGTCGTGACGGCCGCACCGACGATGACCGCGATGCCGAACCTGTCGTGCGACTCCGTGACCGGGATCAGCGCCGCCAGCACCAGGATGTTGCCGTAGATGTAGGCGCTGATCCGGGCTGCCATCTGCTCGCGCGTCAACGAACTGCCGCCGACGAACGGTGTGCGGTTCACCAGCCGAAGAAATCTCTCCTTCATAGCGGGAAGCATGGCATACCCCGGTGGTCACCATCTCGACAAACGCCCGAGCCTCCCACAGCGTCGGTGAGTTGGTCGCTGATCGATCCGTGGCGGAATCGGTAGCTCCGGCGAGTCGAAAACCGCCTGCGGTCCCCGGATTTCGTGGATTCTCGCGTTGCGCCGCCAGGATCATCCGCGCGTGGTCTCGCACTCTGCATGCCAAAACCCGGATGGGTCCAAAAGGCCGTTCTGGCAGACATCGCCGTGTCCGCGTCGGACGGGATCGACGGCGCGGTTTCAGCAGGCATCACCCTCACGAAAAAGAAGCGCAGCACCTCACGGTTCGCGTTCCCGATCTGTTGTCCACGCACTCCGCGCCGGCCTCGCGCGACGTCATCGGTCAGGCCGAAGGCATGATCGTGGAGGGATTCACCGTCGATGCCGCACAGGCTGAGCAACGCCGTGACCCCGATCGCTTGGTTCATCGCTGACAAATTGGGTACGTCGTACTGGAACACACACACGATGGATCGTTGGGAGGACCACGTGAACGACCTACCTGATAGTGGTACAGACCCGGAGCGCACGCCAGGGTTGGAGGGCGCCACCGGCGTCGAACCGGGGGCGACACCCCCGGAGGCGTCACAGACGTCTGGAGTGTCAGAACACGAGCCCCGGACCTCACGACACTTCCCGCCGACGGGCGTTGCGACCATCGCCGGCGTGATCGTTTTCGTCGTCATCTTTCTGGTCGTCGCAGTAACCCTCATCGTCATGATGGTTGCTTGACACTGATTTCCTGAAACAGCGGGTGATTGACGACGCTGCGCAAAGAAAACCGAACGTGGGCTGCTCCCAGGCCCCGGCTCGAGGGCTCCGAGACCGCGAATCCGTAGACCCGGGTGGTCGGATGCGATCGGGGTTCAATGCGTCTGAAAGAGGTACGCACCGGTATCGGTGCCCAGGACAGCTGAGCCCGGTCGGCGACCCCCGGCCTGCAGAGATCTCATCCAAAACAGGTGAGGTCCGGTCGGCGGAGCCCGCGCACAATCGATTCGGCAGCACTCGCCACGTGGGCGCGGTGCACCCCGATCGATCGGAGAACCCGACCATGACCGAACTTGATTTCGATGACCTCGGCCCAGTTGATTATCTGGTGATCGAGTTCCCGGCCGATCGCACTCCCGATGGCTCAGCGCTTCCGCTGCTCGTCGATCTCGTGGAACGCGAGGTGATCCGGGTCCTGGATCTGACGTTCGTCCGCAAGGAACTCGATGGGTCGGTGAGCGGCGTGGCCATCGAGGATTTCGGACTGACCGGCGACTTCGACGTCACCCTGTTCGCCGAGGCGACGTCCGGTCTCATCGACCGCACCGACCTCGACGAGGCCGCCTCGGTCCTGCAACCGGGATGCTCAGGCGCCGTCCTGATCTACGAAAATCGTTGGGCCGCACCCTTCGCCGCCAGGTTACGACACAACGGCGCGCAACTGGTCGCCTCCGGACGGATCCAAACCCAAGCCATCTTGGCTTCCCTCGACGCGCTGGACGCCTGAACCGAAAGGCCAAGGAACATCATGCCCGGACTACTTCGCGGAGTCGCCCGCACTGCTGTCATCGCCGGAACCGCAACCTCGGTGTCCAACCGGGTCTCACGGCGTCAAGGTCAGCGTTGGGCCGAACAGGCCCAACCACAACAGCAGCCCCCGCAACAACCCCAGTACGCGCCGCCACCGCCCGCGGCGCCTCCTGTCGACCGGATCGGCGCCCTGCAGCAACTCGGCGAACTCAAGGCCCAGGGCGTCCTCACCGAGGCCGAGTTCGCCGCCGAGAAGGCCAAGATCCTCAACAGCTGACCGCGAATCCCGTTGACTGCGCGAGCAAACGGGCTGGGACCATCCGGCATTCCAGTTCGGCGCGTAGACCTATTTCCTCATCCGATGACGGAAGATTCTTCTTCGTGAGCCTGTCGCACCCTCGCGTCTCCGCACGGAGCCGATGTAGTCGCCGAGGAGGGCGAGTTCCGTGCCGTCAGCAGGCGTCGCCGTACCGTTGCGTGTTTTGCGCAGCAACTTGTTGTAGTCCTCCACTGCCGCCGCCTGCTGTTCCGGGTTCCACGTCGACCATGGACGTTGCCCGTCGTGCGCTGCGCGCCAGTTGTAGGCACCGCCACGGTCACCGCCACGCAGGGTCGCAAGCACCTGGGCGGTCAAACTCCGCAAGATGTAAGCCAATCCGCCGTTCTGGTACTGCCAGACATGCACCATCTCGTGGATGAGTATCTGTCTGCCTCGCCGGGTCAGTTCGAGGCCATCTCCGTCGAAGAGTCCCCACGCCGCCTTGAGATGGATCGTCGTACCCAGGGTGACCGGCGACCCCATCGCAAACAGGCTGCCACGGGTGAGGCGAATCGCGCTGTAGTCGAGGCTGTCGGCGAAAACATCGCGCGCATAGTCGATCTCGCCGGTGGTCAACGACCGCTTCCTGGGGATGAAGGCATCTCGCACCGAGATCCGCGGGCGTTTCGCCGTGTTGTCGGGCACCCGTTCATTATCCGGACAAAGTGCCCGATGTGGGGACCCGGCTCCAAATCGTCGGGTCGTTCCGATAGCGTGCACAGGCAGCGACCGATAACACCGACGGCGCCCGGATGGCGTCGGACGAGGAGGCAGTCATGCAGCTCAATGGGGTAGGCGTCTGGAGTTCACAGTTGCGCTACGGCGATCCTGCCGAATCCGCAGAAGCTGCCGCCGAACTGGAGTCACTGGGATACACCGCGCTGTGGATACCCGACGTCGGCGGGCCGGTGTTCGACTCCGTCGGCAATCTCCTACAGGCAACCAACGAGACGGTGGTGGCCACGGGCATCCTCAACCTCTGGATGCATGAGCCGGCGGATGTGGCCACCGATTACCACCGCATGGTCGGTGAGTACGGCGACCGTCTCTTGCTCGGCATCGGTGTCAGCCACGCGCCACTGATCGACGCCAGTGAGCCGGGCCGTTACAAGAAGCCGCTGGCTGCGACCAAGGCGTATCTCGAGGCGATCGACGCGACCGAGCAGCCGGTCCCCCTCGATCGACGGGTACTCGCCGCGCTGGGGCCAAAGATGTTGCACCTGTCGGCAACTCGCGCCAACGGATCCCATCCGTACCTGGTCACCCCCGATTTCACCGCGCAAGCCCGAGAAGCACTCGGCTCGGGGCCACTGCTCCTTCCCGAGCAAACCGCCATCTTGACCAACGATCGTGACCAGGCGCGCGCCATCGGCACCGAGTGGCTCCGCAATTACCTCGGGCTTCCCAACTACGCGAACAATCTCCTGCGGTCAGGATTCACCCAGGAAGACCTCGACACCGTCAGTGACCGGGTCTTCGACGCGATCATCGCCTGGGGCGACGAAGAGACCATCCTCCGCCGGGTCCGAGAACATCATGCCGCCGGCGCCGACCACGTGTGCGTGCAAGTTCTCGATGCCGACCCGAAGGCCTACCCTCGCGAGCAGTGGCGCCGCCTGGCAGCTGCCTTGAACTGACCGGGTCGCCAGACCGACTCCGACGACCCGGTGTTGTTTGCGCTGCCACTGGGTACTCCGCGGCATGCCCACAACCAGGAGGACAGCGTGAATCTCACGGAGCAAGAACTCGAACTGTTTCGGAGCGCCTTCGATTGGGCGCGTGGCGGCGACAGCGCCGCCTTGCAGTCGTTCCTCGACATCGGTGGGCCGGTCAATCTGACCAACGACCGCGGGGACACGCTGCTCATCCTCGCGGCGTATTACAGCCATACCGAGGCTGTCGAGGTCCTACTCGCCGCGGGCGCCGACGTCGAGCGGGTCAACGACAACGGGCAGACAGCCCTGGGATCGGCGGTGTTCCGTCGATGCGAACCCGCCGTCCGGGCCTTGCTCGCCGCCGGGGCCGACCCGCACGGAGGGGCTCGGTCAGCGGTGTCCGTCGCCGAGTTCTTTCAACTCGACGACATGACCACCCTGCTGACCGAGCCCTGATCCGCCGAAGGTCAGTCCTTCTTGGCGTTCGCCTTCCGTGCCGGTCGATCTGGCACGGACGGCGGAACCGCTGAGGCCATCACGGCCGGGGCACGATCCCATGCCCGGTGCAGCCCCAGCGCGGCCAGCAGCGACTCGTTGAACGCCTTGACGGCCGAATCACCAACCACCACACCGGGATCGTCCACCGCAATGCCCGCGGCCTCGAGAATCGCCGCACCATCACCCCAGGCACCGATCGCCTTGCAGTGCCGGAACGCCTCCTGCAACAGCAGCATCAACTTGATGTCGGTGGACGGCGTGGTACCACCGGCGACAACCAGCGCATCGAACTCGATGGACCGGACCGTCAGGAACGTGCGCTCGACGACCTGCTTGTTCGCCGCCTTGCCGAGGAAGCCGCCGACGGGTGCGATGACGTGCACGGTCGCGCCCTCGGCCTCAGCTGCTGACCGCAGTTTCCCGATCCCGCTCAGATCAGAGTTCTCATCTGCGATGACCCCGATCTTGCGTCCCGCAATCGGTCCGGGTTCGAGGACAATCTGGGACAGAGCAGGCGACGTCACGACGTTGGCAACGGGTTCGCCCTTGGGCGCCGGAAGACCCAGACCGGCAGCAACACGTTCGCAGAGATCGGTGTCGACGTTCGCGAGCACCTGCAGCTGGCGTTCCTTGATCGATTGCTCGAACACCTTGCCCAACTCGAAGGTGAAGGCCTCGACGATATGGTCCTGTTCGATCGCGGTCAGACTGCGGTAGAACATCGCCGGTTGCGTGAAGTGGTCATCAAACGACACCGGATTGGCCCGGACGGCACGGCCTTCGATGGGCCGCTCGGTCTGCACGTACCCACCATCCTCGACGTCGGCGAACACCGGCTCGTCGCCGTCGATGCTGTTGTCGCGGTAGGGCGCGAGTCCGGTGTGGACCGCGGTCTGATGGAATCCGTCGCGATGCATGTCGTTGACCGGGGCATGCGGTCGGTTGATGGGCAGCTGCGCGAAGTTCGGTCCGCCGAGACGGGTGAGCTGGGTGTCGAGGTATGAGAACAGGCGCGCCTGCATCAACGGGTCGTTGGTGACCTCGATACCCGGAACCAGGTGGCCGGTGTGGAAGGCGACCTGTTCGGTTTCGGCGAAGAAGTTGGTCGGATTGGCGTTGAGTGTCAGTTTCCCGATCATCTGCACCGGTGCGAGCTCTTCGGGCACGAGCTTGGTGGGGTCGAGCAGGTCGATACCCTCGAAGGTCTCGGTGCCGTCGTCGGGCATCACCTGGATGCCGAGCTCGTATTCGAGCGGCGCCCCGGCCTTGATGCCGTCGGCCATGTCACGCCGATGGAAGTCGGGGTCGACGCCGGCTGCGATCTGAGCTTCTTCCCAGACCAGCGAGTGCACTCCCGCCACCGGCTTCCAGTGGAACTTCACCAGGCTGGTGGTGCCATCCGCGGCGACCAGCCGGAAGGTATGGACACCAAAGCCTTCCATGGTCCGGTAGGAGCGCGGAATACCGCGGTCACTCATATTCCACATGACGTGGTGGGTGGCCTCGGTGTGCAGGGATACGAAGTCCCAGAACCCATCGTGGGCCGACTGGGCCTGCGGCAACTCGATGTCGGGTTGGGGCTTACCGGCATGGATGACGTCGGGGAATTTGATGCCGTCCTGGATGAAGAAGACGGGGATGTTGTTCGCAACGAGGTCGAAGGTGCCTTCCTCGGTGTAGAACTTGGTGGCGAAGCCACGCGTGTCGCGGACGGTGTCCGCCGAGCCCCGTGATCCCAACACTGTCGAGAAGCGCACGAAGACATCCGTTTTACGGTTCTTGTCCGCGAGGAAGCCTGCCTTCGTCACCGACTTGGCAGTGCCGTACGACTCAAAGGTTCCGTGCGCGGCCGCGCCCCGGGCGTGGACCACCCGCTCCGGGATGCGCTCGTGGTCGAAGTGAGTGATCTTCTCTCGCAGATGGAAGTCCTCGAGAAGGGTGGGCCCTCGTTCTCCGGCTTTGAGCGAGTGGTGGGTGTCCGGCAGACGAACGCCCTGGGCGGTGGTGAGAAACCGCCCCTCTTGGGCGCGGGTGTCCGGGGCTCCGGTCGGGCCGACAGGTGCCGGTGCCGATTGATCCGGACGGGGTGAAGGAGGCATGTTCACTCAGCTTTCTTCGAAGTAGTACGAGCTGCACTCGTCGAAAAGTCGTCGCCGTGCGAAGTGTGAATACACAACGGCGACCGCCGGCTACCACTGCTGAACCGTGCAGTGCCCGTGTACCCCGCCCGCCCGATTTCTAAGCACACCCCGGCGTCAGCGGGCGGTAGTTGCCCTGGACATCGACGGGAAGGTCGCCGGCGGGGGTTACCCGGTGCACGCTGCCGCTAAGCCCACGGCAGTCCGCGTCAGCGACCGACCAACCCGGTCTTCCTCGCGATGCCGTAGAGAACACCGACCACGGTGCCACCGGCGACCAACCATGGCCCGGTCACCATGATGGGATCAATCCAGGCATGTTTGCGGTCGATCCGATCGGTGCCGCTGCGAGCGAGAGCCCCCTGCACCGTCCGGCCGGCGCCGCTTGTATCACCGACGACATCGCGGTGCGTCGTCACTGCACTGACACGGCTTTCGACGACATTGACACGATCCGCCGCCAGCAACAACAGCCAGTGCGCCGCACGGGCTTCGCTGTATCGGTACGCATACCTCCGTATCGCACCGGACAACCCACTCGGCGGCACGGAGGTCCCGAAGACCGGTGTCAGGAATTTGTGCTCGATGGAGCGCTCTCGCGGCCAACGCTCTTCCTGGCGTTCCGGGAAATCCCAGTGCGCGCCAGTGGCATTCGGGTCATACCGCTCCTGGGGCACCGACGGCCGGTCAACGGGGTCGAGATCGACACCCCACCCGGGAATGGTTGCCTTCAGTTCGTCGGTCGGGACCCTTCGGGGTTCTCCGGTGTACGTCATATCTCCGCTCCTAGCCTTCTCCGACGGTGATGACCGGCTTGATGCACTCATCGAGCTTCGCCGAGAAGATGTGATAGGCCTCGCCGATGTGTTCGAGTGGAATCCGGTGGGTGACAAGCTCATTCGGTTTGAGCAAGCCATTTTGGATGTGTTCGAGCAGGCGCGGCCACTGCCGTTTGACGGGGCACTGGTTCATCTGCAGGGTGAGTCCCTTGTTCAAGGCGTCACCGAACTTCACGGCGCTGAACATGGGACCGTAGGCGCCGAGCACGGCCACCGTCCCGCCTTTACGCACCGAATCGATCGCCCAGTTGAGCGCGACCGGAGACCCACCCTGCAACTTGAACTTGGCGGCGGTGACGTGTTGCAAGAAGTTCCCGTCGGCTTCGGCACCGACTGCCTCGATCGCGACATCGGCACCCAGATAGTCGGTGGTCTTCTTCATCTGCACAACGATGTCGTCGTACTCGGCGAAGTTGAGGGTCTCGGCGTGGGCAAAGGTCTTCGCCTTCTCCAAGCGGTACTCCAGGTGGTCGATGACGATCACCCGGCCCGCGCCCATGAACCACGCCGATTTCGCCGCATACAACCCCACCGGGCCGGCCCCGAACACCACGACGGTGTCTCCTTCGCGAATGCTGCCGAGTTGCGCACCGAAGTATCCGGTGGCGACTGCATCGGTCAGGAGAAGTGCATCTTCTTCGTCCAGCCACTCCGGGATGATGCTCGGCCCGACGTCGGCGAACGGAACGCGCACGAACTCCGCCTGGCCGCCGTCGTAGCCGCCACACGTGTGTGAGTAACCGTAGATGCCGCCGACCGCGGTGGCGTTCGGATTGACGTTGTGGCAGTTCGAGTACAACCCCCGCACGCAGAAGTAGCAGGACCCGCAATAGATGTTGAACGGCACCATGACCCGGTCGCCGGGTGTGAGCCTCTCCACCGACGGACCCACGGATTCGACCACGCCGACGAACTCGTGGCCGAAGGTCATGCCGACCCGGGTGTCCGGCATCATGCCGTGGTACAGGTGCAGGTCCGAGCCGCAGATCGCCGCCTTGGTCACCCGCACGATCGCGTCGTTGGGGTGTTCGATCCGGGGCATCTCTTTGTTCTCGACGCGTATCCGGTATGGACCTCGATAAACCATGGACTTCATCAGACCTCCCTCGGTGATCTTGTGTGGCCTACCCGCGAATGCGCCCATCCACACCGCACGAACCCGCAGCTTGCTTCAAGAAAGGGAAAACCCCGGTCCCCTGCTGTTTAAACCCCGGCGAAACGGGATACACCAAGATTCGGTTCGGTTGAAAATTGCAGCCTGACACCTGTGGAACGAGGTGCACGCTTCGCTCCCCATACTCGCCGGGCAACAAGAGGAAATCATGAACTTGCGCTGTGATACGTGTGAACGCACGTTGCCGATGCCGCACATCATCGATCGCGCCGTCGCGATCGAAACGGGCTACACCAGCGGATGGGCGCTCAGCTCTGATGCAGCGCTATGTCCGGCGTGCGCGACTGCGCTTCTGGCGAACCGCCTTCTGCAGGGGGCTGCCAAAACCGAAGTGTAGCGATGTAGTCGGCCCGCGCGACGCCGTTGACGTCCGTCGCCGGTGTCGACGCCTGGTTGTGCACGACATTCTGTGCAACCGCCGCCAGCGCCGTATTCGACTCCTGCGATATCTGCCGCAGGATTTCGAAGGCGCCTTGTGCATCCACCTCGAAGCGTTCCATCAAGATGCCCTTCGCCTGGCCGATGATGTCGCGGGACGCGAGGGCGCCGGCGAACTGCTCTTCACGCCGCAGGGACTCCCAGGCGATGGCGGCGTGCGAAGCGTAAGACCTCGCGAATGCCACCGTCCGGTCATCCAAGGTCCCAGGCGTCTCCGCGTAAAGATTCAGGACACCGAGTACGTACGCGTGATTCCACAGGGGTAGCGACGAAACCGTCCGGATCGGGGTCGCCTCCAGGATCTCGTCACAGTAGTCGGGCCAGCGGTCCTCGAACTCGAGGTCAGCAGAGACGACGGCCTGCCGGCCTTTGCTCGCGTCTACACAGGGGCTGGTGAACCTGATCATGATCTGAGCCGGCAATTCTCCGTACCGACCGGCGAACGAGGCCACACTGAGACGGTGGCCTTTTCCCACGCGGGTGATGTCGGCGTACTGCACACCGGGGACGATCTCCGTCGCTGCCGCCGTCAGTCGGTGCAGCGCCTCGCCCGTTCCATCCCTCGAATATTGCGCATTTCGTACCAGATCAGCGATCCGAAGATGCAGATCGATTCCTGTGGATTCACTCAAGCTTCAAGATCCCCTCAGAGAAACGCAGGGGCGTGCCACCTCTCCGCTGCATGGGACGTTCGAGTCGACATGTTACGCCGCCAACAGCAGCCTCGAAGCCGTTGTCACAGACCGAGACCTTATGCCGGCGCAAGCAGTCCGTTCAGTCGTTCAAGTTCGAATTGCGGCCTTTGCGCTTCGCAGTCGCGGCTCCGCAAAGTTTCTCAGATGGCGTTTCGGCACCGCCGGCATCGGGCATTCGATTGCTGAACGGGGCGATGCAAAGGAGCAGAGATGAGATCAGACCGTCTGCGGCCGCTACTTGACGATGCCGGACCGTTCGCCTCGATCTACTTTGATGACTCGCACAACACCGAGCATGCCGAACACCAGATCGACCTGACGTGGCGTGGCATCCGAAAGGACCTCGAGGCCCACGGCGCGGGAACCCCCTTGGTCAACAAGCTCGAACGGGTGATATTCGAATCGTCTCCGGCAATCGGCGCCAGTGGCCGGGGACTCATCGCGACGGCCTGCAAAGTGATGCTGGATGAGCACTTGACCCGGCCCCCCGACTATCCGACGGTCCGTTTATCGGATCTGCCGTACGTGCTGCCACTGGTGGCACACGCCGATGAACCGGCCGACTATCTTCTCGTCGCAGTCGACCACACCGGTGCGGACGTCACCGAGCACCGCGCCGGCAACGAGGTCACGACAGAGGTCGACGGGGGCGGGTACCCCGTCCACAACGCCGCGGGCGCCGAGAGACCGGGTTACGGCGACCCACAGCAACGTACTGACGAGGCGGCGCGCAAGAACATTCGCGCGACGGCCCACACCGTCGCTCAACTCGTCGACCGATGGAACTATCCCCACATCTTCGTGTTGGGCGAAGTACGTTCCCGCACTGACCTTTTGGCCAGCCTTCCGAAACGTTTACATGACCGCGTGACAGAACTGACCAGCGGCGCCCGGCACAGCGGCATAGACGATGAACAGGTCCGGCAGGAGATCGCCGAGGCACTACGCAGGCAAACGCTGACAACCATGGGCGAGGTGGCCAGACGTTTCGAGGAAGGACGAGCCGATCCGGACGGACTCGTCGTCGAAGGGCTGGCGGACGTGTGCGGGGCTCTGCGGGAAGGAAACGTCGACACGTTGATCGTCAACGACCTCAGGGACGCCACCGTGCTGGCCGATTCGGACAACACCCGTTTCGCCACCAACCCGGATACCCTGTCGGAACTCGGATCTGCCGCCACCCGCCCGGTGCGGGCAGACGAAGCGCTCCCACTGGCCGCAGTGGCTGTGGGAGCTTCTCTGGTGCAGATCGATGAGCGGATCAACCCGGATGACGGGGTCGCAGCACTGCTGCGATACCTGCCGAGCACGTGACACCCATCGCACGTAGGAAGACATCGCACGACAGTCAGGAGGACCACCCGTGACCGATCCCGACGAGCCGATTCCACACTCGGACACCGCCGACGCGCTCGAGCAGGAAATCCCCGTCACCGACGGGCCGGAAGACGACGACGAGTATCCGCGCGCGGACGAGCAAGAAGGACCCGAGACGGGTATCTGAACGTCGACGGCGGACCCGACTGTTGTCCGGTCAGGGACTCAACATGGCCACGGCCAGTCCGACCACACAGACGGCAAGAACGGCACACAGCAACGCAGTCAGCAAGCCGCTCACCGCCAGTCCGACGACAAGGACCAATGCACCGAGTGCGACCGCAAGTGTCGCCGCCAACGCGACGACCCCTTGGTCGACATCGAACTCCTCGTGTACCTCCGGCGATTGTGGTCGCCGATCCTGATCGAACTCCAATGGATTCACCGTTCAGAAAAATGAGCATGGTTTCATCAACTGCGCGCCCCGACAGGGCGCTCGCGTCGGCTGCCGCAGGGAGATCAGAACCGTGTCCGAAGATGTTGCGAGACACCGCAGCCGATTCGGAATCTGTAGCGACAACGCAATTCCGACCGCGGCTGGAAAATGAACCGCACGATCAACAATAAAGTATTACAGACCTTGAATGCAAGGGTTGGCGATAGGCCGGCCTTCGGTCGTCGACATACCGACGAGCGCTCGCCGATCAACAGGCCCGACTTTCGGTCACCCAAATATGTTTGCGCACAACGGTTCCGACCACCTCCCTCCTCAGCGACCGATCCGCCGCGACAGGGTCCACAACTCGCGCTGCAGCGCTTCGGTGAGCCGCGAACCGCGAACCGCGAACTTGGAGGCGGTGTACGACCCCTGCCCCGGCGAGGCCACCAGGCCGAACGCACTGGAGGTGTTGACGATGTGCCCCGTCCCGACGGCCAGCAGGTGCGGCAGGAACGCCCTGGTGCCGTGCAGGACGCCGCCAAAGTTGACGGCCAGGACCTGATGCGAGGGCCAGCTCTCGGCCCATTCCCGACGCCGCGCCAGTGATGACCACGACTTCAGCGCTGCGCATCGTCCACCTTTTGATTGTCCTCGACCGCACCTCGGGTACCCATCGTGTCGCGATCGAATCCCGGTCGGTCGCTCGCATACCGGGCGCGTCGACGTTTCAGCTGCCGCGCCCTCGGCTACCCATTGGCATGCTGACATCAACTCCGCCGCGGATCGTAGCGTTCTGATGACGTCCGATGCGGTGGTCATCGGTGGCGGACACAACGGGCTTGTCGCCGCTGCGACGCTGGCCGATGCCGGGTGGGACGTCACAGTGCTCGAGGCCCAGACAGAGCCGGGAGGGGCGGTTCGAAGTGCGGAGCTCAAATCCGGGTACCACAGCGACCTGTTCAGCGCCTTCCATCCGCTGGCGGCGGTCTCCCCGGCATTGCGAGCACTCGATCTTGCGGAGCACGGACTCCGGTGGAGTCACGCGCCGGTGCCGTACGGACATGCCCTGGCACCCGACGACACCGACGCCGTGGTGGTGCACCCCGACCCCGCACAGACCGCCGAGCAGTTGGCTCGTCACGACCCGCGGGACGGCCATGCGTGGCTCGAGTTGGTCGAACAGTGGCAACTGCTGAAACCGGCGCTTCTCGCGAGCCTGTTCGGGCCTTTCCCACCTGTGCGCGGGCTTCTCTCGATCTTGCGGAAGCTCGGGGTCGGGGATGCGACCCGGCTGGCACGTTTTCTGTTGCTACCGGCAAACCGTATGGTCACCGAGTTGTTTCACAGTGAACACGCCCGACTACTGATCCTGGGCAACGCCATGCACGCCGACGTTCCGGTCGATGCGCCCGGCAGCGGCATCATGGGGTATCTGTTGACCATGCTCGCGCAGGACACCGGCTTTCCGGTCCCTGTCGGCGGCGCCGGAGCCCTCACCGACGCGCTCGTATGCCGCTGTGAGTCCGTAGGGGTGCGAATCGAATGCGATTCGCCCGTCGTGGGGATCGAGACCGTGGCCGGCCGGGCGCGGGCGGCCCGCACCGCCGACGGGACGCTGTGGCACGCCCGCCGCGCGATCATCGCGAACACGTCCGCCCCGAACCTCTATCAGAACCTCTTGCCTGCCGGAACAGTGCCCGTACGGGTTCTCGAGGACCTCGAACACTTCGAGTGGGACGCACCGGTTGTCAAGGTGAATTACGCTGTCCGCGAGCTGATTCCATGGAACTCCGAAAACCTTGGCCGGGCGGGAACCGTCCACATCGGCGCGAACATGCAGGGACTGGTGCGGTGGATGGCCGATATCAACACCGGAGTCGTACCTCGTGATCCCTTCCTCATCGTCGGGCAGATGACCACCGCCGATCCGTCCCGATCACCTGAGGGCACCGAAAGCGCTTGGGCCTACACACATCTGCCCCGTGGTGTCACCGACGATTCCGCAGCGCTCTCCCTTGCCGCACGGGTCGATGAGGTTCTCGAGGCACATGCCCCGGGTTTCCGCGACCTGCTCATCGGGCGTCACGTACAGACCCCGGCCGACCTGACCCAGGCCGATGCAAACCTTCACGCGGGCGCCGTCAACGGCGGTACATCCCAGCTTCATCAGCAGTTGATCTTCCGCCCCACACCAGGGTTGGGCAGGGCGGAGACACCGATCGACCGGCTCTATCTGGGAAGTGCCTCGGCACACCCCGGCGGCGGGGTACACGGGATATGCGGGCGCAACGCTGCCCGGGCGGCGTTGGCCGCCGACGGCGTCACGGGATTGCCCCGCCGCATACTGACCCGCAAGACCATCGACCTGTGGACCAGATGAGGAGGGCGGTCCGGGCTGCCTGAGGCCCTATCCGGTCTCCACCAATTTCCGCGCGATATCTGCAAGCGGAATGTTGCTGTCCTGCGAGAGTTTGCGGAGCAGTTCGAACGCCTGCACTGCGTCGACCGTGAAACGCTCCATGATCATCCCTTTGGCCTGCCCGATGATGTCGCGACTGGCCAGCGCACTGTTGAACTGTATCTCCTGCCGGGCCCGGAACAGGGCCAGGGCGGCGTGGGTTGCGTACACAAACCCGACTTCTTCGGACTCCTTGGTGAACGCGTCCACCTCCTTGGAGAAGAGATTCAGCGCCCCCATGGCACCTTCGTGGGTGAACAACTGAAACGACAGGCTTGCCCTGACTGGAGTTTCGGCGACAGCCCTTGCCGCGAAAGCAGGAAAGCGCTGTTCTTCAACGAAATCGTTCATCCACACCGTCGGCTGCTCCCAGGCGGCCTCGAGGCACGGACCCTCCCCCACCTGCTTCTGAATCTGATCGAGTTGTTCAACCACCGGATCCGTCACCCCGAGCGACTCGAAGTCGTTCTTCTTGACCAACAGGACGCCTGCGAATTGAGCCCCTGGGACATGGGTCACTGCGCCGGATGAGATCGAGCCGATCAAGGTATTGATATTGTCCTCGGCCGACGACAGTTTGTGCATGTCACGAACGAGTTCGGCAATTGTCTTGTGTACTTCGGCGTCCATCCACCTACCGTCCTATCCCACGGCCCACGGCCCACTTCTCCACCGACTCGCGGGTCAGTATACGCCCACGTAACATTCTATCGCGGCGTGTTCGAGGCGTCCCCGGACCTCCGTGCGCACCGACAGGACGCGAACGCGGTAACAAGAACGAGATCGTCGACGTGGGGGGCGAAAAGTATTCGGCTGGATGTATTTCGTTGTGCTGCTTGACTTTTCACCTCCTACCCAACATCAACCGTCGCCGCAACTCGTCGGTTCACCATGGCCGCCGCCCGCGTATCACAGCCGTTTCGGACAAAGCGAAAAAGGTGGTCGGAGAGCGCACTCCGTCGAGCTATCACATGGATACACAAGGGCATTCAGTACATCGCCCCAGTCCACGCCGACTGCCGATCCGGTTCGGGGTTGCGAAGCCGGCTGATGACTGCGATCATTGGCGCAGGTTAAATGACTAGCCACGCAACGCGTCGGCAGTCGAATCATGCCAACGCTTCCCACCTTGTGACGAGGGAGCGAGACCATGCCACAAATCCAAGGTCCTGAACTTCAGGGTTCTCCCACGACCGCGCAATCATCATTCAGCATCGCCACCGGGCAAGAAGGCGCCTTTTCAATCCTCGCACCCTGGGGCGATCTCGACCTCCTCACGGTCGACAAATTGATCGAAGCAATCCACGAGGCCCTCGAGACCGGCACCACAGACCTCGTCATCGACTTGACCATGACAGAGTTCCTCGGCGCAGCAGGCCTGGCGGCACTCGAGTATGGGCGCCAACGTATCGAGGCCGTGAACGGTCGGTTCGCGGTTGTGGCCTCGGGTCGCTCCACGGCTCGTCCGATCGCCATATTGGGGTTGCAGCAGATCCTGAATCTGCACGGGCGCGTCGCCGACGTGACGGGTAACCGCGGAACGTCGGCCGATCGTTTCGGCGACATCTCCCAACCGATCTGATCGAGCGCCAAAACCCGCACCCTGATCAACATGTGACGTCCCGCCATTCAAAGAAGCCTGAGTCGGCGCGGCCGATAGTCCCCCGATCCGACGCAGGTACACCTGCGTCGAGGACAGGTGAATCGCCGTGACCAAGCAGTACGATCCGTACGCCCACTCGCCAATGGGACAAAGACAGGTTGTTCGGTACGCCGGAGCGCCATGCCCCGAAATCCGAAGAGCACTTTTCCTTCGCGTCCCTGGAAGACGACAGCTGTTGCTGTGCAGTGGATTTTGGCAGAACCTCATTGCCGGATTCATCGATTGTAGCGTTCACAACCCGCCAAGATCGGGAATCCGCAAGCGGGACATATCCCCTCCATAGATTGAAGCGCACAAGGTTCGTCAATGGGATCGAAGAACTGCGAACCGGGTGGCCATGGGCAAGGTAATGGATGCCTCCTCCGGGATGATCGGGCTCGGAGTGTTGCCGGGACGCCAAGCGAGCCCGCGAGCGACCCGCACAACGTAGATCCTTCGGCGGCGACCCCACAGCAGAGCGGGGTGGCCGAACCCACCCATCGCACTAAGCTCGGAAAGATGACAGTGCGAGCAGGTGTGGTCGTTACCGGGACCGAGGTTCTGACCGGGCGGATCACCGACCAGAACGGACCCTGGGTGTCCCGGCAGCTTCTCGATCGGGGCGTCGACATCGCCCACATCACCGTGTGCGGCGACCGACCCGACGATCTCACCGCACAACTTCGGTTCCTCGCCGACCAGCACGTGGATCTCATCATCACCACCGGTGGTCTCGGACCGACCGCCGACGACTTGACCGTGGCCACGGTCGCCGCGTTCTGTGGTCGCGACCTGCGGCTGGACAGCGACCTCGAGGCCCACATCAGCGAGATCATCCGCATTTGGCGAGGCCGCCTGACCTCAGACCCGAATCCGGCAGCATTGCAGGCCGGCATCCACAAGCAGGCCCTCGTTCCTGAGGGCGCACAATCGATTCCGCCGACCGGAACCGCTCCGGGCGTGGCGATCCCGGCCCATACCCTGCCCGCCATCCTGGTGCTGCCCGGGCCGCCCCGGGAACTGCAGGCGATGTGGCCGGCGGCAATCCGGAGCGCCCCCGTCGCGGAAGCCCTGGCCGGCCGGGTGGTGCTGCGGCAATCGACCATCCGCGCATACGGCCTCTCCGAAGCCGATCTCGCCGCCACGTTGCGCTCGGCGGAACACGATGTTCCCGGGTTCGACACGCTCGAGATCACCACCTGCCTGCGGCTCGGCGAGCTCGACATGGTGACCCGTTACCCCGGGACGTCGAACGCCGCCTACGCCGAGTTGTCCTCACTGATCGCGAAACATCATGGGGCGCAGATCTTCTCGACCGACGGATCGACCATCGACGATCTGGTGGCGGAAAGACTTGCCGGACACCGGATCGCCACCGCCGAATCATGCACGGGTGGCCTGGTCGCCGCACGGCTCACCGACCGACCGGGGTCCTCGGCGTACGTCGCCGGCGCAGTCGTGGCCTATGACAACACGATCAAGTCCGGCCTACTCGATGTCCCCTCGGCATTGATCGCAGAACACGGAGCGGTGAGCGAACAGGTGGCCGCACAGATGGCCGAGGGCGCGTTGCGCCGGCTCGGATCCGATGTCGCGGTGTCCACGAGCGGGATCGCCGGCCCCGGCGGCGGGACCGATCTCAAACCGGTGGGAACGGTCTGTTTCGCCATCGCGGTCGCGGGCCGACCGACCGTGACCCGGACACAACATCTTCCGGGCGACCGCGCGAGTGTCCGCGCGCTCGCCGTCACCTCGGCGATGCACCTGCTCGCCCAGGTGCTCGATACGCCACCACCGGCCGCACGGACGATCAGCAGCCCAGGCGCCGGTTCCACCAGGCCGGGTGGTCGCGGGCCTGCTCTCTGAGCCGGGTGAACTCCCGGTCCTGGATCCGCAGCAACGCCGGGACGAGCACCAACGGAACGACGGCGCCGCTGCGTAGGCCCGTCCGACCGTTCTCGATCAGACCAGCGGTCGCAGCGACGCCAGAGAGATAGAGAATCAGGTTGTAGGGTCTGACCACGCTGCCGCGCAGACCTTCACATTCGGTGAGTGTGGGCACGCCGTAGGTCCAGCGTTTGGGCCAGTAGATGAAGTGGGCCACAACCGCGGACAGAAACACTCCATTGAGCACACCGAAGGCGGCATCGTGCCTGGCCGGCGCCCGGCCGGCCGCTCCGTCATGCTCGCCGCCGTGGCCGCGCCCCATCCGATTGCCGCAGGCGCGGGACCTGCCACCGAGGACAAGGGCATCGCGACTCCGCACGCCAGTTCGTAGAAGACGTGCGCCCCCGTGAAGGCTGCGCCGATCCGTGTCCACGGTCGCGGCCGACGGATCACAACGGGGGGCGGATCGGTCTCGCTCTTCACCACCACACGATAACCAGACGCGTGGTCATCGGGCCACGAAACGGCGACGACATCAGTCGAAGGCACCCGCGGCACGTAACGCTTCTTGAAAGAGCGTGCGGGACTGGACACCTGAGTGCCGGCCCGGTCCACCATAGGGTGACGGCTCGGGTTCCACCTCGACCACGGCAAGAGCCGGACCGGTTCGGCTCAAGAACTCGGCGAAGAAGATGCTCAGCTGCTGTTCCGTCGTCTCCGCAGGGATCAGATCGACGCTGCCCAGACCGGCGCCTCGTCCGATCGCGGCGAAATCCGCGGTCACGTGCGTACCGAGCGGTTGGCCACCACCTGTCTCATACCGTCCGTTGTTGAAGACGACGATGTGGAGGTTCGGCGGAGCAGTGTTCGCGATCGTGAGCAGAACCCCCAGGTTCATCGCCAGATCACCGTCCCCTTCCAGCAGCACAAAATTCAAACGTGGCCGACTCACGGCGGCCCCGAGTACCAGCGCCGGCGCTGTTCCCATGGGGTCGGACGCGTAGTACGTGAGCTGACTCGCCTCCGCCTCAAGCCAGGTCCGGCCGGCTGTTCCCAGGCTCGCGAAGACAACGACGTCTTTGTCGAGACCGCGCGCGAGTGCCCGCGCCACCGATGAACGGTTCATTCCGCGGACCCGACCAGCACTCGTTTTGTGCACAGCAGGACCACGGGACGCTGTGTCATCTCGGCCTCGTCGAAGGCGGTCTCGAAGATCGCGCTCTCACCTGGTTTCTGTACCTCGTGGACGCGCAGGCCGACCGCGGCCATCACACCGTGGGCGACCGAATGCTTGTAGGCCTGATAGTAGAAGTTGTCACCGGCAGCGCCCCGATCGGCAGCGATCACCACAAACGGAATCTGATGGTGGATGCCATAGCCCGCAAGTGCATTGGTGGCCAGCAAGAGTCCGGCGTTCTGGCACATCAGGACCGACCGCTCCCCCATCAACGAAGCTCCCGCGCAGATGCCGACACCATCGTCCTCTCTGACGACCGACACGTGGCGAATGCTCTCTTCGCCCTCGACCTCGGCGATCAGCGGGCCGAGCCAACTGTCGGGCAGTGAGGCCGAGACCGTCACTCCGGCCCGGACCAGGCTCCGCGTGATCGGCCCGGTCTGCGTTGGTGTGTTCATCGGCCTTCCTCCCATCGGCGGTATGCCTTGCGGGTCAGACCGATCGCGGCCTGGATCTTCCACTCGTTACCGGGTAGCGGATGTGCACGATGCGAGAGTTCCTTGTCGATGGCCGTCACCAGTTCACTTTCGGTCGGTCGGATGTCCCGGAACGCCGATTCGACCGCTGCGGGATGCCAGGGAGTGGGTGCCAGCGAACCAAAACACAGTCGCGGCGAAGACCATTCGTCACCGGGACCGATTCCTGCGGACATGATCAGCGACAACATCGCGAAGTCGCCCTCGTACAGCCGGATCTTCTCGAAGACCGACCGGGTTGCCGTCTGCGCGGGCAGGGTGATCGATTCGATCAGCTCGTCCGGCCCGAGATCGAGTTCTCCCGGCCCTGAATACAGCTCGCCGATACCGACGGTCCGGGACCGGCCGGGTCCGGCGACCTGGATTCGGGCGTCGAGCCCCGAGAACACGGTCGCGAGGTCCGAGGGCGTCACAGCCTGACAGCGATGCCCACCGAGGGCCGCATGATGAAACCGATGGTCGCCGCCGACGGCGTAACAGGGACAGGTCGGGCCACCGCGCTTGTAGCAGTCGAATCCGCTGCGGAAGTACCAGCATCGCTTGGCCTGGACCAGGTTCCCGCCCACCGTGGCCACAGCGCGAATCTGGGCGGATGCGATCGAGTCGACGGCTTCGGCGATCACCGGTATCGGTCCTCGGGCCCAGTCGGCGAGGTCGGCCAGTGTGACGGCACCGCCGATCGTGAAGGTCCCGTCCGCGTTGTGGACCATGCGGCGCATCGAGATGACGCTCGCCGTGCTGACCAGGATCCGCGGAGCGATCAACGACTGTTGTTGTTGGACCACGACATCGGTCGCCCCACCGACCAGCACGGCGTCGCCGGCCGGCTCGTCGGAGAGCATCGTCACCGCATCGTCGACATTCGCCGGAGAAGCCACCGTTTCGACATCGCGGGGCGCAGTACGCCGTGCCCATCGGGTCCCGTGCCGATCGAGAAGATGATGCAGGCCAAGCGGATACAGTCGCCGAAAGACCTCGATCTGCCACCGGGACGGTCGCCGGCCCAGGTGAAAGTGCCGGGTCGCCGGGACCGCAACGGCACCGTTGTCGCGCAGCGCCGCGAGCACGACGTCCGGTGTCAACGGCAGGGATCGGAACCGGATCCCGATCGCGTCGTGGACAGCGTTGAGAACCGCGGGCGCCACTGGCACGAGCGCCATCTCGGCCACACTCTTTGCATCGAACGGGCCCGCCGGCTCCGGCCCTTCGATCAGGATCGAACGGATCTCGGGGGCAGTGGTCGACCGCGGAACAGCATAGTTGAGGTAGCCCGTGTTGACTGTTCGACCGCTCTCGTAGACGAGTTGTTCCCCGACCACGGCGCCGAGTCCTTGAACCACGCCGCCGATGATCTGGCCATCGACGAGCGCGGGATTGATCGCTCGGCCCACGTCATGCGCGGCAACGTAGTCGAGGATTTTCAATTCACCGGTGTCCGGGTCGATCTCGACTTCCACCGCGTGTACGGCGTACGTGTAGGACGCCGAGATGTTCGGCCGGTCCAGACCCGTCCAGTAGGGTTCCATCTTCTCTTCGAGATACTCGGCTTCGACGCGCAACACCCCGGCCCGGCTCTCCGGTGCACGCATGATGAGCTCTGCGAAGTCGCCTGACCCGACGCGGCCGAGTTCTTCGAGGCGCTCACGCAGTGCCGTCGCGGCCTTGACCACGGCATGTCCGCCCATGTGCGTGCCGCGTGAACTCCAGGCCCCCATCTCCGGTGGCGCCTCATCCCAGTCGGTCATCACCACGTCCACCAGATCGAGAGGTACGTCGAGGATTTCCGCGGCGAGCTGCCCGAGGATTGTGCGCTGCCCGGTCCCGGCATCGCTACCACCGAATGCGACTGTGATGCGCCCGGAATCGGCGGCCTCGACCGCCGCCGCGCTGACGTTCCCGCCGGGGTAGGCGTACGAGCCACTGCCGTGCATACCGGCCGCCACACCCACTCCGCGGAACGGCACCTTCGCAGACTTCTTCTCCGTCCAGCCGATCTCTTCGCGCACCGCATCGAGGCATTCCACGAGCCGATTCGATCCGATTCGCGCACCGGCCAGGGCCCGCGAGTTCGGCAGACTCGCGTTGAATCGACGGAACTCGATCGGGTCGATCCGGCACTGCTGCGCCAGCTCGTCGACCAGCGATTCCACCGCCAGTGCGGTCTGCGGCTGCCCGTATCCGCGGAACTGACCGCCGGGCGTGAGATTGGTATCGACCAGGCGGGCACGCCAGGTCGCAGCATCCGGACGGTACATGGACCCGAGCACCTTGATGCCGGCACTCATCACCGATGGTCCGTAGTGGTTGAACGCGCCGTTGTCGACGTCGATATCGGCCTCCAGCAGGCAGATTCGACCGTCGGCATCTGCGTGAACGGTCATCTTGCTGTGGAATCCATGGCGCGGTTTGGTGAAGGCCAGCTCCTCGGCCCGCGAGAACTCCACCATCACCGGCGCCCCGGTGCGCATCGACAACAGCGCCGCGATGACCTCGTGTTCGCTGACCTTGGATTTGGACCCGAAGCTTCCACCGACAGCTACGTCCCGACAGACGATCTGATCAGTACGGAGCCCGAGCAGCTGCGCGAGTTCATGGATCACGAAATGCGCCGCCTGGGTGGACGTCCACAGCTCCAGTCGGTCGTCATGCCACCAGGCCAAAGTCGTGTTCGGCTCCATACAGGCATGCGACACACGAGGATAGATGAAAACCCCGCCCGCGTGATGCGCGCTGTTGCGCCTACCCAGGTCCACGTCGCCCCAGCTTCCGTCCGATGCGAGAGCGACGTTCGAACCCGACGATCGCCGATGGATGCGTGGCGCCGATTTCGCCAGCGCAGCGGCGACGGTCAGCGCTGCCGGTCGTCTCCGGTAGCGCACCACGATCCGGTCGAGGGCCTGCTCGGCTGCTTCCGGGGACTGCGCGGCGACCGCCGCGATCTCCTGCCCATGGAAGCGGATCTCCCCCACCGCGAATGGTGTCCTATCGGAGAACGTGCCGCCACTGTGCTGATAACGCGCGCCCGCCGGTAGATCCCGGTGGTCGACCACCGCCCGCACCCCGGGCGACGCCAACGCACCGCTGAGGTCGACGTGCTCGATCTGTGCACTGGCCATCGTCGACCGCAGGATCTTGGCGTACAGCATCCCCTCGGGACGTACATCCCCCGCATATCGTGCTGTGCCGGAGGTCTTCTCGTGCCAATCGAGCGCGCGGACACGCCGGCCGACGACAGTCACCGCGCCACCCCTCTCCGCCGCGCGACCGACTCTACGGCGTCGATGATCTGGACGTATCCGGTGCAGCGGCAGATGTTGCCGGCCATGGCGCTGATGATGTCCTCTCGGCCGGGTTCGGGCGTCTCACGCAGCAGAGCCGCCGCTGCGACCACCTGTCCCGGTGTACAGAAGCCACACTGGAATCCCGCATGGTCCGCGAACGCCTCCCGTAGGTCGTGATCAGCGTCGTCGAGTCCGGCCGCCGTGGTCACGTGCTCGGAGACCACGGCGGCCAGGCTGACACACGACAGCACGGCGTTGGCGCCGACGAGTACGGTGCATGCCCCGCACTCCCCACGGCCACACGCAGCCTTGGGTGCGGTGACGCCGTGCGCGCGGAGGACACCCAGCAGGGTGTCCCCGGGCGCGATGTCCACCACCATCTGGGCACCGTCGACCGTGAGTGTCTTCTTCACGGCGACTTACGAAGTGACCACGAAATCAGGCACATAACTCGACGCATCGGCCGGATCATCCAAGATCTCTTCATCTTTCATCATCTCGGCCATCCGGTTGAGTGCGTCGATGTTCACCGCGGCCGCGTACGGGGGCTCGGTCAGCGCTTTGAGTGCAGCTGCATCCTGCTTGCACGCCTTCGCCTGGATCTCATAGCGCTCTTCTTGATTCTCCGGCAGCTCGATTTGTTCCGATGCCTCGATCAGCGAAGCCTGGAACGACTTGAATGCCTCCGGATCACTTTGAGCGGCATCACCGGTGGCCACATATCCGGCAAAGACCAGCGGCTGCCCCGCGCCCGCCACCACGTAGGGGTTGCCGAGCGATTTCAACTCGGGAAGCATGTTCTGTTCGGTGATCTGCGCCGCGTCGATCCGACCGGTCGCCACCGCGGGTCCCAGGTCCGCGAAGGGCAATGCCACAAAGTCGACCGTGGACGGATCGGCACCGCCGGCCCGCATCCATTCGCTGGTGATGATCTGGTTGATGCCGGCGATTTCGTTGACGCCGATCTTGGTCCCTTCCAGCGACTTGGCGTCGGTGTACTTCGAACCTTCCTTCACGGCAACCGCATTGGCCTTGTTGGCGGCGTCGGTCGGAGTCTCATACGCCGTCGAGATCCAGGCCAGATCGATCCCCTGGTCGAGCGCGCGCATCGTCGAGAACGGATTCGTGAAGGCGAGATCCACCTCACCACTCTGCAACGCGGACAACCCTGCCGCCCCGCCCTGGGCCCGGACCAGCTCCACGTCGAGTCCGTGCTCGGTGAAGATGCCCTTCTCTTGCGCCCAGTACACCGGCATCTCGTTACACAAGCCCAGGGTTGTCACGGCGACCGAGCGCGTTCCGTCCGCCGATTGCGACGCCGGGGCCGGCGATGAGTCCGACCCGCAGGCGACGAGTACCGCGGCCAGGAGTGTCGTGGCGATTCCGGCACCGATCTGTCTGCCGTGGTGACGGGGCAAAGCGTCGTTCATGGTGATCCTTAGACGATGTGGGAAACAACCACGGTGAAGGCGCGGTCCGTTCACGCAATGCCATCAACGCTGCATTTCCGTTATGGGTCCCGGATATGTCCGCGATGTTTCGCCCCTTGACCGGCGGATCCGAGCGCCCCCAACTGCGTCTGATGGCACCCGACAGTGTGTTACGCCGCCGTGACACGGGTTGTCGGCCATTCCGTTCCGGCCTCCGCGGCGAATGAACGCCGCTGCCGTCAGCCCCGTGGCGGGTCCAGGGCCACGGTCACCATGTCGCTTCGATAGCGGGCATGGGAAACCAGCACGGCGTATCCGCGCTCATCGAAGACCGTGGTGTCCATGTACAGGATGGGGGTGGTGATCTCGACCTCGAGGAGAGCCGCTGCGGACTCACCTGCGGCAACGGCCGAAATACGGCGATCAGCGGTCAAAGTTCCGTAACCGAAGCGATTTTCGAGAATCTGATACAGGTCGCACAGGGCATCGTCCCGGGTGAATCGGTCGGCCGGACGGAGCGCGAGATAGTAGGTCCGCAGTTGCCGGGGCACGCCTTCACCGACGCTCAGTCGTTCGAAGATCGCGACCGAGGCCGCTTCCGGCGGAAAGATCTCGGCCAGCGGTTCCGGTATGTCGGAACAGACCTTCCAGCCGATGATCCGGATGCCGTTGCGATCGTCGTTCACACCTCCGGCCGCCGAATCGATCAGAAGGTCGAACCGGCTGCGCCGATGGACATTTGTCGTGTAGGTCCCGGCACCGACCGAACGGTGTAGGCGGTTCTCCGCGACGAGGGTCTGCAGAGCCAGGCGTACACAGTTCCGGGACGAATGAAACGCACGGGCGATGTCCTCGTCGGCGGGCAATCGAGCGGCCGAGCCGAGCCGGGTGACGACCATCGCCGAAATCAGATCGCGGAGTCGACGCACCTCATCCTGGCGCCGATTGCCCTCGAGGCGCAGAAGATTGCTGTTGACCCGGTCCTGACGAAAGCGGGGCGGTCGGAATGGCGGAGATGGAGGCGAACTCATCCCCCGATACCGTGATCCGTCACCGCATCCCTTCCGAGTCGGACGTGGCCGGTGACCGGATGTGGCCACCAACGCTGTCGTCGATGCTAGCCGAATGCCTCCAGCCCCAGGTTCTCCCGCAGCGTCGCGCCCTCATATGACTTACGGAACCGGCCCCGCCTCTGCAGCTCCGGAACCAACAGTCCCACGACGTCGACGACATCCCCGGGTGTCGATTGCGGGTGGGAGATCATGAACCCGCCGCGGCTACCCGTGGCCTCGAAATTCTCCTCCAGATAATCTGCGACCTCGCTCGGTGTCCCGACCACCGTGTGGTCATATCCGGTCGCCTCTCGCCAGCCGTTGTCGATGAGTTCGGTCCGTGTCATCTCGTGGTTCTCGTCGTACTTCGCGAACAGATCACGGAAGGCCATCGGACTTGCATTGCGGGCCTTCGCCTCCGCCTGCAGGTCGCCGAGGGTGAAGGTGTCGGGCAATGCCGCGAGGTCGAGCCCGGTCTGATGGGACATGAACGCCGCGGCGCCGTCGCGGGGCAGGACATCCCGGAGCATCTCGCGCCGGGCCAGCGCTTCGGACCGGTCCCGGGCGACGATCACCTGGATGTCCCAGAGGATCCCGACCTTCTTCGGGTCGCGATCAGCACGGACCAGGGCATCGTCGAGTGCGGTGCGGTGATTGATGCGCTGAGCCGGATCCCACGCCCCACCGAACACGACATCGGCGAACTTCGATGACGCGTCGATACCGCGTGGGGAGCCGCCGGCCTGGATCAGCACCGGTGCGCCCTGCGGACTCGGTACGGTGTTCAACGGTCCGACGACGTCGAAGAACTCGCCGACATGATTGATCGGCGACACCATCGTGGAATCTGCCACCTGACCGGTGACCTCGTCCCAGACGAATGCGTCGGGACCGACACTGCGCCACAGGGCTTGACAGACGTCGATGAACTCTTCCATCCGCCGGTACCGGGCATCGTGATCGGCCAGCTCTTTGAATCCGTAATTGGCGGCGTCCGCGCCGCGCGACGACGTCACCACATTGAAAGCTATTCGCCCGGAAGTGATGTGATCGAGCGAGTTGAGCAGACGCGCGACGTAGAACGGGTGCATGAAGGTCGAGGAGTAGGTCAGACCGAACCCCAGGCCCGTCGTATTCTGCGCGAGGGCGGCGATGAAGGGACTCATGTCCTGCCGGGGCCAGCCGACCCCCCAATGTACGGCGGCGTCGATCGAACCACCATAGGTCGACGGGATGCCCGTGCCGTCACCGAAGAAGATCATGTCCAGACAGCCACGTTCAGCCATCATCGCGACTTCCTGATACATCTTCAGATCCGGGAAGGTCGCACCCGCCCACGATCCCGGCAACCGCCAGCGGCCTTGGTGATGCGCAAAGGACATGTCGAGCGCCAAGCTCATTTCGTAAGACATGGGAAACCGACCTCGGGCGGCGTGAGAATTCGAAGGGAACAGATGTCAGGACGGTGTGACGGGATGGTCGAGCAGCGGGACGACATCGCGACCGAATCGCTCCATACCTTCGAGGAAATCGTCAAAGGTGAGCATGATTCCCGACGTGCCGGGAACCGCGGCGAGTTCGTTGAGCCGATCAGCGATGGATCTCGCCGACCCGGTCAACGGTGCTGCGCCGTAGAACGGGCTGATGTCGGTCCGATGTCGCTGCGCCACTGCGGCACTCGACCCGGCCGTGGCGGTGTCCCGCGAGTATTCCGCGACCATCGCGGTCAGCGCTTCGTGATCGGCGCCCGCCACATATCGACTGACGACCCGGTCGGCCTCGGCATCGGTGTCGGCGATGACCAGCGTTGCATTGGCAATCGCGGTGGGGTGCCTACCGGTGTCGCGGCACGCCTGCGCCAGCGCAGTGTTGGACCTCGACACCGCTTCCGGTGTCGAGCCGGCACCGAAGTGGTAGTCGGCGTACTCGGCGACGAAGCGTCGACCTCGGGGTGACGAACCCGCCGAGACCAGGTCGATGTGACCGGCCGGCTTGGGCAGGCATCGGGCGTCGTCGACCTGGAAGTATCTGCCGTGGAATGTCGCCGAACCCTGGGCCCACAACGTCTTGGCGATGTGGGTGAACTCGGAGAGCCAGTCGTAGCGCACGCTGTAGTAGTCCTCCCCCGGCCATGCACCCATCTGCTGGTACTCGGCCTGATTCCAGCCGGCGACCAGGTTGAGTCCGAAACGGCCGCCCGACACATCATCGAGTGTCGCCGCGGTCTTGGCGGCCACCAGTGGGTTGATGGTCAACGGCGAGACCGTCGCGTAGAGCTTGATGGTCGAGGTGACGGCGCACAACGCCGAGGTCAGCGCCAACGGGTCGACCGTGTTGTCCCAGTGCGCCGTCGCCCCGCCGAACCCCCGGTACTTCAGCATCGACAAGGCGAATGCGAAGTCGAGTTCTTCGGCTTTGGCGACGATCCGGCGATTCAGATCGTAGGTGGGCATGTACTGGGGTGAATCTCGCGACAGCACCCAGCCGTTGTTGCCCACGGGGAGGAAAACTCCATACTTCATCGTCAGCTTCTTCCGTGCGGTTGGTGTTGGTTCAATGTGTGTCGAAGACAGCCTGGTATGCGCGTACTTTCACCCTGATCGCGTCGATTTCCTCATCGGTCGGGCACTGTGGATCGACGGCCGGGGGCACGCAGCCGAACTTGAGCAGACATGCCATCAACAGCATGCGCGCCTTGGTCGCGGTGAGATTGCCTGCCGTGACGAACAATCCGCCCTGCCCGCCATATCGCGAAACGTAGCCTCCGCCACCGCGCCCCACCGCGACGACCGGAATCCCCGAGTAGACCGCCAGCTTCATCGCGGCAAGCAGCGACTCGTACAATCCCCCGTACGGCGACGATCCTTCCGCGATGAAACCCGACAGCGGGTACCGCGTCAGATTCGCCCTGATCCGGGCCAGCACCTCGACCTCACCATCGACGGAGTCCGAGAAGTCATCGGCGCCGAAGTTGGCGTATCGGTTGATGGTGACCTTCGGCAGTGCCGCCTCGAGGAGATTCCCGTCGGCATCCTTGATCGGAACATCCACCAGGACAGTCGATCCGTCGACGGAACTGACACCCTGCACAGAGTCGGGAAGCGCGGTCAGGCGCACTGCCGAGTTGTGGGTGTGTCGCGCCACCGGGATGAACGACAACACCGGGTCCCAGACGGTGTTCCCGACGATGCCGCCGTGTCCACCGGTGGCGATGTAGCCGCCGGGACGCGCATCGGCTTTCTGTACCTCGCGCGATGTGAAGATCTGCCCGTTCTGCACCATCACGACACCCACTCGGTCCGCGCCGGCCGCATCGGCCCACACACGCGAGGCGATGTACTTCGTCGACTGGATCAGATTGTGGTCGCCGTCGTTACCGATGACCCCATGGGGATACTGGGATGCGTTGCCCACGATGGGAGTCCGCGTGTCGATCAGCAGGTTCAGCCAGTACAGCGTCTCTTCGGCAGTTGGGCTCCCCTCGAGCCAGATGCCTCCGTCGTAGTCATCTCCGCCGAGGGTCTGAGCAACCGCATTGGTCAGACGCGCCAGCGTGGGCAGAGCCGGTTCGTGCCGGGTCGGCTTGTAAGGAAAGTAGTCTTCGCCCAGCACCTCGGGCGAGATGTCGCCGTCACCGATGTCGGTGCGGGAGGCCGCGGGAAGCCCTTTGGTGTAACCACCCGACGGAGCTGCGCGCACGAAGTCGAAGTCCGCGAGACCGCCGAGTAGATTGTTGTATCCGAACTCGTCGATCCCGAATCGATCGATCTCGGAAAAGATCTGCGACGCATCGGGATAGAACTGTTGGCGCGGCTCCCCCGCCGAGGTGAATCCCGTGTCCCACGGGCGGCCATCCGATTGGCGTCCGGCGTAGGGCAGCAGATAGGGGCCATCCGAGGGCCGGACGGTCACCCGGTATACGGGGATACCGTCGACCCCCGACGTCGTACTGAACTCGCCGGTCACCGGATCGACGAAACCGTCTGGTTCGGAATGTGTTTCGGCGGCATCCTGCTCCAGCGGGTGTGCCGACAGCGCTTCGACGTACACCGTTGCGGAGGCCGCGAGGCGCTGAGACCGAATGGTGTCGAATCCGGCCCCCGATCCCGGCAGCCCTCGGTCCCGGCGTACGGAATCACTTGTCCTCAACACGCCGCTGTTCTGAATGGTTGCCCGCGGGCCGGAGAACACCGCGATCCGCGGTTTCCTCTTCGCGCTCGACTGGTCTTCTGAACTCATGGTGACAGTTAATCCCAGCAGTGTTGCGGGCGTGTAAAGCGCTGCCGCGCAACTGGTTACGCCATCCCGACGGTCACCCCTGGGCCTGTGTGCAGGCATTTGCGGTCAACCGCGGGGTACTTACGCCACCCGCCAGTTGCCTCGCGGACGCGGTCATACGACAACGGGCTCTGCAGGCCGCATGACGAGCTGGAAGACCTCGGTGCGCAGCTCGGCGAATCGAGGTTTCAGTTTGGTGCTCACCTGGTCTCGGGCGTGACCGAGATCCACCGGGATGTCTGCGACCAGGTGACCCGGGTGTGCCGCCAGGACCAGCACGCGATCCCCGAGGTAGACCGCTTCGTCGATGTCGTGGGTGACGAAGGCAATCGTGACCTTGTACTCATCACGGACCCTCAATACCAGGTCTTCGAGGTCAGCACGCGTCTGAGCGTCGACGGCGGCAAACGGCTCGTCCATCAGCATCACCTTGGGTTCGACGACGAGCGCTCGCGCGATCGCAACGCGTTGCTGCATCCCACCCGACATCTGCCACGGGTACATGTCACCCTGCCCAGGCAGGCCCACCGATGTCAGCGCATGTTCGACACGTTGGGCCACTTCCGATTTCGGCAATTTGTAGGCAGCCGCAGCCATGACCAGATTCTTCCGAACGGTCATCCAGGGGAACAATGATCGGCTGTAGTCCTGGAACACAACGGACAGACCGAACGGAGGACCGTCGACCCGCTGGTCACCGAGCATCACCTGGCCACTGGTCGGCGAAAGCAGACCCGCCATCATCATCAGCAGGGTCGACTTGCCACATCCCGACGGTCCGACGATCGAGACGAACTCCTCCTCGCCGATCGCTACGGTGGTGGAGGCGAGCGCCAAACGCTCACCATACGTCTTGGTGACCCCGTCGATTCGAAGCTTCATGACTCTCCTTGTGTGCGTTGTCGGTGATCGTCTACAGGTCGCGCAAAGAACTGCGGCGCTGCCAGCGCAGAACCCGCTTCTCGACGGTGGTCATGATGGCGTTCAGCGCGATACCCAGCACCGCGATCAACAGGAAGGCGGACCACATCTGCCGGTACTGGAACGTCTGCTGATAGACCATGACGTTGTAGCCCAACCCGGCTGTCGTCGCATATAGCTCCGAGATGATCATCAAGATGAGCCCGATACCGATGCTCACCCGCAGGCCCGCCATGATCTGCGGCATCGCTGCAGGCAACAGCACCCGCCGGTAGAGGTCCGGTTTCCCGAGCTGCATACTCCGGGCACTCCGAATCCACTGTGGGTCGACGCCGGCGACACCGTCTGCGGTGTTGACCACGATCAGCCACACCGTGCCGAAGAAGATCAGGAAGATGTTCATCGAGCTGTTGGGGCCGAAGATCTGGAACACGATCGGCAACAACGCGGCGTTCGGCAAGGACATGAAGAACCGCACGATCGGGTTGTACATCCCCGAGAGGATTTGACTGCGTCCCAGCGCCATGCCGAACACGACGCCGGCGACTGCGGCCAGGCCCCATCCTGCCGCGAGCCGCCCGAGACTGACCGGGACGGTGTCGTAGAACTCACTCGAGAGGAATAACATCGACGGATCGCTCGACAGCCAGTCCTTGCGGAATTGCTCGAGAACATCGCTCAACGGCGGAAAGAACACCGTCGGCGAGTTCTGTGCGAACAACTCCCAGGCGATGAGCAGTGCCACGAGTAGCCACAGCGCCCAGATCGAACTCAGGACCCGCCGGGCAACGGCGAAGGTGGTCCGGGATCTCCGCCGCACCGCCGTCGGCCGCGTGACAACCAATTCCGGTCTTGCCTCGGTGATGCTAGACAATGTGCACCCACTTCATCGAAGTCTTCTCGATTCGCACGAGAACTGTGTAGACAGCCATCCCGATGACACCGATCACCAGCAGCATCGCGTACACCACGTCGATCCTCAGCGCCTGCTGGTACTGGACCATCAGGGTTCCCAAACCTGATTTGGCACCGAGCAATTCGGCACTGATGACCACAACCAACGCCACACCGGACGCGATGCGCAAGCCGATGACGATGGACGGCAGCGCACTCGGCAATGTCACATAGGCGTGTGTCCGGAGCCAACCCCACTGCATGGATCGGGCGGCGTCCTTACGCATCGGCTCCGTTGATGCGACACCGTACATGGTGTTGATCAGGACGATCCAGAACGTCGCATACACCGCGACGGACACCTTCATGTCCATACCGAGACCGAAGATCAGGATCACCACCGGGATCAGTGCCGTCGCCGGAATCGAGCGAAAGACGTTGACCGCCAGCGTGGCCGGTAATGTCAGCCACGGGATCGTGCTGATGAGCAACCCCACCGCGACGGCGGTCACGGAGCTGAGCACCAACCCGGCGAGCCACGCCCACATCGTGTCTCCGAGGCTCGAGAGGAACTCACCATCGGTCAACAACGAGGGCAGGCGCGCGGCAACCGCCGAGGGATATGGCAGAGAACTCGACGGCACGACGCCCAGTGCGACGACCACGGTCCACGCCGCCAGCAGGGTGACGATCCCGAGGGCGCCCAGACCGACGGCACGAACCCGAGCCGGATTCATCACCTTTCGCAGGCCACCGGCAGTGCGGACCCCCGCGGAGGGCTTCGCGTGCGAGGCAACCTCTTGTTGCGACGTCATCGTGATCATGGGGTGCGCCCTCTATTGCGTCGGAGTTGCTGCGAGACAATGTCTCGCACTACGAGACAATTCGACCAAGGCGCGGCTGTACTGTCAATCCGCAGCGGCTACCCAATCCCAGGATTTACCAGCGTGTCTCACGCCCGTAACGTGCGAATCCGCCCCGGAATCGGAGCCCGGGCAATCAACCGGGTCCGAGTTCGGCGGACAAGGCCTCCGCAGCGGACTTGAGGGCGGCGATATGCCGATCGATGTCTCCGCTGACCGACACAGACGTGGCCACCACCGCCAGCGCCGCCACGATACGGTCGCCGGCGAAGACCGGTGCCGACAGGGTCCGAAATCCGTTGACCACAGGCGATTTCACCGACACGTGCGTGGACCGGATACGTTGGAGCTCCTCGGCGAACTCGGGGTTCGTGCGTAGCTCCACACGCGCCATCGCCGCCTCCGATTCGGGTAAGAACGCACAGAAGACCCGGCCCTGCGCCGAGGCCGTCGGAGAAAGCCGCGCACCGACGCGCACCGTCACCCGCGCCACCTGCTCGGTGTTGTCGTTGGTGGCCACGACAATTGGACTCTCACCATCCCAGACGCTCAAGACCACCGTCTCGCGAACCTCGGCGAGCAACTTCTCCATATGCACCTCGGCGCTCTTGATGACCGGCAGGCCGGCGCGGGCTGCCGCAGCGAGCGTCATGACATGAGGCCCCAACGAGTACATCGATTCGCCGTCATCGAAGCGAATGAGGTTCGCATCCCGCAGTGCCTTGGTGTAGCGGTGTGCCGTGGCCTTACTGGTGCCCAGCACAACAGTGATCTCCCCCAAGCTCATCCGAGGACACTGAGGCGTGAATGCCGCGAGGATCGTCGCCGCTCGTTCGACGGCCTGAATGGCTGGCAGGGCCTTGGCTTCGGGCTCCGGTTCCGTCCCGGGGTCCGAGGTCGGGGTCGGGGTCGGGGTCGGGAACGTCACCGTGGGGTCATCGGCCATGACCGACCCCCTGCACCCCTGCCAGATGGACGTCCGTGGCTGCTACGACTCGATACCGCACATGGTTCCTCTCCGTTGATGCCGACCGGGTGAGCGCAGCCCCGCCCGAATGCAGGAAAGACCACGATGCGCGACATCGTCCTATTGGGAGGCTAAAGTCTCTGCCACTCATGCGTCAATGTGGGACACCATCTCGCAATATGAATCGCACTTCGTATCAGCGCCGTAACAATCCGGCCGATCCGGACACCACTTCAGACCACCGGACCACGGCAAGGTCAATCGCCGGACAGCGAATGCCCGACGCACCTCATGCGTTGCCGAGGGCCGCCGACAGACGCTCGGCGCTGCTGCGGAGCGCGTCGATGTTTCGCTGGACCTGCTCATCACTCGCGACCGACGTCGCCACCACGGCCAGTGCCGCGACAACGTGGTCGGCCTGGAACACGGGAGCGGCCAGCGTGCGAAGTCCGTTGACAACAGGAGATTTGACCGATACCCCGCTCTGGCGGATGCGCACCAACTCGGCGGCGAACTCGGGATCGGACTGGATTTCCCGGCGCAGCATCGGCACCTCCTCGTCGGGGAGAAAGGCGCAGAACACCCGCCCTTGTGCGGACGCGGTCGGAGACAGCCTGGCACCGAGGCGCACGGCGACACGCGCCACGTGATCGGTGTTGTCGTTGGAGGCAACCACGATGGGGCTCTCGCCGTCCCACACACTCAACACAACCGTCTCCTGGACCTCCCGCAGGAGTTGCTCCATCAACGGCTCGGCGAGTTTGATCACCGGCAGTCCGGACCGAGCCGCAGCCGCGAGCGTGAGCACCTGCGGGCCAAGTGAATACACCGTTTCGGTGGGGTCATAGCGGAGCAGGTTCACCTCGCGCAGCGCCTTGGTATATCGATGCGCGGTCGCCTTGCTGGTGCCCAGCGCCGCCGTGATCTCGTTCAGCGACAGCCTCGGCCGAGCCGGAGTGAAGGCAGAGAGGATGACAGCGGCACGTTCGACCGCCTGGATGACTGGCGCACCCTTTTCCTCCGGTGTCTTGGCCACCACCGTCACCTCTTCTCTCCAGCTGCCCATCTGCCACCGATGTCGGCGTAGATATGCGCAAAGCGCATCAGCTCGCTGACGCGCATGACGTCGCGATCGGCATCGTTGTCGTCAGCAACACTAACCGGCCCCGTCCGGACGGTTTCGACACCGGCCTCGCGGAGCAGCGCACCGTCCGTGGATCCGGTCCAGCCGGTCACATCGGGGACGCATCTTCCGTGGTGACTCTGCCACACTGCGCGCACCGTGTTCACGAACACAGAATCTCGCGGCGTGACGCCCGAGGCCTGCGGCGTCGTCAGCTCCACTGCGACAGTGCAGCCCTCGAGGGGGCTTCCCACGAAGGCGCGGCACATCGCCGAACAGAGATCGGCGGCCAGGTCGGCGACGACATCACCGGGCAGCGTCACGAGGTACGCGTAGAGATCGACATGGGTGGGCAGCAGATCGGGTTTACGAACCGAACCCGTCCGGACCGCGCCGATCCCCGCCTCACGCCCGATCTGACCGTCACGATGGCCGTCGCGCGTCAGCCGTAGTCGCCACTCCTCGAATGCGGTGCACATCGCGCCGATGTGAATCGGGAGACCACCGGGCGGCTGTGCATGATCGCGGCTCAACACCGCGCCCCGTCGGCCCGACACCCGAATGCGTAGATATCCGGCGCCCGGCTCCTCCCAGAGGACCCCGGGTGGACCACACTTCGCCACGATCGCGGCACCTGGTCGGGGGTGGGCCTCGAGATGGCGCGCCAGGCCGCTGTAGGCCGCGTCGGCAGAACCGGGACGCTCACCGAGTGTGTTCTCATGTGTTCCGCCACCGGCCAGTACGAGCCGTAAGGAGCGTGGCGCGGCTGACGGCAACAACGCTGCGGCCCGGGCGAATCCGATCAATGCGGACGCCGCCGGCCCGCGCGCCACCCCGAGACCGAAAGCCGAGACCGTATCTGCCTGTCGGGAGAATCCCGGCGACGCGTCGACCCACGAACCGGTGACCTCGTGATCCCGCGACCCGATTCCCGTCAGGGACGTGTCGATGTGGGAGTACAGCAGCAGGTCATCGCGCGACGGAGCCCGTGTGCAGCACACCAGGTTCGCGCCGGTGCGGCCGATCTCGTCGACCGTGAAGGACAACGCCGGCCAGCGGCGTCCGGCCCACACCGCGAGCGCATACGCCGTTTGCCGCTCCTCACCCCGCGGTGTCGGTTGCCCCGTGAGGACACCGATCGCTCCGATGAGGCTGTCGACTTCTTCGGCGGCGAAGCCGTCTACAGAGTCAGTGTGCCCAGGTCCGGTCATCGGCCTCCGCACGCCAGATGTCGATGTTGCGCGGATCCCGTTTGAGACGACGCGGACGGTGCGTTTCATGTTCTTCCGGACTGAAGACGCGGTGACCGTCGCAGAGTTCGTAACGGGGCCCATGCTTTTCGTCGAACAGATAGAACGCGATCGAGGTCGACGCCGAGTGGTTCACCACGTCACCCAGAATCTTCACGCCCTTGTACTGGGCGCGTGCACGACGCCGCATCACCCCGTCGATGTCGCCCATGATGAAGCACAGGTGCTCCAGGGCGAACTTGGTGCTGCGACGGATCGCCAGGCTGTGGTGGTAGCGGTCTTCACAGCGCAGAAAAGCCGTGAAGTCTTCGACATGGTCAGACGGCAGGAATCCGAGGACATCGAGGTAGAAGGCAAGTGTCTGTTCGTATTTGTCGGTCACGATGAACGGGTGGACCAACCGCTGCGGCCGCAGGTCCGGCCACGGCTCCTCCGCGTACTCGAGGAAACCGGTGAACAACTCGACCAGGGTGCCGTTGGGGTCGCGGACGGCAAACCCGTCCTGACACAGCCCTTTCGTCCCATCAGTCAGCGGCAGGATCTCGTGTCCCGACTCGGCGACCCGCGTCCGCAGATCCGCGAGATCTTCATCGGCGACGTGGAAACCCACACCGTCGTAACGGAACTCGGTCAGTGACGGATCGGAGACCAGTTCGATACTGTGATGTTCCAGGCCGACCCGCAGGTAGGCATGGGACTCGTCGCGGCCCTCGGTGGCAAGGCCGACGTGGTATTCGAGGAATTCGATGGTGGCGACCATGTCTGGGACCGCAAGGCGCACGAATGCCACACCTGCCGGACCCCGCCTGCGATTGATGCCTGGTTCGGACACGACCCTGCCTTTCGTATGCGTGGAAGCCGTTGACGCCCACGGGTGACCACCGTTCACCAGCGGATACGAAAAGGGTAAAAGCCGCAGAACGTGCCGTCAAGCAATGCGGGACATCGTCTCGTATTGCAACACGTACGTAACCTAACGGCAGCGATCGGTCACTAACGTCCATGGCGGGGCGAGAACTCCCGCCCCGCCACCGGACGCTCGCTCCCCATTCCCATCTCCCCGCTCGAAAGGTTCATCCTCCATGCCCATCTTGCAACCACATTCCGGGGAACGCCTCGGCGATCATTACGTGGCCGCCTCCCCCAAGACGGTGTCGTGGGGGAGGTTGCCGACTCCGGACCGTGAACCCGTTCTCACCATCGCCTCCGGCCAAACGGTCACCATCGACACGATCTCTCACGAGGGATTGATGGAAGACCAGGGGCGGGACCCCCTGTCCTACTTCGCTTCCCACGGTGTGCCGGCCGGCGACGTCCTGGAGGACCTGGTCGAACTCGCCGCATCCGACGTGGTGCACACCAGGGGGCCGGACGGCCCACACGTTGTCACCGGACCAATTCACGTCGACGGCGCCAAGCCGGGCGACATCCTCAAGATCGAGTATCTGGACCTCACACCGCGGGTGCCCTACGGAGTCGTCTCGAGCCGTCACGGATTGGGCGCGTTGGCCGGCGAACGGCCGGTCAGCGATGAGACCGGTGAGCCCGTACCCATCATCAGCCAGTTCTGCACCGCGGACGTCGACGAGTTCACCGCAACGATGCGCTGGGGCGACACCCGGCGAATCACCTTCCCGCTCAGCCCGTTCATGGGATTGTCCGGACTGACCGCCGACACCGAGGTCGCCCTCAACACCATCCCGCCCGGCGCGCACGGCGGCAACCTGGACGTCCGCGACCTGGGACTGGGATCGACGATGTACCTACCGGTCCAGGTCGACGGCGCCGGCTACTACATGGGTGACCCGCATTTCGCACAGGGCAACGGCGAGGTCTCGCTGACCGCGCTCGAGGCTTCCCTGCGCACGACCGTCCGGTTGACGGTTCTCTCTGCCCCGCAGGCCTATCCGGCCACCGGGGCCATCGACGGACCGTTCGGCGAGACCCCCACCCACTGGATCGCCATGGGATTGGATCAAGATCTCAACGAAGCCATGAAGAAGTGCGTTCGTGAGTCGATCCGGCTGCTCAGCCAGGTCGCCTTCGTCCCGGAGTCCATCGCCTACCTATATCTCAGCGCCGCAGGTGATTTCGTGGTCAGTCAGGTCGTCGACGACGTCAAGGGCGTGCATTGCCTGATCCGCAAGGCCGACTTCCCGGCCTGGGTCTAGAACAGAACCCGGCACCAGCGGCGATGGCCCCCGGATCTCCGGGGGCCATCGCTGCCGATCGGGAGTCGGCCTCAGCCGACCTGGGCACCCGGGTTGACCAGGGACTCGAGGTCGGGCGTGCTGTCGAGCTGATCCGAGTCGCGCGCCATCTGGGCCATATCCGCCAGGACCGCCATGTCGATCGACGACGTGATCGTGTTCCCGGGCAGTTCCAGCAACGTTGCGGCCGGCGTCTTACAGACGGCGCTGGCGATCTCGAAGGACTCTGCCTCGTTCGCAGGGTCGTGAATCTGTTCGATCGAGTCGTTCATCGCCGCGAGCCACTTCTCTTCCACGCCCGGATGATCCTCGATCCAGCCGGTCATACCCGTGTACGTCGCGTAGATCGCGTAGCCACCCTCCGCCGAGGTGAACGCGTTGCCGATGGAGACCAGTGCGTCGGCGTTCATGGCCAGGGCCGAGGCCGGGAGCTGGCCTGCGTCGACCCGGCCCGAGACGACGGCCGGTCCCAGTTCGGGGAAAGGCAGTGCGACGAACTCGACCTTGGAGGGGTCACCGTCGGCTTCGCGGACCCAGTTCTCGATCATGATCTGGTTGATGCCGGCGAGTTCGTTGACGGCGACCGTCTTGCCCTCCAGGTCAGCGGCGCCGGAGATGTCCGATCCCTTCTTCACCGCGACACCACCGGCCTCGGGCGCCGGCGGCTGGGCGCTGGTGTAGGCACCGCTGACAACAGTGAGATCGATGCCCTGCGCATCGGCACGGAAGACGCTGAATGGATCTGTGAATGCCAGATTCACCTCACCGGGTTGCAATGCTGCGATACCCGGCGCCCCGCCGACCCCCGGCACAACGGTGACATCGAGCCCGTGGTCGGCGAACACACCTTTCTCGACACCCCAGTAGAGGTAACGCTCATCACAGAGGTTGAGGCTGCTGACCTTCACCGCAATGGGCGCGTCGGGATCGGCGGAACCGGCCGGGGCCGAAGAACTGTCGCCACCACACGCGGCCACCATCAACGTGGCCGCGACCGCAGTGGCGGCTCCATAGGTCCGAACTGCTGGACGCGTAAAAATCACGGGTAATCCTCCTGAGCGCACATGACTGGACGGTGACCGCATCTCGAAGAATGCGATGCGATCTTGCTATAGGAGATCGTTGACCAGTCAGATTGCCCGACCATCGCGATGCCGTAACACTCGCGTTTCGCCGGGCATCGGATGCCGTCGGCGAGCGTGTTGCCCCAGCTCACGCCGGTTGCGAACCCGGTCGACCAAGCCGGCTTCGCCACCCTCGAGAGGTGAGCGCGCCGGGGCATCCGCGTTGGTAACCTCACCGTTGCGTTGCAGCAACACCACTTCGGTAGATGTACATGGTGTGGAGTACGGAAAGTTTCCTCGACGCGTGACCGGCCATTCCCTTCGGGTTCACACCGGCGAGCGTCGGCGCGAAGAAGCGCGTCGCCTGCGCGACATCCTCAGCGGCACACTCGAGCACCAACCCGACCAACTGAGCCGGTTACCAGACGAGTCCGCCCTCTCGAAGGGCCATGGCACGTCCCGGAACACCGTCCGCGAAGCCTTGCATCTGCTGGCCGATGAAGGCCGCATCCGCCGACAGGTCGGAACCGGCAGTTTCCCCGCCATGATCCCGAGCCGGTACAGATTCGACAGGTTGCTGGACGGCTCAGAGATCGCCGGGCGCTACGCACGGCTCGATTCCGTCCTCCTCGGATTGAGTGTCCTCGAATCGATTCCGGACACGCTGCGCACCAGCCTGGACCTGCCTGCAGACGCAACGCGTCTGGCGGTCTTCGAGCGCGTCGAGGCGGCCGCCGGCACACCGGTGGAACTACGTACCTACCTGCTTCCCCTCGTGGATGCCGATGTCATCGACGAAACGATTGCGGCCGGCGATGTATACGCGTACATCGAGATGGGACAGCGGCGGTGCATCGCATCGGCGGCCCGGGCGGTCTCGGCCGTCGCCGCCGACGCGGGTGTCGCAACCATCCTGGGCATACCCGAGAGCACTCCCCTTCTCTTCCTCGAATCCACCCTGTTCGACGACGACGGTCGGGTGCTCCTGGTGACCTACGGACGGCATCGCAACGACCGTGTCACCGTCACGTTCGGTGCGGTGCGTGAACGCAGCCGCACCGACACCTGACCGCGACTCACTTCGCCGCGATGTCGGTCCAATCCGAGCCCTCCGAGATGGCCCCCATAGTGGTCTGGCCGTCGAGGGCCTCACGGATGATGTCGGCGTGCCCGCAGTGGTGCGCGGTCTCGCGCAGCAGGTGCAACGCCATCTTGCGGACTGTCCACCACTCCCGCTCGGGTTGCCAGGGCGCAGTCGGCTGTGGGATCAGCTCGTCGAGGCCCGCCACCTCCGCGATGACGTGGTCGTAGTCGGCCGCGGCACGATCGTATTCAGCGAGCCAGTCCGCCAGGGTCTCGTCCTCGCGGAGCGTGTACGCGTCGCCGACGTCGGCCATGTCGAACTCGGCAGTCTCGTCCCGGTCGCGGATCGTCTGGGCATTCGCACGCTCGCCTTGTGCGAGGTGCTTGATCAGACCGCCGATGGTGAGTTCGCTGACAGTCGTCCGGGTGCGGGCCTGCGCGTCGGTGAGGTCGCGGGCCGCCACTTTCAGCAGGGCCCGCTGGTCGGACAGGAGGGTCAAAATGTCCGCTTTTTCGCCGGTGACGGGGACGGTGAGAACGACGGGGGTATAGGTACCGGCCATGATCGAGTCCTTTCGGGAACTGATGGGAACAGTGCCCACGTTATGACCGATAGAGGACAATTTCGGTCCGCATTTGTGGCGGCAGCTATAGAGTGCATCGGAGGTGTCCGCGCTCACAGGCCTCCCGCGTCCTAAGATTACGGAGACGGGGGAAGACGGACCGATGCATGACGCGACGAAACTGGAGACGAAGGCGAATATGAACGCAAAGCAGCCGACCATCATCTACACACTGACGGACGAGGCGCCGATGCTTGCGACACACGCATTCCTCCCGGTGGTCCGTGCGTTTGCCGATGCGGCCGACATCAACATCGAGTCGAGCGACATCTCGGTCGCGAGCCGCATCCTGGCCGAATTCCCCGATTACCTCACCGACGAGCAGCGGGTGCCGGACAACCTCGCCGAGCTCGGCCGTCTGACACAACTGCCCGAGACCAACATCATCAAGCTGCCGAACATCAGCGCCTCGGTGCCGCAGCTGGTTGAAGCCATCAAGGAACTCCAGGCCAAGGGCTACAAACTCCCCGACTTCCCGGGCAACCCGAAGACCGAAGAAGAGGCCAAGGTCAAGGAGCGCTACACCAAGTGCCTCGGCAGCGCCGTGAATCCGGTGCTCCGCGAAGGCAACTCGGACCGACGCGCACCGAAGGCCGTCAAGGAGTTCGCCCGTAAGCATCCGCACAGCATGACCGAGTGGTCGATGGCTTCGCGCACCCATGTGGCCCACATGCGTGAAGGCGATTTCTACCACGGCGAGAAGTCCATGACCGTCGAGGGCGACCGCGACGTGAAGATGGAACTGCTGACCAAGAGCGGCAAGACGATCGTCCTCAAGCCCAAGGTCTCCCTCACCGATGGCGATGTCATCGACAGCATGTTCATGAGCAAGAAAGCCCTGATCAAGTTCTACGAGGAGCAGATGGAGGACGCCTACGAGACGGGCGTCATGTTCTCGCTCCACGTCAAGGCGACGATGATGCGGGTCTCGCACCCGATCGTCTTCGGCCACGCCGTACGCGTTTTCTACAAGGACGCTTTCGCCAAGCACGGCGATCTGTTCGACGAGCTCGGCGTCAACGTCAACAACGGCCTCTCGGACCTCTACAGCAAGATCGAAACGCTGCCCGCGTCCAAGCGTGACGAGATCATCGAAGATCTGCACAAGTGCCACGAGCACCGTCCGGAACTCGCCATGGTCGATTCAGCGCGTGGCATCTCGAACTTCCATTCCCCCAGCGACGTCATCGTGGATGCGTCCATGCCCGCGATGATCCGGGCCGGCGGCAAGATGTGGGGCGCCGACGGTCGGCCGAAAGACACCAAGGCCGTCAACCCGGAGTCGACCTTCTCGCGTATTTACCAAGAAATCGTGAACTTCTGCAAGACCAACGGTCAGTTCGACCCGACCACCATGGGCACCGTTCCCAACGTCGGCCTGATGGCACAGCAGGCCGAGGAGTACGGCTCACACGACAAGACCTTCGAGATCTCCGAGGACGGCGTCGCCAACATCACCGACCTGGCGACCGGTGAGGTCCTGCTGTCGCAGAACGTAGAGGCCGGTGACATCTTCCGCCTGTGCATCGTCAAGGACGCACCGATCCGCGACTGGGTCAAGCTGGCCGTCACCCGCACCCGCGATTCCGGGATGCCGGTCATCTTCTGGCTCGATCCGTACCGTCCGCACGAGAACGAGTTGATCAAGAAGGTCAAGACGTACCTCAAGGACCACGACACCGAGGGTCTCGACATCCAGATCATGTCGCAGGTCCGTGCGATGCGGTACACCCTCGAGCGTGTTATCCGCGGCCTGGACACCATCTCCGCCACGGGCAACATCCTGCGTGACTACCTCACCGACCTGTTCCCCATCCTCGAACTCGGCACCAGCGCCAAGATGCTCTCGATCGTGCCACTGATGGCCGGTGGCGGTCTGTACGAGACGGGCGCCGGTGGTTCGGCTCCCAAGCATGTCAAGCAGTTGCTGGAAGAAAATCACCTGCGCTGGGATTCGCTCGGCGAATTCCTCGCCCTCGCAGTCAGTTTGGAAGATCTCGGCAAGAAGACCGGCGACACCAGGGCCGTGATCTTGGCCAAGGCGCTCGACGCGGCGACCGGCAAGCTGCTGGAGAACAACAAGGGTCCTTCACGCACCACCGGCGAACTCGACAACCGGGGCAGCCAGTTCTACCTCGCCCTGTACTGGGCACAGGAGCTGGCAAACCAGACCGAGGACGAGGAACTCGCCAAGCACTTTGCGGCACTGGCGGATACGTTGGCGAAGAACGAAGACGCCATCGTGAAGGAACTCAATGACGCCCAGGGCAAGCCCGTCGAGATCGGCGGCTACTACCTGCCGGATCCCGAGGCCACCGCGAACGTGATGCGACCGAGCAAGACCTTCAACGAGGCCCTCGCCTCCGCGCAGGCCTGATTGATCATTCGCTGATCCGCTCCACCTTTACGAATCCGCTCCAGTTGCAGCACCATGCAACTGGAGCGGATTCGCTGTGGATGGAGTGGCTTGCGCCGCTAGGCCGACTCCAGCGGGAAATGACAGGCGGCGAACTGTCCGGAACGGATCTCCCTGACCTCGGGTTCCGTTGTGGCGCAGAGGTCCTGAGCGTTGGGGCAGCGGGTGCGGAAGCGGCATCCGGTCGGCGGTGCCAGGGGCGACGGTACGTCGCCCTCGAGTGCCGGCCCGGCGAAACCCTTGTCAGGGTCGGTCAACGGCACCGAATCCAGCAGGGCGCGGGTGTAGGGGTGGGCCGGGTTGTCGTACACCAGAATCGAGTCGCCGAACTCGCAGACCTTACCCAGGTACATCACCATGACGTTGTCGCTGACCGTGCGCACGACACCGAGGTCGTGGGCGATGAAGACGACGGTGAGATCGAACTCGGCCTTGAGTTCTTCGATGAGATTGAGGATCTGGGCCTGGACCGACACATCGAGTGCGGAGACGGGTTCGTCGCAGATCAGCAGCCGCGGGTTCAGCGCCAGCGCGCGGGCAATGGCGACCCGCTGGGCCTGACCGCCGGACAGCGCTCGTGGGAGGACGTCGGAATAGCGTTCCGGAGACAGCCCGACCGAATCGAGAACCTGTGCCGAAGTGGTGGCGCGGTCGGCTTTCGGAGCACCCGCCACCGCCATCCCTTCCACGACGATGTCTTTGACGGATCGACGCGGGTTCAGGGAGCTGACCGGATCCTGGAAGATCATCTGCATATCGCGCCGAAGCACGCGCATGGCCTTTTCATCAGCTTTTTCGATCCAGTCCTCACCGAACCGGATCCGGCCCGCGGTGACCCGGTCCAAGCGCAGCACCGCCCGCCCGGTTGTCGACTTGCCGCAGCCGGATTCGCCGACGATACCCAGGGTTTCACCGGGCAGGACGTCGAAGCTGATCTTTGACACCGCCTGTACGGTGCCGGCGCTGGTCGGATATTCGACGACGAGGTCCTCGACGCGCAGGAGAGCCTGATCGCCGCGGAGATGTGCGGTGCCGCTGCCGGCCATGGGGTTCTACCTTCCTGACAGTTCGAGAGTTTTGACGGGCTGGGGCTGGACCGGATACAGACAGGCCACCGCATGATCGCCACCGACGGATTGCAGCGTCGGACCCGGTGTGAGGCAGTCGGATTGCCCATGTTCACACCGCGGCGCGAACCGGCACCCCGGTGGTGGCCCGGTGGGGTCGGGCAACGATCCGGAGATCACCCGCAGCGGCGCATGCCGGGCATGGTCGATCGTCGGTGTGGCGCCCAGCAGCGCGTGGGTGTAACGATGCATCGGCGCCTCGAAAACCTCACGGGTGGAGCCGACTTCGGCCAGTCTTCCCGCGTACATGACCGATACCCGATCGGTTCGCCCGGCCACGACGGCCAAGTCGTGGCTGATCAGCATCATGCCCATGTCACGTTCGCGTTGCACCCGACGCAGCAGGTCCAGGATCTGGCGCTGGATGGTCACATCGAGCGCGGTCGTCGGTTCGTCGGCGATCAGCAGGTCCGGCTCGCACGCCAGCGCGATCGCGATCATCACCCGCTGGCGCATCCCGCCCGACATCTCGTGCGGATAGTTCCGTAGCCGACGCTGCGGATCGGGCACCCCCACCTCTTGCAGGAGGTTGAGTGCCCGGCTGTTCGCCTCGGAGCGACTGACGCCCAGGTGCTTTCGCATGCCCTCGGTGAGCTGACGCTCCACCCGCACCACCGGATTCAGGGAGCGGCCCGGGTCCTGGAACACCATGGCGATCTGTTTGCCCCAGATCTCCAGCTTTTCTTTTTTGTTCAGCGCCAACAGATCCCGGCCCTGAAAGGTCACCTCTCCCGAACGTGCCGAGCGCGGCGGCATCAAACCCATGATGGCCCGCGCCATCACCGATTTGCCGGAGCCGGACTCCCCCACGATTCCCAGCGCCTGACCGGTGCCGAGACAGAGCGATACATCGTCGACTGCCCGAACCGTCCCACGAGCGGTACCGATGTATGCCCGAAGATTGTTCACCTCGAGCAGCGGCCCGGTAGGGCGCACTTCGGCGAGGTCTGGCGGGGTGCGGGGCCGTTCCATCTCGGACTCAACGCTCATGGTCACTCTTCCTGGACTCGATCATGTCTCAGTGCTGAATTGTCTTGTCGAACTTGATTCGCAGGTGATCGCCGAGCTGGTTGAGGGCGAAGACGGTGAAGAAGATGGCCAGCGATGGCACGAAGACCAGGTGTGGCGACGTTGCGAGCGCGTCTTTGCCATCGCTGATCATGCCGCCCCAGCTCGGTGTGGGCGGTGGGATGCCCAGGCCGAGAAAGCTCAGGGAGCCTTCGGCCACGATAAGCGCGGCCATCACGATGGGCAGGTACGAGGCCAGCGGTGCGATGACGTTGGGCAGGATCTCCTTGAACAGGATCCGGGAGTGGCCTGCGCCCATGTTCTTTGCGGCCCGGACGAACTCGCGGGACGACCACGCCATCGTGTTGGCCCGGGAAAGGCGGATGAACGCGGGGATGACGACCAGGGTCAGTCCGGCGAGCATGGTCGTGATGCTGGGTTCGAAGATCGAGGCCAGTGCCAGCAACAGGATCAGTGGCGGGAAAGCGAGCATGGCGTCGGCCAGCAGAGAGATGCCGTTGTCGAGGTGACGGCCGAAGTAGCCGGCGACCAACCCGATCAACGACCCGATGATGAACCCGATCAGTCCGGCAACGGTTCCCACGACCAGCGAGACGCGAGCACCGTAGATGATGCGAGACAGTTCTGAGCGTCCGAAGTTGTCGGTGCCCAGGATCAGATCGAGCGACCCGAACGCGGGCTTCAGGCGCGGTGCGCCCACCGGGGTGTCGTAGGGGGCGATGGGAAGCAGGTCGGCGAACAGCGCGGCCAAGATGAGTGCCACCAGCCAGCCCACGGACAGGTACACCAGAACCGACCGGGGTTTGCGAATCGTGGGGACGACCAACTCCGGTGCCGGCGTGGGCGGGCCGACGGTGGGAATGGATTCTTTGGAAATCATGTCGGTCATGCGGTGGCCGCCACCTTCCGGACGCGTGGGTCGATCAGTCCGTAGCTCAGATCGACGATGGTGTTGATGGTGACGTAGACGACCGCGACGAACACCACGATGCCCTGCACCATGATCAGGTCGCGGGTGGTGATGGATGCGGCGATCAGCTGCCCCAAACCCGGTAGGCCGAACAGGGTCTCGACGATCACGGTGCCGCCGATCAGCCGGCCCAGGTTGATACCCGCCAGGGTGATCAGTGAGAACGACGACGGCCGGAAGGCGTGCCGGAACATGACGTAGGTGCGCGACATCCCTTTCGCGCGGGCCGCGGCGATGTAGTCCTCGCCGAGCGTGCTGATCAAGTCCGTGCGCAGCAACCGGTGGAATGAGGCGATCTCGGTCAATGCGATCGCGATCGCCGGCAACAGCGCGCTCTGCAGGTTCGCGCTCAGCCCGTCACTGATATCGGACCAGCCCAGCACCGGAAAAATCTGCAGCTGGATCGCGAAGAAGTAGATGAGGATGGGACCTGCGATGAATGCCGGTACCGACAAGAACACCGCCGACAGCGCATTGATACCGCGGTCGACTGCCGACCCCGGCCGCGACGCCGAGATCACGCCCATCACGATCGAGACGAACAGGGCGATCAACAAGCCCAATGCCGCCAGCTCCAACGTCACCGGCAGCCGCTCGAAGATCGCCTCCGAGACAGATTGATTGGTCAGGGGTGAGGTACCGAGATCGCCGGTCACCGCGTTGCCCAACCAGTCCAGGTACTGCGACCACACCGGCTGATCAAGCCCCAGTTCCGCATCCATTTCCGCAACGGCTTCCGGGGTCGCATTGTCGCCGAGAATGACCTGCGATGCAGAACCGGGGGCCAAACTCAGCAAACCCACCACTGCAATGGTCACCAGTAAGACCACCGCAATGCTGCGCCCGAGACGCGTCGCAATTGTGTGAAGCATTGATAGTCAACTTTCGTCCTGAGCAGACGCCTGGAGGAATCAGCGACGTGCCGGGCCATCTCGATGCGCGCGTGAAATGGGCTGTGCTCCACGCGATGTGACTCCCAGCGCTTTCGCTGGGCTGTGTGATCTACGCCGCACTGCGGTGTGTTCTCACCATAGAAGAGCGCCACTCTCGATGGCAATACCCGAATCGGACTTTTCTGACGAAGACATCTGTGGCACACGAAACAGAAATGGCCACGGAGCCGAACGGCCTTGATTTCGAGCATGAGGAATGCCGAAAGATGCACGCGATCGTGAAAGGGCGATACCGATCAAATATTCAAATCGGCGCGCCGAATAGGCGCCACCACACCATATTGAAAGCTGCAGTATGCGATACGGCCGGTCGATTCCGACAGGCTCTGATGTTCGAGCTCTTGTGATCTCATCTGGCGCCTTCGGCGTGGAGATCGGCGATCTGCCGTCGCACATGGTGTTTTTGGACCTTGCCGGACGCGGTCCGCGGGAAGTCCTCCACCTCGTGCAGTTCCTCCGGCCACTTCTGCCTGGCGGTTCCGGCGTCGGCGAAATGCTGTTGGACCTCGGAAAGCGTCGGCATCACCAGTCCGGGTTTGACTCGCACGACGGCGGCCGTGCGTTCGCCGAATCGTTTGTCCGGCGCCGCGACGACAACTGCCTCCGCGATCGCGGGCATCTCGAGCAGGACGTCCTCCACCTGCGCGGCGCTGACATTCTCGCCGCCGCGAATGATGATGTCCGACTTACGATCTGTGATCATCAGATAGCCGTCGTCGTCGATCACGCCGATGTCACCGGTGCGGTACCAACCGTCGTCGTCGAACGCCTGTGCCGTCAGCTCCGGATCGGTATAACCCAGGCACAGATCCGGTCCCCGACTGAGGATTTCGCCGTCGTCTCCCAATCTGATCTCGACACCCAGCTTCGGGTTACCGTCGGTCAGCAATCGCTTGTCCTCGGGAGCAGTGGTGACCGAACCGGTGATCGACGGATGTTCGGTACTCCCATACGACCGGGTGACGATGATGCCCAGGTCGGAAAGACGCCGGGTGACCGCGGCGGGAACAGTCGACCCGCCGAGGCCGATGTACTTGAGGTAGTTCAGATGGGCGGGCGTGAAGTCGGGATGGTCCAACAGACTCGTGACGAAGTACGTCGGCCCACCGCCGATCGCAACACCATCGGAATCCATCAGGGCGATCACCCGGGTCGGGTCCCATTCATCACACAGGTCGACCGGCGTGCCCTCCAGAACCGGCACCAGAAAAGCCCCCAGCATGCCGATGAAGTGCCCGACCGGCAGCGCGGTCAGTTGCCGGCCCCGATCCGACTGATAGTTGGACAGCAGTTGGCGGGTCTCGAACGCGAGCGTCTGGTGAGTGTGGATGACGCCCTTCGGATCACGCGTCGTCCCGGAGGTGTAGGCGATCAGTGCCGGGTTGGCGGGATCGACCTCGAGGGCGCCCGCCATCGGAACGTCTTCGAGCAGGTCATCGAAGTTCAGGCCGACCACACCGACGATCGGCACAGCTGCACTGACCTCGGGAACGTATGTCATCCGGCCGAACCGCTCGGCAGTGATGAACACCCGCGGTCTGGCGCGCTCGAGTATGAAGCCCAATTCCTTTGGGCCATAGAAATGCACGATCGGTACGACCACTGCGCCGAGAAACGACGACGCCCAGAAGGTGGCTGCGGCCTCCATCCAGTTCGGGAGCTGAAAGGCGACGACATCGCCGGCGCGGACACCGCGGGCCCGCAACCCGGCCGCGAGCCGGCGGGCGACCAGCTCGACGTCTGCCAATGTTCCCGAGTACGGGCGCACCTTCGAATGAATCCGGAAGTGAACACCGGCAGAGTCCTTCAAACCCCTACCGAGAATCTCACCCAGCGACTCGTCCGTCCACCACCCCATCGACTCGTAGTGCAGCCTGAGGTGGTCGGGGACGTGCCGAACCGCAATCGTGTTCTGCGTCGAATCCATCTGTTTCACAGTTCCTTTCACGATCTGTAGATCGAGCGGCGAGCCTGCCGAGGTGAGTTCGGCTCAGATTTGGGCAGTGGGATCCAGCAACTCACCGAGTTGCTCGACCATGTAGTCGATGGCGAGGTTCGAAGCGGGGGTTGAGGGGTACGAGAGATTCCAGATGTGCGGTTGACCCTCGTGTACCTTCAACCGCACATCGACCCCGGCCTCGGCAGCGACGCGACACAGCAGAAGAGAATCGTCCCGGAGTACCTCGGAATCGCTGACCTGCACGATGATTCGTGGCTGGCCGACCCAATCTCCGAGCACGGGTGAAGCCAGCGGATCGTTCACCGGGCTCCCGGCAAGATAACCCGCTGCGGCTTCGGTCGCCTGGTCTAGTGAGAAGCGGGCGTCGGTCGCCGCGTTCTCGGTGAAGCTTGCGGCAGTGTTGCGCAGGTCGGCCCATGGCGAGAAGAGAAACGCGCCGGCGGGGGCCGGGATCTCCAGTTGCCGCAGCCGCAGCAACAGCGCCGCGGCCAATCCCCCGCCCGCGGAATCACCCCACAACACCAACCGGTCGGGACCGATCTGCTCGGCGACCGCCCGATAAGCGGTCAGCGCGTCATCCACCGCGGCCGGGAACGCACACTCGGTCGAGAGGCGATAACCCACCGAGAACACCTGGGTCTGACAGGCAGCTGCGATCCGAGAGACACTGTCTGCGAACATCTGCGGGGAACCCTTGCGGTAGCCACCCCCGTGGAAGTGCAACAACGCGGTGTCGGCGCTCGCTCCGGGTGGCCGGATCCGCAAAACGGGGACACCGGCCAACTCGAGTTCCTCGATCTCCGCCACGACGTCCGGATCGACTGTCAGATGGTCTGTTTCGGTCATTTTCCGCCTTGTCAGAGAGGTTCATTCCAGTCATGGGTCGGCGCACGACCGCCGATCTGTCTCGTCAACAACTGCGCCGAGGCGATGACGGGCTGCGCCGCCGTCGCGATCTCTTTCCCGACGAGCTTGCCGAGGTGAAGCAGGGTGAGGCAGAAGACAACCCGGCCGTCGGGGTCGAAGACCGGAGCCGCGATGTTCCCGACGGTGTACTCGGCATCCGGATCTACCTCCAGGACCGCATAGTTGGGCTGGTCGTCGAAGAACTGTTCGAGCAGGGCTTCGCGCAGTCCGAGATCATTCGGGCGTTCGGCGAGGTCATGGGTCAGCGAGCGACGCACGGGATTCGGATCGTCCAGGCCGACCGTGTAACCCCGTTGCCGGACCGCCGGACCGTACGACTGAAGGTAGTCGGTCACCCGTTCATGCAGATCTGCCGGCATTTCCAGGATTCGCTCCCGCAACTCCGCCGGCGCCATCCACGCCATGAAGGGCTGCCCGAACGGGGGCTGCAGCGGTATGCGCTGCCCCGGGGCGAGCTCGAGCTGTCGCCCGGTCGGCTTGCCTTCGACCGCAATACACAGGATGTCCCGGCCGACCATCACGGTGCCCGAACACTCATGACCGGTCGACGCCGCCAGCGCGGCCAGCTCCTGGCGCGCCATTCCGATCACCGGATTGGCGCCGGCGGCGGCGTGGCCGGCAGCGAGCACGGCGGGACCGAGTGTGTACGTCTTGTGGCGAGGGTGCCGCGACACATAACCCCCGTCGCCCATCGCCTTGAGCACCGCGAACATCGAACCCGGGCTCACATCCAGAGCCTTCGAGAGCTCACTGAGGGTGAATGTGCCGCGCTCGTTCACCGTCAGAAAGTCCAGTACTTGTAGTGCGCGTCGCGCCGAGAGGGACATCCAATTCCTTCTATGCCAAATCGTTGACGTGATGTTTGTCTCAGGCTAGCGTAATCCACCAAGTTCCGAAACTGATTTCGAAATGCTGAAAAAAGGTAGGAAATGGCAAATACCGCCTTCACCCGAAAAGCGTTGGAATGTTCAAATCTGCACGCCCTGCGCCTGGCACTGCTGCACGCAACAGGCGATCAGGAGCTCGCAGCGATGAAGCTCGAACTGGTACCCATCAGAAGTGGCGCCGCGTTCGAGATGACGATTGCCGAGGACTCTCGCGCGGACCTGTTCCGCAAAGCCGAAGAGTTCGTCGCAACCCAGGCCGCGACGTACATCCCGCGAGAACTCGGCGAGGACGAACTCCGCTCGATGATGGAGCTCGCCCTGGGTCAGGAGCTCACCGACGCGGAGTTCGCGGTGGCGCGGACCATGCCCGCGGTGGACGAATTCCCGCTGTTCACGCAGTGGACCGACCAGCGCCCCGACCGCGCGGACGAGTTCACGGTTGTCATCATCGGCGCAGGCCTGTGCGGAATCGCGATGGCCGTCCAGCTCGAGCAACTCGGCATCTCGTACGTGATCTACGAGCGGCGCCCCGATGTCGGCGGCACCTGGGCCATCAACACCTACCCGGATGCGCGGGTCGACACCGCAAGCACCACATACGAATACAGCTTCGTGAAGAACCATCCGTGGACCGAGCAGTTCGCCCGGCAACCCGAGGTGCGCGGCTATCTCGAGATGGTGGCGAAGACATACCACGTATTCGAGAACATCAGGTTCGAACACGAGGTGCAGGCCGCGGAGTTCGACGAGTCGTCGTCGATGTGGTCCCTGCAGGTGGCCGACCGAGATGGTCTGTCCCAGCACATCGACAGTAATTTCGTGGTGACCGCCACCGGGTTGTTCTCGACTCCCAAAAGACTCGACACCGAGGGCATCGGCGACTTCACCGGTGAGGTCCTCCACACGACCGAGTGGACGGACCAGCACAGCGCGAACGGCAAATCGGTTGCCATCATCGGCAACGGTTCCACCGGCGTCCAGATCCTGGCGCGGATCGCCGAAGACGCCGAGCAGGTTCACGTCTTCCAGCGGACACCGCAGTGGATCGCACCCCGAGAGGGATACGGCGAAACGGTGAGCCCGGAGATGCGGTGGATTCTCGACAACATCCCGCACTACTGGAACTGGGCCCGCACCACCGCGCTCAAACCCAACAACCCCCGCGACACGATCCAGCCCGACCCCGAATGGCGCGCTGCCGGAGGCATTTTCAGCAAGAGCAACGACCGACTGCGGGAGAATCTGACCCAGTACATCCGATCCCAGGTCGACAACCGGGCCGATCTGGTCGACAAACTCGTGCCCGATTACACCCCCGCAGCCCGACGGCCGGTGGTGGACAACGGATGGTACCGATCGCTCACCCGGGACAACGTGGAACTGGTGACCGACGGCATCGAGAGATTCAGCAAGCACGGGATCGTCACCGCCGACGGCACCGAGAGACGAATCGACATGGTACTGAGCGCTGTTGGCTTCGAGGTGACGAAGTGGCTGTGGCCGATCGACTTCCGGGGACGCGACGGTGTGAGCATCGAAGACCGCTGGAACCTGCCGGGTGGACCGCGGGCCTTCCTCGGTCTCGCGATTCCCGAGTTCCCGAACCTGTTCGTGCTCTACGGACCCAACGCGCAGCCGGCCACCGGCGGCGGCATCGGTGTCGGCGGACTGCCCGCGTGGATGGAGTCCTGGGTCGGGTACATCGCCAGGGTCATCGTTGCCGTCGTGGAGGACGGCAACACCTGCGCCGAGGTCACCGAGGAGGCGTTCTGGGAATACAACAACGCAGTCGACGAAGAGGCGAGCAAACTCATCTGGCTCGATCCCGCCGCGAATCCGACCCGAAACTATTACGTCAACGAACACGGGCGGCTCGGAACGAGCACTCCGCTGTCAGGCTTGGAGCTCGCAACGCGGCTACTGCATCTCAATCGGTCCGACTTCATGTTTTCCGCTGCCGCGCAGGCAACTTCGGATGGCAGCTCGCCCGACGACAACGACAAACTCGAAACGGTTGCCTGAGGCGTCCCGGCACACACCACGATCCGACGTCTGCCGCACCGACCAACAGAAAGCGAAGAGAACACATGATCGATCTAGGACTGGACGGCGCCCGCGCCATTGTCATCGGTGCGGGGTTCATCCCGATGCGTGCCGGCAACGGGCGTGGCTCCGCGCTGCAGCTGGCCCGCGCCGGCGCCACAGTCGCCTGCGTCGACAAGGACGCCGACCGCGCCGACGAGATCGTCCGGGAGATCGCAGCCGAGGGCGGTAAGGCATTCGCGATCGTCGCCGATGTACTCGACTCCGGTGAGGCGCGACGGGCGGTCGACGAGGCCGCCGCACACATGGGCGGACTGGACGTGTGCGTCGACATCGTCGGCGGCGCCATGTGGAGCAAGGTCGCCGACATCCCGGACGACGACTGGGACGCGCAGATCCGCCTGAATCTCACGCAGGTCTTCTATGTGTTCAAAGCTGCCATCCCGCACCTGATCCGGAACGCCACCGGCGGCTCACTCATCGCGATCACCTCCGTCGACGGTATCGGTTCGTCCCGCTTCCACGCCGGTTACGGAGCGGCCAAGGCCGGCGTCGTCTCGCTCGTGAAGACGATCGCCGATGAATACGGCGAACGCGGCGTACGGGCCAATTCGATCGCCCCCGGCAACGTCGGCGGCGGCAACTGGGATCTCCCGGAGATCCCGTTCGGCGAGGACGTCGTCAATGCACTCGCGCCGCCACGTGGCCGCGACATCGCCGATGCTGTCCTGTTTCTCGCTTCCGGGCTCTCCTCGAAGATCACCGGTCAGACGCTCATCGTCGATGGTGGCGCAGTGATCCAGAGTCCCTGGCGCATGACCGAGGACCAGATCGGCCGCAACGCCGCATTCTCGAACGCGACGTCCTAGCTCGACCGGCTGAACTTCAGTGATCGGGCCCTCGCGGCCGGAACGGAGCATCGTATGACCAGCCAGATCCCGGCCGTGACGGACGCCTATCTCGTCACCGGCAAAGTCGCGCTGATCACCGGCGGGGGTGGTGGCATCGGTCAGGAGACGGCAATTGTGCTCGCGTCGGCGGGTGCGCAGGTGATTGCCACGGACGTCGACGAATCCGGACTGGCACAAACCCGTTCACGCGCCGAGGCGGTGGGTCTCTGCATCACCACGCGCCACCTGGACGTCGCCGATCCCGCAGCGGTGTCCGGAACGGTCGAAGATGTTGTCGCCCAACATGGTCGGCTGGACATCCTCGTCAACGCCGCCGGCATCATGATCATGCGAAATGCACTCGAGGTGACGCCGGAGGAACTCGAGAAGGTACTTCGCATCAACGTCGGCGGCACCTTCTTCGCCTGCCAGGCGGCGGGGCGGGTCATGCCGGCCGGCGGGAGCATCATCAATCTCACCTCGGCCATCGTCGACCGGTCCAGTCCCGGACGCGTCACCTATGCGATCTCGAAAGGCGGTGTGGTGCAACTGACCCGCACCTTTGCACTGGAACTCGGGCCGGCCGGGATCCGGGTCAACGCCATCGCCCCGGGGTGGGTCGAGACGGGGATGACGAACCAGCACTGGACCGATGCCGACGGTTCCATCGATCACCACAAGCGGGAGCGGTACATCATGACGATGACCACGGCGTCCCCACTCGGGGTGGTCGGCACCACCCGTGACATCGCGTTGTCGGCGCTGCACCTCGCCTCGTCGGCGGGCTCGTTCATCACCGGCCAGGTGGTACGGGTCAACGGTGGTTCATTCATGGCCTAGGCCTCGGCACCAAGACCGATATCGACGACAGACACCATCCGTGGAGCGAAACCACTGCGGAACACAGCGATCCGCGGAAGCGGAGAAGAGGACCGGATACATGGGCACAAGGCTTGAAGGCAAAGTCGCGGTCGTGACAGGCGGGGCCAGCGGCATCGGAGCAGAAACAGCGCGACGGTTCCTGAGTGAGGGCGCCCGCGTCGTGATCGCCGATGTCAATGACGAACTGGGCAAGACGGTCGCCGACGAGCTGGGGGCGGGAGCACTGTTCGTGCACACCGACGTGACCTCCCAGGACGATTGGGATCAGCTGCTACGGGTGACGAGTGAACACTTCGCACCACCCGGCGTGCTCGTCAACAACGCCGGTGGCGGGCGCGGTGTCGGCAACATCGTCGACGAGGTCTACGAAGGTCATCACAACATCATGGAGCTGAACGTCTCCTCGGTGTGGATGGGCACACGTGCCGCGCTGCCCATCATGAGGGATAACGGCGGTGGTTCGATCGTCAACATCTCGTCGATCGACGGACTTGTCGGCGTGGCCGGGATGACGACCTACGTCGCCTCCAAGTTCGCGGTCACCGGGCTCACCAAAGCCGTTGCCTTCGAGGGCGGCCCGTACAACGTGCGGGTCAACTCCGTCCATCCCGGGTTCATCGAGACCCCGATGATGCTCAAAGCCACCGGAACGGTGCGCACCCGCCTGGTCTCGGCGATGGAGAAGCAACCGATCGCCCGATTCGGCAAGCCGGAGGACGTCGCCAACGCAGTTCTGTTCTTCGCCTCCGACGAGAGTTCCTACTGCACCGGCACCTCTCTCGTCGTCGACGGTGGCCAGCTCGCCGGCCCGCATCGGGAACCGATGTGAGTCGCCGGCCCCGGATCGCCCTTCGCGTTTCACAACTCTCCTCTATCTGATTCGCCCACAAGATAATTCACTGAAAGGTCGACGATGATTCGACAACGACGTCTACTCACCGCGGCAATTGCTGCGGTGTGTTCTGCGACCCTCCTGCTGACCGCATGCGGTTCGGCCGACTCCTCCGGCGGATCGTCCGCGGACGCCGGGGATCCGGTGGCCGGTGGCGCCGGACGCATCATCCAGGTCAGCGAGCCACGCACCCTGGATCCGGCGGCACTGGGCAATGTGTGGGCGAGTCAACCCGAGCTCGGCAATGCGCTCTACGGGACTCTGATGATCAACACACCCGACTCGCTGGATATCGAATACAAGATGGCCGAGGACTTTTCGACCACCGACGGCGGCAGCACCTACACGATGAAACTTCGGCCCGGGCTGATGTTCACCGACGGGACACCCCTCGACGCGGCAGCGGTCAAGTTCAACTGGGAACGCATGCGCGACCCGGCACTGGGGGCGGGGGCCAGCAAGGTCAGTCCACAGATCGCCGGCACCGAGGTCATCGACCCGACGACGCTGAAAGTGACGATGGTCCAACCGAACTCGCACTACGCCCAAGCGGTGGTCACCAGCGCCCTGAACTGGATCGCATCCCCGACCGCATTGCAGAAGGGCAAGCAGGAGTTCGACAAGGCGCCGGTCGGCGCGGGGCCGTTCACACTGACCAGCTGGTCCCGCCAGGACGAGATGACGCTGACGAAGAACCCGGGTTACTGGGACGCACCGAAGCCGTACCTCGACACACTCACGATCCAGTTCGTCCCGGACGCCGCCCAGCGATACAACGCCGTGTTGAGCAACGCCGTCGACCTCGCCTCGGAATCGAACGCCGCGAACCTGCAGAAGGCCGAGGGTGGCGGACTCACAAACAAACTCGTCGATGCCGGCGGTGGCTACTACATGGCGATGAACACCCGTCGCGCACCATTCGACGACGAGCGGGCCCGCAAGGCGGTGTCACTCGCCCTGGATCTCGACACCATCAACACCGTCGTCTACAACGGTGCGGGTGTTGTACCGACCACCCTGTTTCCTGAGGTCTCCCCGTTCTACAGCGATATCCCGTTGATCGAGAACAACAAAGACGAAGCCCAGGCCCTGTTCGACGAACTGGCGGCCGAGGGCAAGCCCGTGTCGTTCGATTTCACCTCGTTCTCGACCACGGAGAACAAGCAGACCGGCGAGGCGGTTCAGGCCCAGCTGAGCGCGTTCGACAACGTCAAGGTCGGGATCAATGCCCTCGATTCCAGCGCCATCGGCTCTGTCGTGGCGGGACGGGACTTCCAGATGGTGGTCACCTCGGCGAATGTCCTGGACCCGGACACCGAACTGTGGACCAGCTTCCATTCCCAGTCGAAGGGCAACATGAGTGGGATCAGTGACCCGCAGCTCGACGCAGCGCTCGACGCCGGTCGGGTCGGCACAACCGTCGAGGAACGCAAAGCGGCCTACGACACCGCGCAGGAGCGCATCGCCGAGGTTGTTCCCGGCGTGTTCTTCGTCCGGTCGACGCCTTCGGTGATCGCCGGTGACAACGTGCAAGGCATCGTCATGTACGGGCTCGGATCGCCACTGCCCGAAGAAATGTGGCTGACCGACTGACGAGCGGCGACGCAACCGGACACGACGTTCGGCCGTCCCAGGTCTGACCATATCGAAGGCCCTGGCCTGCAGAGATGCAGGCCAGGGCCTTTCGGTGCATTCGCCACACCGTCAAGGTCGGCTCGTGACGAATCACCCAGTGTTTGCACAAGGCAACCTCGCGGCATACTCATGTCGGTGCTGCGTGGCCGGCCGGGGTTTCGGATCGACCGGAATATCGCGGAACCCGCATATCCTTGCCAGCCCATCTCGGTAGTAAAAACAATTGCTATCGATTCACGAAAGATGCCAAATGACTTCCCTGAATTCGACGGACGCGAGCGGTTCTGCAAACCCGGGCGACGACGGAGCCGGTGATCAGTCCGAGAGGGCCTCCGATTCCCCGGAGCGATCCGTTCGCAGCCCTCGCGATCACTTCTCTGCGATCACCGGCGCATATGCCGATCCCGCACTCATCGCGGTCCTCGAAGGACTGCGGGCGGCCGAGAACGGTGCGCCGTCCTCGGCGTGGTCGGTGCTCAACGACAGCGAACGGCTGCGCGCGGTTCACGAGACCGGGCTGCTCGAGCAGGGACCTCATCCGGCCATCGATCAGATTGTCGGCATGACCGTCGAAGCGATCGGGATTCCGTACGCTGCCCTGAACATGATCACCGACATTGAGCAGGTGACCGTCGGGATCGCCTCCCGCTCAGATGACATCGGGGACCGGCGGACGTATCCCCTCACCGATTCGCTGTGCGTGTACGCGGTGGCCGGCGGAGCCCCGCTCATCATCGACGATATCGTCGACCATCCGGTGCTCGCGGATCATTCGGCCGCTCGCAGCGGCGCGGTCGGCTCGTACATCGGCATTCCCATCATCGACGACGCCGGTCACGCTGTCGGTACGCTCTGCGCCTGGGACACTCAACCGCATCATTGGTCGAGCGGCGAGATTCAGATCATGACCGACCTTGCCCACGTTGTTCAGAACACGCTCTTCGATCAATGAAATCTTGGCGTCGCAATAGATTTGTGTGACCACCGGGAGCAGTGAATCGTGCTCGAACCCGGCGGGGATTTCGGCAGCCCAGATAGAGTGTGGTTAATTGTGAGTGCGCCAATTTGATGTTTGTCTGGGTTTGTCATGAATGGAGTGGGAATTGCCACAATTACTGGAGGTCGAAACCGCAACGGCCCCCAGCGGTGCCCCATCCATTTCCCCAAAGGCCCGCAGGAATTTCGGGGAGCTCATTCGAACCGATCCCCTCAGTACCATCACGACGATTTCGATCGATGCGTTGGCCGCAGCAGTTGCCGTGGCGCTCGCCTGGTGGTGGGTGATCGCATCGCAGTCACCTCATCCACCCCTGTGGTGGTTTGTGCTCTACGTACCCGCGGTGATCGTGGTGATGGGTGCACGCTCGATGTACCGCCGCTCCCTCAATCGCCGATTCCTCGACGAGTTCTTCGGGATCCTCTCGTCCACTGCGATCGCGTCAATGCTGTTGTTGGGCAACCTGGTCATGCTCGGGATCACCGATCGGCCCGGGGCAGCCGTGGCAAAGCTGTGGGTGTGTGCCAGCATCCTCATGCCCTTCGGGCGCCTTGTTCGCGTGTTGATCCAACGCCGACTGCAACGGCGCTCCCACCTGGTGTCCCCCACATTGGTCATCGGGTCAGGTCAGGTCACCCAACACGTGATCGATCGGATGATCGCGGCTCCCGAACACGGCATGCATCCGGTCGGTGTGTTGTCAGCCGAGTCCCCCACCCGAGGTGACCAGGCAATCGCCACCCGCCACGCGCCGCACCTGGGCACTGTCGACCAACTCGAACAAGCGATCGCCGACACCGGTGCCGAACGTCTCGTCGTCGCATTCACAAACGTTCGTTGGGAGATGCTGACGGCAGCGGTCCGCATCGCGCACCGTCACGGACTCCGGGTGTGGGTGGTACCCCGCATGTACGAGGTGATCGGTTCGAAGAGCGCCGTCGACCACATCGGCGGTATGCCCCTGTTGTCTGTGCCCCACACCAATCCACGAGGTTGGCAGTTCCGGGCCAAACACATCAGCGACCGCATCACCGCCGGCCTGATCCTGCTGGCGATCTCGCCGATCTTCCTGTTGCTCGTCTTGCTGGTGCGGCTCAGTTCCCCCGGGCCGATCTTCTTCGCCCAACAACGGGTGGGGCGTGACGGGCAGGTTTTCGGCTGTCTCAAGTTCCGGTCGATGCGGCTGCCCGATCCCGCCACACCGGAGTTCATCCCGAAAACGGGCAGTGCACCGGGAGGCGTCGAGGGCGTGGATCGACGGACACGGATCGGGAAACTGATGCGGTCGACGTCGATGGACGAACTCCCCCAGTTGCTCAATGTCCTGCGGGGTGAGATGAGCCTTGTCGGTCCTCGGCCCGAACGCCCGGAGTTCGTAACCCTTTTCGAGGCGCAGATCCGCCGATACGGCGAGCGACACCGGGTCAAGGCCGGCGTCACGGGATGGGCGCAGGTCAACGGCTTGCGCGGACAGACATCCATCGCCGACCGCGCCGAATGGGACAACTACTACATCGAGAATTGGTCGCTCTGGCTGGACCTCAAGATCTTGGTGTTGACCGTGCTGGCAGTGCTGAAGAAAGCCGAGTGATCCACGGGACGGTCCTCATGCCTTCCCGACCGACAGATCACGAGTTCGCTTACGGTTGGAGAAAGCCGAATTGTATTCCGGCGCAAACCTTGCTGCGGCCACGTGATACGGCACGAACATGAGCAGCTCGGTGATGACAAACGAGACGAATACCGCGGTGCCGGAGCCGAAGCCGAACAAGAAGGCCAGGCCCAACACCACGTAGAGCGTGGCGTTGGCCGCTCTGAGCCAGAAGACCATCGTGGTCCGGCCGGCGCGCCGCAGCGCGGCAAAGGGAATGGTCGTGATCAGCATGCAGGCCTTCCACCCGCATGCAACCGCCAGCCCCACATACAGTGAACTGCTCCAGGCCGGACCGAAGATCAGGCTCCAGATGCCCAGGTACGCGCCGCCGAAGATCGCCGCCGTACCGACCACCAGGATCAATGCGACATTGGCCACCTCACCGCGGTGGCCGTGCGCGAGTTGGCGTACCCGGCCATAAGCGAGGATCGGTTCGAGGATTCCCGAAATGGTCGACACCACGCGGAAACCCACGGCTGCTGATGGACCGAGAACAGCCAGGATGAAGGACGCCAACGCCGGCTGCACCATGCCAACGGTCGCGGTTTCGCCGGTGACCCACGCAGCTTTGCTCAGGTCAGGCGGAAATCCACTGTCGCGTCGGGCCGGTAATGGCCAACATCTGATGAGAACGGCCAGCAGGGCGCCCGCTGCCAGCACCCTGACACAGTTGGGGTTGCCGTACACCGCGAGGACCAGGGCACCCAGGCAACCCGCCATGAGTGTCGCTGCGGCAATCGATTCCAGCTTCCATCTGCCCCGCACAACCCCGATGGTCCGGGCCATCAGCAGGCCCGACGACAGGCCCAGTACACCGATCAGTGTGATCACCGTCGGCGGCACCGCGGGACTCACGATCAGCAGGATCGCCGACGCAGAAGTCAGCAACACCATCCACCAGGGCATCTTCATCTTGTGGTCGGCGTCCGGTGTCGCCAGACGGGACTCGACGACGAACGCCGACAGCAGCTGAGCCACATAGGTTCCGATCGCCAGCGACACGGCCAGACGGCCCTGCTGCTCGATGGGCGCAACGCGCGCGAAGACGGCGATGAATACTGCGGGAAAAGCGTTGAGCGCCAGCCCGGCGAGAATCTGCACCAGTGGCTCGACATGCTTCACGTCGATCGCTGAGCGAATGCGCGTCAGCACACCTCGGCCTCGCCGAACACGTCCCATATCGTGGATTCTCCGAATTGGCCATCGAGCACTGCAGACCTCGGTGAGCGAGTTTTATTCGTGGCTGCATTCAATTCAACGGAAGCACTTTGCGGCAGTCGGTGCCGATATGCATTTCTGTAAAAAACGGTACGCTCCACCTGTAGTAGTGTATGCCACGGATTGGCTGCCGCGCTCGCGGAGATCGAGCTGTTTTTTGCGATGGAGGGACTCGACGATGGTTGGTTCGAGATTCGTTCCGGATGATCCGACTTTTCTCGCGCGTCCGCTGAATTGTGCAAGTAAACATCCAGACAAATATGTGGTTTGATTTTTCGCCGAAAGTGACCGTCGAGGATTCATCACTTCGGAGTGCACCGCCGTGGTGGCTCGCACCGGCCGTATTGATCATGGTCCCCGTCCTCGGTTCATTCATTGCCTGGGCATCGCTGATCGGCTGGTGTTCGGCGGGCGGATGTCCGGCAGGGTCCTGGATGGACTTGCGTGGATTCCTTCGACCGGCGCCTTTCACACTTGCCGGCGTCACGTTGCTCGCGGTCTGGTACATCACGGTTGTTGTCCTGGCGACAATCGGTTGGCGACTGGGGCACGGGACGACACCGTCATCGGGGTCCGTCGACCGCACGTCCAGTGCAGGGTTCGAGCGACGCTATTTCTTTCTCATCCTGGCGGTGGCCACGGCCGGGGTCGGGTACGCGTATTCCCGCATCGCGTCGGCGACGTCGATCACCGAGGCACTGACAACCCAGGCCGGCAATACGTTCACGGAGGCACTTCCGGATTCTGCGGGCCTGGCGACACTTCGGTACGCGACCATCCTCGCGGCGCCGATCAGCATCTATCTGTGGCGAAAGAAGGTGCTACATCCGGGCTTCGCACTGTTCGCAGTAGGCCTCCTGGTGGCGAACTCCATGATTGCCTCGCGCCTGTCCCTGCTGATGGCGGTGGTGGTCTACCTCGTCCTGCAGACGGCGGTGGCCCGAGAACCACTCGGCGCCGACCGGAAATCGATGCGACCGTTGCACATACTCGTCTCCGTTGCGATCATGTTCGCGCTGCTCACCACGCTCAACTACGTCCGGAACGGAAACTACTACCGGGACGCGGGAGTCACGAATCCGATTGCGATGAACCTCTACCAGTCGGGCGCCTACCTGGCCGTACCGGCGCAGGTGTCGGTGGGAGTATCGGACGCCGTCATGCGAGGATCCTTCGACAACCCCGGTTCGGTGGTCGGCTCCGCGGCGGCGGCGCTGCCGACCTTCCTGGTCCCGGCGCACGAGGTCAGGGCCAAGGAATCGCTGGGCGCGGATTCGTACGACTTCACGGTCTCATTTGCACCGAATTTCACCACCAACTCCGAGTTCGCAGATACGTATGCAGATTTCGGGGCGTGGGGATGGCTCTACACGCTGCTGTTGTTTCCGCTCGCCGGTTACGTATTCGGCCGGTTCCTGACCTACGGTCCGGTGATTGCCGGATCGGCCGGAGTCCTCGCCTACTGCTTCGCCGAAGTGTGGCGTATTCAATTGCTGACTCAGGGCCTGACCATTTTCCTTGTCCTCCTGACGCTTGTTTGTGCATTCCTGGCAGCACGACTGCCCTCCACCGGGAAACCGGAGGATTTGGTTCCGGAAGGAAATGTGAAGTCAATTGGCTAGCAACTCTGCAGGTGCGGCATACCGGCCGTCCACGGTGGGCAGTGAGTGGCTGCGGTCGGCGGTCGCGGCGGTCCGCAATCGGTGGATCGTCCTGCTCGCCGGCGCCGTACTGGGTGGAGCCCTGGGCGCCATTCTGACGACCACACAAACACCGAGCTACGAATCGTCGGCGGTGATCTACCAGACGCCTCATTTCGGTGACACCGACGGCATGAGTCGACAGCGAACCGATGCGTACACGAGTTTGTTGACCTCTGATCTGGTCATCGAAACCGCGCTGGACGACATCGGATTGGAGATGTCGTTCTCGGACGTCCGCGAAAAGACCACAGCCAGCGCAAATATCGGTAGCGCGATCCTCACGGTGACCGTGCGCGCAGAGGATGCCGAGACGTCGTCCCAGCTCGCCAACGCACTGGCCGAAGCACTGCCCGAAACCGTCGCCACGTTGGACGGGATCACATCGGCGCCCGACCCGACAGGCCTGCCGGAGGCGGCGGCCACCGAGCCCGTGCGGTTGGCGGTGATCAGCCCCGCTGCACCCGACGATGCCGAGGGCGGCCCGAAGTACGTGCGCAACACAGCACTCGGCGTGATTGCGGGACTGCTCGTGGGACTGCTCTACGCCTACCTGCGCACACAGGTGAGCCGACGGGTTCAGGATGCCGGCGCACTCGCGAAGTTCTTGTCCGGACCGGTGCCGGCGTGCATTCCCGCCGCAAAGGCCTTGGAATCAGGGCTGGTCGACTTCAGGAGGGACAGCCCGGTCGCCGAAGCATTCCGCCGGCTGCGCACCCTGATCACCGATCATGAACCCGGTCAGGGCACCTGCCGGACCATCATCGTCTCGAGCGCCATCGACGGCGACGGCAAGACAGCGGTCGCGGTAAACTTGGCTGTGTCGCTGGCCGAGAGCGGCAACGAGGTGGTCTACGTCGATGCCTCCACGACCGACCCGGATAGTGCTGACCGCCATCGCACCCGACCCGAGGACGGACTCACCGCAACCGGACTGAACGGCTACCTCCTGGGTGACGGTGATATCGGTCGATACGTCTCGACCAGTTGCCATCCGAGGCTCTCGCTGGTCTCGGGCGGTCCCGCAGTGGGCAGCCGATCCGACCTACTCGGGACCGCCAGGATGCGCGATGGACTGGTCGACCTCGCGAGCCGCGCCGATTACCTCATCGTGGACACCGCATCGTTGGGGGCCAGGTCTGATGCGCTGGTGCTCGGGCGATGGGCCGATGGCGTTCTGTTGGTGGCCCGGTCCGACCACACCAGGTACGCCGAGGTGGGTGCGGCAATCGAACGTTTGTCGTTGGCCGATGTATGCGTGAGCGGCGTTGTGCTCAACGACTTCCCGCGACCACTGTTCCGCAGCAGAGTCAACCGACGCGCACGGTTGTCGGCCACCCGGCTACTGGCACCCGAGGCTCGACCCATCGATTCACCGGTGTGAGAACGGATAGACCGTTCGCCGTTCGGTCCGCTATCGGCAGGCCACGAAGACCGGTTCGCCCTTCGGCGGGGTGGTGGTCACGGCACCGATGGTCACCTCTGTGTCGCGGGGCGTCCCATCAACGCACCTGTCGCTGTACACCAGAATCGGCAGCCACGACGAAGGAGCCTGCGTCCAGACCAGATTCGCGGTTGACACCGTGCCGGACGAGCGAAGGAACTGGACGAACGGCCCAGCGCCTGCAGAGGGGATCGGCGGGCCGGTCACCGTCACATTGAGCTGGTCGATCTCGAACTGTTCCGCGTTGTCGGCAGCGAAGGCCAGCCCGGGCTGCGCGCTCGTGATGGAAACGGTTCCCCACGACATGCCCTGCGCCGTCTGTAACCCCACGGCCCCGGTTCCCTGCGCGATCGCAGTGTCGATCACCGTGCAATCAGCCAGCTGAACACCGGTGACCGGTTGGACTGCAACCGATTCCATGAGTACGGACCAACTACTGCAGTCGGTTACCGCAACCCCGGAGATATCGAGGTCGAAACGGCTGAACGTGTCACCGACAGAGCCGTTCGGACGTGCGAGCACATGCAGTCCCATGTGTGAGTTCTCGATGGTCAGTGCATCCAGGGTCACGCCGCGGCTGGCCACGTAGTGCCACCCGGCAGTCGAGGCAACCGAGGCCGAGTCGACCATCACGCCTGCACCGGCGGATTTTCCGCTGACCGCCAGTCCGGTGACCGTCGATCTGTTGACGCCGGCCAGACGCATCCCGTTTGCTCCGCCACCGGTCACGACAACATCTGTGATGTCGAAATCGGTGTTCGACCACTCGGTCAGAGCCGGGAACGAGAACGTCTCGGACGCGTTGTCGTACTGGGGTTGTGCAGAGTAATAGGTCACCAGCGCCAGGCTGTCATCACCGGTATTCGTTGCCGAGTAGTTCTCGACGGTCCCCCGGCGGCACGCGTTGAAATGAAGACCGTCGGCCATGGTGTCCTCGACATGAAGGCCGTCGACGGTGATGTCGGCGACGCCCATCATGATCACGCCCGCCTGCGGGCTCGCCTCCACCCGGCAGTTGCGCAGCGTCACCCCAACCGCCGGGCCATTCGACCCGGTCCAACCGGCAGGCACCGCAGCGGTTTCCGATGGGTAGCCCACGACGCGGATACCGTCCCCCATCGAGCGCTGCGCCGGCGCAGTGGCCCAACGCACCGCCACGTTGTTCAAGGAGACACGTTCGGCCGGACCGCGCAGCACGACGCCGTGACTGGTACCCATGCCGTTGCCGTCGAGGTTGTCCATCAACAACTCGGCCCCGGCCTCGAAGTCGATGGAGACGTCAGAGATACCCGCAACCGCGATCGCGGCATTGCCTGCGGGATGACGCTGGGCAAAGCGGTAGGTCCCGGCCGGGAACCATAGGACGTCGCCGGGATTCAGCGCAGCGACGGCGCTGCGGATGGCAAGGGAATCGTCCTGCACGCCATCCCCCACAGCACCGAAATCGCGGACGTCGCGAATCTCTCCGTCATCGGCGACGAGGCGGATATCGCGGGTGGATTCCGCCGGCGGCGCACCAGAACACGAGGTGAGCACCACCGCCACCGGGAGCGCCCCGAGGAAATGGCGGCGCGACAGTGCCGGTGATCTGTCAGTCAATGTGTGTCCTCCTCGAGTGCCGAACAAATCGCCTCGGCGGTTGCTGTCGCCGAGATCTCCGCCTGGCGCCGCTTGACGTGCAACTGGCCGCGATCACTCAACAATGCCCTGGCAGCGTCGTCGTCGCAGTACTTCTTCATGAGCCAGGCCAATGCCTGGCAGTCGTGCGGGTCGAAGTAGTCGGCACCATCACCGCATGTTTCCTGCAGGACGGCGATATTCGACGACAGGACGGGGGTCCCCGACGCCATGGCCTCGAGGGGAGGCAGACCTGCACCTTCGTACAGTGACGGCATCACCAGGAAGTCCGCCTGTGCCACCAGTGCGCGCAGACGGTCGAACGGAAGCCTGCCCGTCAACTGCACGCGTTCGCCGAGGCTCTCGACGAGCCGGGTGACCCGGTCGTCGAGTGTTCTGAGCGACTCATCGCCACCAGCAATCACCAGCGTGTGGGGAACCGAACCCGAGATCGCCGCAAATGCCTCGAGTAATACCGGCAAGTTCTTGTGACGTTTGATGTTTCCGACGTACAGCACGTACGGGGACTCAATCGGCGACAGTCCCGGCACCGGCGGAGAAAACCATATGTCGTCGACGGGGATAGGAGTCACCAACACCTCGGTAGACGGGGCAAACGTTGCCACGGATCGCGCGGTCACCTCGGATGGAGTGAAAACTGTCGCCGTCCGCCGCGCGTCGAGTTTCAGCATTGTTCGTGCGTACGCGTTCTTGACCAGATTCTGGTCGCTCAATTTGTTGTCTTCGATATGAAGGGTGTCGTGCACGGTCGAGAAGAATCGAGTTTTTCGATGCCGGGGAGCCAACAGCGCGAGCGGAAATGGGTAATGCGGAACCCACAATGCCCGTGGACGCGTTTCGGCCAATGCCCGCCACCACACACGTTGCTCCTGGAGCGAATACATCCGGGCGTCGGCCGGATCCGAGAACACCACGCGAGTATTTGCACTGGTCACAGGGAGTGCGTTCGGGTCCGCGAGAATGGCGAGGCCAAATCCGCGATCGTTGAGCACCTGTTCGAGAACCGGGATCTGAGTCCTGATGTAGGTCCCGATTCCGCTCTGCCGGATATGCCTGGCGTCGAACAACACGTCAACGGACAACGCAGGATCGCTGCTCGCATGGCCGACCCGGGGAGTGTGCACGAAATTCATTGTCGCAGGTCTGACAATTCGCTTGAACCATCGCCTGTATCGTGTGATGCGCGACCTCGAATAAAAACTGCTACGTTCGGGAACGAACGAACCAGGATTCCTTCGGAGCCCGGAAGATTTTCAGTTACATTCTCGGTAAGCGAAGGGCGGCTTTGCGTGGATATCCGCAATGCTCAATTGGTGTACACCGCGGACAAAATGGGCAATCACCGATTGATTGCCACGTGCCGCAGGCAATCGACGCAATCATGAATGATCTGCGGTTGGCAATAGTCCATGAGCGATTCACGGAGATCGCGGGTTCAGAACATGTGGTCGAGCAGCTGTCGTCGACGTGGCCACACGCCGCCGTCCATGTTCCACTCGCCCGCCCGTCCGGCATACCGGCCGGACTTCACTCCCCTCCGGTGACGACCTGGGTCGACGGCGCATACCGCCTGTTGGGTAGGACTTCTTACGCGCCGCTGATGCCGTTGCTGCCCAGTGCCTTTCGGGGGATGAAACTCGGTGAGGTCGATGCGGTGGTGGTGAGTCATCATGCATTCGCCACGCAGGTGGCCTTCGCCACCGACGCCCCGGTGATCGCCTATGTGCACAGCCCGGCGCGCTGGGCGTGGGACCCGGCCTTCCGAGCGCAGGAAGCAGGGGGCTCGGTCGGTGCAGCAGTGCTCGCGGGACTGGCGCGAGTGGCGCGCCGAGACGAGTTGAAAGCGGTCGGACGGCTCGAGCGGATCGTCGCGAACTCGACCGAGGTCGCCGATCGGATTCAGCGATGGTGGGGTCGGGAAGCAACCGTGGTGCATCCGCCCGTGGACACGCACGGCTTCACCCCCGATCACTCGATCGAGCGTGAAGACTTCTTCCTGCTCGCCGGCCGAATGGTGCCGTACAAGCGTCCCGACTTGGCGATCAGGGCCGCACGGCAGGCCGGTAAGCGATTGATCGTCGTCGGTGACGGCCGATGGATGGACGTCTGCCAAGAGCTGGCGGCCGATGACACAGTCTTCGTCGGACGGGTCCCCCACCAACAACTATTGGATCTCTACCGGCGAGCGCGAGCGCTACTCATGCCCGGCGTCGAGGACTTCGGCATCGTTCCGGTCGAGGCGATGGCCACCGGAACACCCGTGATCGCGTTGGGCGAGGGCGGTGCACTCGACACCGTGATCCCGGGTAAGAGCGGGATCCTTGTCCCCACCGGCGACGATGATCGGGTGATCGACGGGCTCGCCGAGGCGATGACGACCTTCGATCCCGGCAGTTTCGATTCACGGGAGATCCGCTCGTGGGCCGAGGGATTCTCCCGAACGGCCTTCGGCGAAAACATGCGCCGAGTCGTCGACAGCGCACTCGCCGTTCACTCGTAGGCGGTCGTTTCCATACTGACCGTCTCCGGCGGCGGCGGGTTTCGAGGCGGTGAGTCCGGATCGTCGCCGTACGCGATCAGGACGCCGGCCCAGATCACCGCCGCGCAGGTGACAACACCACGGGAGAGAACCTTCCGGTTCCGATCCCGGATTTCGGTACTGGCCGCCATATCGATCACCCCGAGCTCGAATCGTCTGCATCGTCGCCATGACGTTTCCATCCGGCTCGGCCGGCCACACGAGTACTGCGCTACTCGGTTTTTGCACAGGCGTCCGTGACCGCGTCACGTACCGAGGCCCGACGGTCATTGTGCGAGTGCGCCGGCCCTGTTCTCAACCGGAACCTCGAACCAGCCGGCGTCCTCGGCGATGGGCAGATGCTCCAGGCGCCGAGCCGCCCTGTCCTTCGGACGAAGCGCGATGCGTGCCGAAACACTGCAGTGGAGTCGGCCGGCGCCGTCCGCGGGCGTGCGACGGACCGGGATCAGCAGACGCCAGACCCAAGAGTTCTTGTTGCAGTCCTCGCCGGCCATCTCATTCACGACCTGCGGCAATCCGCCGGCCATCGAGTTCTTCCGGAGGACTATCCCGGCTTGGATGGCACCGCGCAGAACCCACATCAAGGTGATGTTGCCGAGCCCGTTGCCTTTGCTGCTGCTCCCACCGACATCGGAGTGGACACCCGCGAACCACAGCTCCTCGACCGCGGACTCTTTCCCCACCGGCTGCTCTTTGTAGGGCCTGCGCCACTCGTCGATGGCTATCGCGTGCCGCCCCTGCCTGACGTTGGGCAGTTCGTCGGAATCGTCGAACAGCATCGACCGGCCGAATATGCCGGGCGCACTGACGGTATCCCACAATCCGATGAATTCGACTGGCACCGAGAACATCTCGTCGATCTGATCACCGGTCAGAGCACCCGATTCACCCATGCCGACCACCGTGTCGTTCTTGGGGTCGGCCAGCCGGCACACCGTGACGCGAAAACTGCGCGCCTCCTCTGTGTCGGCGTCGTCCCACACCTTCTTTCGGCGGGCATACTCTTTGATCGCGTACTCCACGAGATTCTCCGACGATCGACGCGGAATGCCTATCTTGTGCAGCAGACCGGCCAGGGCCCGAGCCGTGAACGCTCCCCGACTGAACCCGAAGATGTATATCCGATCCCCCGGGTTCCAGTTGTTCATGAGGAACGTATAGGCCTCGGCAAGATTCGTTTTCAGTCCGGTGCCGAATGCCAGGCCGCTGAGCCGCGACATCAGCCGCCCGATCGGCGTCCACACCTTGGAGGAAGAGAACGTGCCCACACCGGGGTCGTAGTAGAGGAGTTGTCGCGGACGATAGCCCTGGCAACAAGGTGAATGTCCCGGCGCCGCCTGCCCGGTGCAACCGGGATCATGTTCTTCATCCCGGTTCTCCGAGAAGGCGCGCAACGCGCGAACGACGTTGGTATTGCCGTTGACACGAATGCTGTTGGCCGTTCCGTCCAGACAGATGACAAGATTTTTGGAGCGCAGGCGGCCTGACGTGTCGTGAGTGGTTTCCATTGCCGTCCCCGATGGTCGATGCCGATTTGCGTTCCATCCATCTTCGCGCAACCGGACCCTGCAGCCATTTCCCAAAAGGGCAGACTTTCTCCACCGAACTCACGACAACCAAGTGGGCCGCTACCAGGAGTGACATTCGGCGATGTGAACGATCAACCGAACAGACGCTTCCAGCTCTGCTCGCTGGTCAATTCCGGCAGAGCCTCGCGGTACTCCTGTGCGACCACCGGTGCCTGCTCGCGAAATCGCCTGATCAGCTTGATGGTTCGCCACGTCAACTCGCGCAACGCCTTCGGGTTCCGGCGGCGTACCCGCACTCCGGCCTGGGACAAATCGGTCACCACCACATGTTCGAACAGGGAGGCGTGCCACCACGAAGCGTCCCCGGCGGGCAGTCGTATCACGCCCGGGATCGTGCGTCCCCGCCATTGGTGGACAAGGCGTTTGGCCAGCACCAGATCGATCAGGTCCTTACGCGGCTCGTGGCCCTGCAGCCAGGTCTGCATGTCGGCCAACCGGATGTCCGGGATCTCGGCTGCCGGGTACATCACCGTTTCGGGGTGACGCGCGCGCTCGGCGCGAATGTCCGACAGGACACCGGTACCGCCGTCCTCGAGGATCTTCGGTCCGGCCAGAAAGTCCTCCACACCTCGGATCATGGTGAGAGCCAGTCCGTATTGCATCGAGACCAGATACTGCATCACCTCACGACCCAGCCGCTTGCCCAGCGCGTTGGCGTCGATGTCACTGTGCAACGCTGCGGTGATCAGGGAATTTCGAACACTGAAGTACTTCGCCCAGTCATCGCGGTCCTTGCGGTCGAACTCGGCGTGCCAGACCCCGGCGTTGGACAGGGTGACCGTGGCAAAACCGTTGTCGCGGGCGCGGATTCCGAACTCGATGTCATCCCATTGGAAGAACACCGGCAGTGGCAGGCCGGTACCCTCCAACACGGCCGACGGGATCAGACAGGTCCACCACGCGTTGTAACCGGCATCCACCCGTCGGTTCTGCCGCTTTTTCAGCATCGATGAGTCGTGTCGTGCGTTCGGTGCCCACCGACCGGCCTGCAATCTGGTCAGGTCGGCGTGCTCGGCGCCGACATGGAGGCGATCGGGCCGGGTCAGGTACAACATCTGGGCACCGACCAGGGTGGGTTCGACCGTGGCGGCGGCAAAAGCGCTGAGCCGCAACACCGTTTCGGGCTCGCACACGATGTCGTCGTCCATCAGGACCACATCCGGCGCCTCCAGGCGTGCGTTGGCCTCCATGAGGCTGCGGGTGAATCCGCCTGCGCCACCGAGGTTCGGTTGACGCAGATAGACCAGTCTCCCGCCGAGCGTTTCGGACAACTCCGCGAACTGTGGATGGTCGGCGACCGCCAGCGACCCCTGATCCACCACCAACACCAGACTGACCTGGGCGATCGCGTCGAGATCAGCGGCCAGGGCGCTGACGGTCCGGACACAATCGTCCGGCCGGTTGAAGGTGCAGATCCCGATCGCGACGGGCGCCCGCGTTCCGGAATGCGGCACGGACCAGCGCACCCGGCTCACGTCGGCATCCCCGCCGGCGACGCTGAACCGCAACCACAATGCGCCGCCATCGAGGAAGTCGTTGAGCGAGGCCTCGAGCTGCAATTCTCCGCTGCCCAACACGGTGTCGGTGGCCACGGTGCGTCCGCGGCCGGATATGTCACCGGCGATGATGTCCACCCGCAACCGGCCGGTGGTGGTGTACGCCAGGGTCACCCGAACGGTCCGGGCCGCTGTGGCCTGCTGCCAATAGCTCGCCGCGAACCGGCCGAAGTACGTATCGGTGTCCACTTCGGCACCGGCACGCAACGACACGGTGGAGCGGGACAAGTCCGCCTTCCCGCGCACCAACCTCGAGTACATCCGCGGGTTGACCGTGTCGACCGGACAGCCGAACAGACCTCGCTGCACCAGCAATTGCCCGGCCGGAACGTCGGTGATCACATCGGGCGCCGCGACATCACTCATGCTCTGCTGTTCTCCTTGATAGGGAACCTCGCGCGCAGATGGTGAGCATAGATTCTTGCCATACAATCAGGCGCGATGACAGTCGCGGCCAGCATACAGCGCTATTGGCCTTTCTTATTGTCAGGCGCAGCCGCCGGACTTCTCGTTTCGTGGTTCACCCACAACAGCCTCACCGACGACGCCTACATCTCGCTTGCCGCCGGCCGCAACCTTGCTGAGCACGCGCACTGGGGAGTCGTCCCGGAACTCACCGCCAACACCTCGACCTCGCCGCTGAACGTTCTCGTGCTCGGCGCATTGACCTGGCCCACCACCTGGTTCGGCGGGGCGGATCCGATACTGGCGCTGGCGGCGTCGAACACCATCTGCGCGATCGTCATCGCGTGCGCGGCGCGGTCGATCACCAGGTCGGTCGGCGTCTGCGGCTGGTACGCCGCCGCCGTGCTGTTGCTGGCGCTTCTCAATCCCTTTGTGCTGTCGGCGATCGGACTGGAGGTGTTGCTGATCGGTGCCGGGCTGCTCAGCCTGACCGCGCTGGCGTTGCGCGGAAACATGATCGGCTTCGGCGTCGTCGCCGGGCTGTTGGTTCTGACCCGGCTGGATCTGATCGTGTGTGTGGCCGTCGTCGCCGGAGGCACCCGCGCAATCTGGTCGTGGCGCACCGGTGCCGCATTTGTCGCAGTTGCGGTCCCCTGGTACCTGTTCAGCTGGGTGGTGCTCGGTTCGGCGATACCCGACACGTTTCTGATCAAGGAAGGCCAGGCCTCCGATGTCGGCGGATACGACTACCTGAGCGGGCCCGAACTGTATTTCGACAGCCGACCGGTCGCCACGCTGGCCGCATTCGGTCCGGCGCTGGTCGGTGTGGTCGTGGCGGTGAGCTGGATGTTCATCCCGCGCGTGCGGAGGTCGATACCGGCCCCGCTGTGGGCGCTCGGCGTCGCCGGAATCCTCTATTACATCGCCTATTCGGTGCTCGATACCGTGCCGTATCACTGGTATTACGTCGTTCCCACGCTCAGCCTCGGTTGCTTCGCCGTACTCGCGGTGGGCACGCTGGCCACGCGGATCCGGACCGGACGCACCGGCATCCTTGAGCACGCACCGCAACTGACCGCAGCTGCATTCGCCATCGCCGCGGTGCTCCTCACCACGGTGTCGAATACCGGACGCGGAATGCCGTGGCACGAACCGGTGATCTTCGGAAACTGGGCCGGCGCCGAGGACTACGCCCGGATGGCGACCGAGGTGGGCGCGATCGTCGGAGAAGATCCCGTCCGCTCGCCCGGAGAGATCGGCGCCTTGGCCTACTTCTGCGATTGCACGATCGTCGACGAGTTCTCCGACCGCGGATTGATCATCGTCGACCGCTTACAGCCTCGCCTCGATACGGCGGGAACGCTCTCCCGTCTCGCCCTGCGCGCGAACTACGCAAATCTGGACTACACCCTCGAACCCGTGCGGCCCATGTATCGGCTGGATTGGGTCCCCGGAGACAGTGGCGGAAGAGCCTGGACCTGGCAATTCGACAGTGGCCGCAGTGACGGTCACTTCGCACTGAGCAGGTACTGATTCGGTGGCCCGTCGGGATGGCCCGAGACCATCGGGCAGCCCACGTGGAATCTGCGATTCAAATGCAAATCCGGGACTGGTTGAACAATGGTGGCCAGAGTCGGGATCGAACCGACGACCTTCCGCTTTTCAGGCGGACGCTCGTACCAACTGAGCTACCTGGCCGAACGACACTCAGGCGAACCTGGATGTCAGTCGCAATCGCTTGCGACCCTCCGGCGAGCCGGAAATCTAAAGCGACCCTGACGGGACTCGAACCCGCGACCTCCGCCGTGACAGGGCGGCGCGCTAACCAACTGCGCTACAGGGCCTTGCTTGCTCTGCCATCGCGAACGATGGCAATGCGTACCCCCTACGGGATTCGAACCCGCGCTACCGCCTTGAAAGGGCGGCGTCCTAGGCCGCTAGACGAAGGGGGCCGGTGTTCTCCGTTGGGAGCTGAATCAGCATATGACACGGAGCCGGATGCGAGAAATCGAGCCCTCGATCTGCGAAGACTCCACGGTCATCGGCCACGTTGGAGGGCATCGGAGGTACTCAACGCCGCCGGCACATGTCCGATTGCGAGGATGACCGCCGCCGCCGCAATCCAACCGTTGCCGAGCCATGCCGCGGTGCCGAGGAACACCAGGACCGGCAAGATCGCCATGGGCACCGGCACCTGCCACAACGGCCGATACAGCGCGGCACCGGCGCGACCGGCCAGGAGATAGCGCCCCCAGAGCGCGTAGTAGAGCACGAGACAAACCAGAGTCGGCGCAGCCCACCAATGCACGACAGTCCCCGACTGGGTGATTGCCGGGACAACCAGACACAACGCCTGTCCCCCGCGTTCCAACAATGTCAGCGGCCGCGCCACGGTGGCCGATGGAATCGGGGTCTCGGACGGAAGGAACAACAGCAGAAGGTTGGGAGCGAGTACCGCAAGACTGATGATGAGCCCTACCGGCGAAAACCCCACGGGCCGAAGCTACAGGTACCGATCGCCCGACGGCTGATCGAACTTCAGCGAACTCGCCGGCACCCCGGGCTGCAGTATCGTCATCGCCATGGCCCCGCCGACTCGTGATCACGCGGGCGGCGGATCGTGGCGTCGCGAGCAGGGCACCGTGGTCCGCCGGGCCACAACGGTCACCGACAGCACGCCACTGTCATTCGTGATCTTTGCCGAGTCGGAAACGGCCGGTGTGCCGTTGGAGTACGAAGCGCACTCGCACCCGACGCACGAGCTGGTGTGGGTGCGTAAAGGAACGCTGACGGCGATCATCGGCAAGCGCGTGTTCACCGTCTCGGATGGATACGCGCTGTGGCTACCGGCCGGGACGGTCCACGCGGGAAGGCTGACAGCGAATGCGCAATTCTCTGATGCGTATTTCGCTCCCCATCAGACATCCGTTGCGTTCGAAGGACCAACCACCATCGAAATGACCCCGGTGCTGGAGTCCCTGCTCACCCATCTCGGACGCACCGATCTCGATGATGCCGCCCGAGCAAGGGCCGAGGCGGTTGTCTTCGATGTACTCGAGCCGTCGAAACATCAACTCACACTGCAACTCCCGGGCGACTCGAGGATCAACGCGATCGCCGAGGCGCTACTCGAAAACCCTGCGGACGGCCGCGCGCTGGATGAATGGGCGCGCATCCTCGGCGTCAGCGAACGCACGATCACACGAGCGTTTCGCAGCACCACCGGGCTGCCGTTCGCACAGTGGCGCCAGGTGCTGCGAGTTCACCAGGCGCTCGCCCTGCTGACTGAAGGTTACGAGGTTCAAACCACCTCCGAATTGCTGGGCTACGCACAGCCCAGCACCTTCATCGACGCCTTCCGGCGGGTGATGGGGGCGACGCCGGGCACCTTCGTCGGGATACCGCCGAGACCTGGCCAATTGTCCTGAATTCCGTATCGGGTGTCCCAATGTCCTTGTTGCCGACAAGGTCATCCGGCCCCTATAGTCCTTATGCAAGGGTTACCTAACCTTCTGCTGAACACGTGCGGACCTGCTGGTGGTCGATCGACGCCCCCGAAAGTGACGTGCTCCGCCACTTCGACTCAGAGCTGACTCCATGACCTCCACAGATGCTGCGCGCACAGACGCGACGACGAGCGCACCAGCTCTGGTTGGCGACGCATTGACCTTGAAGTACGGCAAGACCGCTGTGGTCCACGACGTCTCGATCGCCTTGCAACCTGGCCGCATCACCGCCCTCGTGGGGCCCAACGGGAGCGGCAAGTCCACCCTGTTGCGTTCCCTGGCTCGTCTGCATCCGATCGACGAGGGGCACGTGCGGCTCGGCGGAGCCGATGGCCGGCCCGAGCGGGCCGCGTCACTGCTCAGTGCTCGCGAGTTCGCCCGAGAAGTCACCCTGTTCTCTCAATCGCGGCCCGCACCGCAAGGCCTGTCCGTGCGCGAAGTGGTGGCGTTCGGACGTCACCCGTACCGCCGCGGCTTCGCGGGGTTGTCCGCCGAGGATCGCCGCGCCATCGACCACGCAATGGTTGCCACCGGAGTGCATGAGATGGCCGCCCGTTCCGTCGGGGAACTGTCCGGCGGTGAGGTGCAACGTGTTTGGCTGGCCGCCTGCGTCGCCCAGGACACCGAAGTCATCCTCCTCGACGAACCCACGAATCACCTCGACCTTCGGTACCAGATCGAGACCCTCGATCTGGTACGCGATCTCGCCGAGGAACACGGCGCTGCCGTCGGAATCGTGCTCCACGACCTCGACCACGCGGCGCGTGTCGCAGACACTCTGATCCTGTTGTCCTCCGGCCGCGTTCACGCCTCGGGGTCGCCCCGCGAGGTTCTCACCGCTCGCAACATCGGCGACGTCTACGAGATCGAGGTCGAAGTCGAGGTCGACCGCCGCACGAACCGTCTGCGCATCGACCCGGTCGGACGGCATCCCGCCCGCATCCCGGGCGATGCCACCCAAACCTGTTCCATCCCCACTCGAGAGGACCTTTCGTGACCCGCTTGAACCGAATCGCTGCAGCGTCAGTGGCTTTTGCCGCAGTGCTGGCCGCCACCGCCTGTGGCACCACCAGTGAAGACAAGGCCGACAGCAGCACCGTGGCACCACCGCCCTCGCAGAGTTGCAACGAGGACACGACAACGACGTCCACGGATCCGGTCTCGCTGACCGACGGCGTCGGCCGCACAGTCGAACTCGACCAGCCGGCGAAGCGGGTGGCGGTGCTGGAATGGCAGCAGATCGAGGATGCCCTCACGTTGTGCGTCACGCCTGTCGCTGTGTCGGACTCCGAGGGCTACAGCACGTACGTCAGTGCCGAGAAGCTCCCCGAAGGCGTCACCGACGTCGGCACCCGCGGCGAGCCCGACCTCGACACGCTGTACGCCACGAATCCCGACCTCATCATCATCGAGGCGTTCAGCGCCGACGACGAGATCATCGCCCAGCTCGAAGAGCGCGGCGTGCCCGTGCTCGCCACACTGGGCGCCGACGGCTCCGACCCCATCGGGAACATGAAAAACGTGTTCTCGATGATCGGTGAGGCGACCGGCCGCACCGAGCGGGCCGATCAGGTGCTGCAGGAGTTCGACGACCATCTCGCAGCAGCAAAGGCAAAGGTCGAGAACGTCGATCTCCCGACACGGGACTTCCTGTTCTTCGACGGATGGATCGAAGGCGGCAACGTGATCGTCCGTCCCTACGGTGACGGCGCCCTGTTCACCGCGCTGGGTGAAGAGCTCGGTATGACCTCCGCTTGGACGCACGAGATCAACGAGGCGTACGGAAGCGGCGGAGTCGATCCCGCATACGGACTTGCCCAGACCGACATCGAAGGCCTCACCGCCGTCGGTAACGCCAACCTCTTCTACTCGACCGACGACGAAGCCGACAGCTACGTCAACGAGCTTGTGAAGAGCCCGATCTGGACCTCGTTGCCCGCCGTGCAGCAGGGACGTGCCTACCCGTTCCCGCCGGGGGTTTGGGGCGCCGGCGGCCCGCTCTCCTGCCAGCAGGCAGTGGACGCCTACGTCGACATCCTCACCACCGCTTGATCGCCACACGTGACGCCGACACCGGGCAGCAGACGCTGCCCGGTGTCGGCGTTCGCCGCGGCGTGGGCGGAGTGGCCGTGCTGGCCGCACTTCTCGTCGCGGTTGTCCTGATCGGGATGTGGCACCTCACCCAGGGAACATCCGGTGTCGGGATGTGGGACCTGCTGCGGCTTCTCGGCGGAGCGGAAGACAATGTCGGCGGCGTGCCGGTCCGGGACGTGCTGACCGGATCCCGCCTGCCGCGCCTATTCGCAGGTGTGGCAGTGGGTTTCGCCCTCGGCGTGGCGGGAGCACTGCTGCAGTCGATCACCCGCAACGCCCTGGCCTCTCCCGACACATTGGCCGTCACCGCCGGCTCGTATTTCGCACTCACCCTGGTCGCCGCGCTCGGCCTCTCGGTGCCGCTGTGGGCATCGGGTGGCGTTGCATTCCTCGGAGGCATCACCGCAGCGGCTGTGGTTCTGGGACTTTCCGGGCGGGCGGCAGGGACCGGTACCACCCGGCTCATCCTCGCCGGGGCCGCAATTGCGATGGCACTCGACGCGTTGACCGCGATGTTCCTGATCCTGTTCAAGGAGAACACCACCGGCCTGTTCGCCTGGGGCAGTGGCTCACTTGCCCAGCTGAACATCGACGCGTTCGTCCGCGCCGCACCGATCATCGTCGCGGTGTTCGGGGCGGCGCTACTGCTCTCGCGCCGTCTCGATGTACTCGGGCTCGGCGACGACGCCGCCTCAGCGGTGGGCGTACCGATCCAGTCCACCCGCGTGATCGCCGTGATCTGTGCCGTCCTGCTGACTGCCATCTCGGTGACCCTGGCCGGACCGATCGCCTTCCTCGGACTCGCCGCCCCCGTGCTGGCCCGTCTGATCGCCGGACGGGTCCCGACACTCCGCAGGCACGTCTTCCTCGTACCCGCCTCGGGGTTGCTCGGTGCGTTGCTCATTCTGCTCGCCGACGTCTTGTTGCGGGCGGCAATGGGAGCCCAGGCCGCCACCTCGATTCCCACCGGCATTCCCACCGCCCTGCTGGGATCGGTGATGATCGTGATCCTCGCACTGCGACTTCGTGATTCAGGATCTACCCGGCAGCCGCCCGCGCAACGGATCGGCATCCGTTCGCGTCGCCGATTCGTCCTCACGCTGATCGTCGCGGCGGTGTTGCTGGTCGCGGCCATCATCATCGACCTGCTCGCGGGGAGCCTGTGGCTGCGGACCGGCGACCTCATACTCTGGAGCCAGGGCACCGCACCCGATCTCGTCAGCCGAGCTCTCGACGAACGATTCCCACGCGTGGCTGCGGCCGTGCTCGCCGGAGCAGCACTCGCCCTGGCGGGATGCATTGTGCAAGGCACCGTACGCAATCCGCTGGCCGAACCTGGGATCCTGGGTATCACGGCCGGGGCCGGCCTGGGTGCGGTCAGCGTGGTGACGTCCGACGGAGGCGGCGGACGTCAGGCGATCATCGTCATGGCTGTTGTCGTGGGTATGGCCACGTTCGCACTGATTGCACTGCTGGCCTGGCGCGGTGGACTCCTGCCCGACCGGTTCGTGCTGATCGGGATCGGTTGCAGCTACGGCATCAGTGCGGTGACGACTTTCCTTCTCCTACGGGCCAACCCGTGGGACACGCCCCGCATCTTCACCTGGCTGTCAGGCACGACCTACGGGCGCACGCTCCCCGACGTCATCCCGATCGCCGTAGCGCTTGTTGTCGCGGTACCGATGCTGTACGGGATGCGGCGCCAACTCGACATCATCGCCATCGACGAGGACACCCCGCGCATTGTCGGTATCCGGCTCGAACGCACCCGACTGATCCTGCTCGCGATCGCGGCACTACTGGCCGCCCTCAGCGTCATCGCAGTCGGCGTCGTCGGATTCGTCGGTCTCGTCGCGCCGCACCTCGCTCGCGGCATCGTCGGCTCCCGTCACGGACGTGTCATCCCGGTCTCGATGCTGCTCGGCGGACTGCTCGTCTGTGTCGCCGACATCCTCGGCCGGACTCTCATTGCGCCCGCGCAGGTGCCGGCCGGACTCATGATCGCCTTGGTCGGCGCACCCTACTTCGTCTGGCTGCTCAGCCGCTCACGCGACTAGCAGGCGAACCCGCCGACGATCATCAATTTTCCTGCTGCAGAAACTCTTTGATGAGAAGACTGATCAGCTCGGGACGTTCCGCAATCAGATTGTGGGTCGCTCCGGGCACAATGCACAGCTGCGCGCCGGGGATCGATGAAGCAATCAGCAAACTGTGGTCCGGGCGGATGGTGTCACGGTCGCCCGACATCACCAACGTGCGTGCGGTGATTCTCGCCAGATCGGTCGGTGCGATCTCGGGCTCCGCCGCCCAGAGGCGAAACAGCTTGGCCAGCACCGCGTCTGCATGTGCCGGCCCGTCCGGAGAGAGCCGCTCATAGTGCATCCGCTCGACATCGGGCTCGCCGGCACTCTCACCCGCGGACTGCGCCGGCGAATCGAGGACGACAGCGCCCGCGGCCTCGGCCGAATGCGTGAACGCGGACGGGTCGAGGTTCGCGCTGATGGCGACCAGCGACCGGATCCGCTCCGGATGATCGAGGGCGAGCAACAGTCCGATGATCGCACCGTCGCTGTAACCGATCACGTCCACTGCGTCGAGACCATGCGCGTCCAGGTACTCCAGTGTGTCGGCGACGCCGCGCGCATAGCTGTACTCCTCGTCGATGTCCGCCGATCGACCGTGGCCGGGGCGCTCGTACGCGAATACCTGATGGTCCGTGACCAGGGCATCGGACTGCGCCCGCAGGGACTCGAGAGAGCAGTAACCACCGTGAAGCAACAGCACCGGGCTGCCGCGGCCCTCGACCTCCGAGTACAGATCCATCCCGTTGATCCGGAGATACGCCATCTGCTGTGTTCATCCCTCCGACAGTCTCCGTTGTGGAGCCGAATCAGCATAGGGCAGATCCCGATCTCGGCGGCCGAACCCCGTCCATCGCGCCGCCGGGAGCGCGACAATCAATGGCATGCAACACCCATGACGTTTCGTCAATCAACGCGAAGGAACGAACCATGAGCTTTGAAACACGCGCCGGCACTCGCGGCGACAAAAGACCGGCGGGCCCCTTGTTCCGACTGTTCAACAAGATCGCGGCCAAACGGATTCGCCGCGATGGCAGCTTCCGCGGCGTGAAGGCCCTCGTCCTGCACACCATCGGCGCCAAGACCGGACAGGAACGCTCGAACCCGGTCAACTGGTTTTCCGGCCCCGACGGCAGCTGGCTGATCGTGGCGTCGGCAGCAGGTGCCACCGGGAACCCGGGCTGGTACTACAACATCAAGGCCCACCCGGACAAGATCCGCATCGAGCTCGACGACCGCAGTATCGACGTCAAGGCAAACCAACTCCACGGCGCCGAGCGGGAGCAGGCGTGGAACGACATCACCACCAGTGCACCACAATTCGCGGGTTACCAAGAAAAGACCGATCGCGAACTCCCCATCATCCGCCTGATCCCTCGCGACTGAATGGTTCGGCCGACGCGACGGTGCCACCGACAACCTCCGCGCCGTGCGAACCGGACCGAACACTGGCAAGATCTTCGGTGACTGCCCACGATTCGCCCTGGTGAGCAGCTGATTCCGCCGCACTGCCCAGAGCCATCCCCGACAGGGTGCAGATCGGAGAACCACCGTGCTCGAGGTTTTGGTTGCAACTGCAAGTCGGCATGGATCGACAAGGGAAATCGGTGATCAAATCGGCGCCGAGATCACCGCCCGCCTGAAAGAACACGGCGTCGAGGTCAACGTCGATGTGCGCGACGTCGACGATGTCGATGACCTCGCCCTGTACGACGCCCTCGTACTCGGCAGCGCTGTCTACATGGGTCGCTGGCTCAAGAGCGCACGCAAACTCGTCGATCGCGAAGCCGAGACCCTGCAGGCAATCCCGGTCTGGTTGTTCTCCAGTGGGCCGGTGGCCACCGAGGACACAACCATCCCCGAGTCACCGTGGGAGCGCGTGGAATGGGCCGAAGACCACCACACCTTCGGCGGCAAACTCGACCGGTCCGCCCTCGGCCGCACCGAGCGGATCGTGGCGTCGGTGGTTCATGCCGCCGATGGTGACAATCGCTCGCCCGAAGAGGTCGCGAAGTGGGCCCGACAGATCAGTGAATCGCTCGCCGCTTCCAAAACCGGTTAGCGCCGCAGGTCCTTACCCTTCCTCGCTGTGCTCGAGCAGTCCCTCCGGATCCTTCACCGTCGTCGTGTAGTCATCGGCCAGCCGGTGCCGCACCTCGCCGATCAGTCGTCGCGCGGCATTGTCGATGACGCGCACCTGAGAAAGATCGATGACGACCTCGTTGCCGGAGAAACCCTCGCAGGCACGGCTTGCGAAGATCTCCGCGCCGGCGAACCGGATGTCACCCTGTAAGGCGATCACGGTCGCCCCGTCTCGTTCTTCGACCGACCGCAGCGCCGATCGTCCCGTGGGAGCGACGTGCATCATGTGTAGTTCCATGTCTCGGGACAGGCGTTCGAAAACCGCAACTCCCCGCACACTGTTTCCTTGCTGATCGAGCCGGGGCGAGAACACCGCAAGTCCCACCTGTCCCGGCAGCACCCCCATGATGGCGCCTGCCACACCACTCTTCGCCGGTATGCCCACCGTCGACATCCAACTGCCGCTGCCGTTGTACATCCCGCAGGTCGCCATCACCGAGAGCAAATGACGATTGATCGGGCCCTCCAGCAGCTGCTCGTTCGACGAGGTCGACCACCCACCGTTCGCCATCACCGCACCCATGGTCGCAAGGTCTTTGGCGTCGACCCGGATTGCGCACTGCATCGCGTAGCCGTCGACCACTTCGTCTGGTGCGTTGTCGAGTTGACCGGTCGATCGAAGGAGATAGGCAAGCGCCTTGTTGTGGTCGTCGGCTGCGAGCTCGGCCTCGTACACCTGTTGGTCCACTTTGAGTTCGCGGCCTGCCAGACGGCTCATCTCCTCGACGATGCGGCGGCAACGGTGTTGCGCATCGTCCCCCTCGATGAGGTCGTGGACGGCCAGCGCGCCGGCGTTGATGAAGGCATTGCGCGGCCGTCCGGTGTCTTCCTCGAGCGAGATCTCGTTGAACTTCTCCCCCGATGGCTCAGCGTCGACGCGCTTCCGCACCCGGTCGATTCCACCGTCGCGAAGGGCAAGGGCATACGCGAACGCCTTGGAAATCGACTGGATCGAGAACTCGTGGTGTGCATCGCCCGCCGCGTAGACAGTGCCGTCCACGGTCGCCAACGCAATGCCGAACAAGTCGGGATCGGCTTCCTCGAGCTGCCGGTTGCCGGTCATCACCTCGCCGGCGTCATCATCCCGGCATTCGGTCAAGACGCGTTCCAGGTAGTCCTCGATCGGTGAGCGCATCTCTGAGGTGTAGCCACCATCCGCAGGGGCTAACCTTTTCCGCGGCGCACAGCACCCCTGGCTACTGGCGGCGAAACGCAAAAATCCGGTCCTCGATGAGGACCGGATTGATTGCCAGAAACCGACTGGCCTACACACTGTGGCCAGAGTCGGGATCGAACCGACGACCTTCCGCTTTTCAGGCGGACGCTCGTACCAACTGAGCTACCTGGCCGAACGATATCCAGGCGAACCTGGATACCTAGTCGCAATTTCTTGCGACCCTGACGGGACTCGAACCCGCGACCTCCGCCGTGACAGGGCGGCGCGCTAACCAACTGCGCCACAGGGCCTTGCTGTGCTCTGCCATTGTCAGTGGCAATGCGTACCCCCTACGGGATTCGAACCCGCGCTACCGCCTTGAAAGGGCGGCGTCCTAGGCCGCTAGACGAAGGGGGCCGGTGTTCTCCGTTTGGGAGCTGAATCAGAATATGACACGGACACATCAATTCCCAAATCAGCAGGCCAGGTGCTGTTTTTTGGCCGATTCGCCAGTTTCGACGGATCAACGCCCGGACACCACAGGGGGTCGGCCGACGGCAGCCGCCCAGCCGGCAAATGAAACACGGTGTGCAACTCAGAAGTGCAACTTGGCGTGCTCCGCGATCTCCGCAGTGAGCCCACATAGAAAAAACCCCCAGCGAACCGGGGGTTTTTGTCGGTGCCCCCTCTCGGGCTCGAACCGAGGACCTGCGGATTAAAAGTCCGTAGCTCTACCAACTGAGCTAAAGGGGCATGCTCTGGAACCTTCGGTTTCAGTGCGATACGGAGTTTACAGACGGACCCGCCGCAGACGAAAACGGGGCATCGGGCTCGGCGGGTCTGGGCGCTCCACACGGGGTCCGCCCGCCGCGCACAGCAGCGTGGCATCGGTACCTGATCAGTGGACCTGCACGGAATTTGGTTGAATGCAGTTTCGTCATTTCGCAGTAATTCACGTCCTTGAAATAGTTTTATGGTCTCCTCTTTTGGGCCCACAAATTACAAAACAGATCGGGGTGTCCTTGATGCGTACGGGTTTGAAGCGGTTGATGACTGTCGGCGCCGCAGGCGCAATGGCGATTTCGCTCGCGGTGACGCCGGCGGCACAGGCCGACCCGGCGCCGCGCCCGGACCCACGGGCGGCCATCGCGGCGACCCCCGCTGCCCTGTCCAATGACCTGATGACCCAGCTCGAATCGGCCAACAGGCAGCTCAGCAGGCTCGGTTTTGTCCCCTTCTTGTGGCCGACGGCCGCCGTGAACTGCTCACAGGTACCGGGCACCCCGCTCGGGGTCGTACCCGCAGTCGCCGGGGCGATGTCGGGACCGCACACCCCGGGCCTCGGATATCTCGCTCTGCAGAATGCCGCCGACCCGATGCGGCCTTTTGATTTCAATGCCGTCAAGAGTGGTGAGGTCCTCTACGGATTCTTCCCGTCCGGCATCGTCAAGGACAGCGCGAACAAATCCGGTATGAATGTGGGTTGGTTCAACGTCAATACATTGCAGGGAGGGTTTGTTCCGATGGGCAGCCTGTCCGACGCGATACTGACGCCGATCAGGAAACAGGTCGCCAAGCTCCCCGCACCCCAACAGGTCGCGGCCAGAGCCGCGCTGGCAGCTGTGGAAAACGTCCTGAACCGATTCCCACAGGCAGGATCAAGGGCAGCTGTGGTCAACACCGGACGGGGCATGGTGTTGTCGCTTGTCGTCGGGTCGGTCAACCATTCGAGCGGGACCTGCTACTTCCTGCCGACCGTCGGAATCCAGGACGTCGACTGACGCTAACGCCGACCGCTCAGACGAGTTCTGCCTCCACGGTCGTGCGGTCCAGCGCCGGATCGGTACCGAGGACGTAGGTCGGCTCGGTGTGCGGAACCGTTGTTCCCCCGGCGACGCGAGCCTTCGCTTCCTCGAACTCCGGAGTCGATCCCATCGCCACATACAGGCCGTTGAGGGACGTCCACACCGCTGATCGACGAGCCGTGCGCTCGAGAAAGTTCGGCGGCTTGTACATGACCAATTGAGCCGCCCAGCTCGGCATGGTGTCACGGACCGCCCAATCGACAGCGCCCTGCAACGGGTCGGTCAGGTTGATGCCGGTGGCCATCGCGTTGCCGTGGGTCAGACCGAGCTTCGGCACATATGTCTGCAGGCAGTCCAACGTCTCGGCTTTGGTGGTCGGCAGATCCTCACCGCCGAGGGCGTGACCGACCCGTACGAACTCGCCGTAGTACCGGTCAAGTGCTTTGCCGCGCAGCGGCCGCGGGTGATAGATCTCGTGCGCGGTCGCGATACCCCAGGCCACCGTTGCGTAGTTCCAGCGCAACCACTTCGGATCGTCGGCGTCGTAGTGCAAGCCGTCGGGCCGGGTTCCCTTGATGGTGTGGTGCATCGACCGCACGGTCCGCGCCAGCCGCTCCGCGGTTTCGGTCGATCCATATGCGGTCCCGATGAAGAACGCCACCGAATGACCCAATCGCACCGCGAGACCGGCGGGGTCGAGCTGACCGTTGGGCCGGCCCGAGTCGTCTTTTCCGACCAGCCGCGAATGGTGCATACCCATCCAGAAGATGCTCGGGTCGAGGCGCTCGAGATAGGACGCGCATTGCAACCCGAAGATCAGGGCCGGGGTATGCGAGTGGACGTGCCACACCGCGCTGTCGGGCCCGAACCAGCCCGGATCGCCTTCCGGGCCGGCGAACTCCATCCCGCGGAAGTAGTGACTGCGTACATCCCGGTCGAAACGCTGATTGATCCACTGACCAGCCATTTGGTGCGGTAGCGGTGGCAACATCGAGCATCCCTTCAATGTGTGGATACGTCTGTGACCAGAATAGTGTTTGGCGACGACTGTGACCAGAAGTTCGTAGAAGTCCGCTCGCCGGACGTATGCTGCGGATCATGTCGACCCCCACGCGCTGGGCCGGTGTGCCGCTGAGTGATCGCCGCACCGAGCGCCGAGCGCTGCTCGTCGAAGCCGGGTTCGCCCTGTTCGGCGCGGGCGGCGAAGCCGCTCTCTCGGTACGTTCCGTCTGCCGCGAATGCGGTCTGAACACGCGCTATTTCTACGAGAGCTTCACCGATACCGATGACCTCCTCGGCGCCGTCTACGACGACGTGGCCGCGGGTCTCGGCGAAGCCGTCGAGCAGGCGATCGACGGTGCCGGCGGTTCGGTCCGCGAGCGCACCGCCGCCGGAATCCGCGCAGTGCTGGGATTCAGTTCCGCCGATCCACGCCGGGGCCGGGTCCTGTTCACCGATGCACGGGCCAATCCGGTGCTCATCTCGCGGCGGGCGCTCACCCAGGACATGCTGCGCGACGTCGTTCTCACCGAAAGCGGGCAATCACATCCCGATTCGAATCCGGTTGCCGCCCGGGTCGGCGCCTCGATGTACACCGGCGCCATGGCCGAACTCGCGCAGGATTGGCTCGCCGGGAACCTCGGCGACGATCTGGACGCAGTGGTCACCCACGCTGTCCGGCTGGTACTGCGCGCCATCCGCGGATAAGGGTCAGGGGTTCGAATCCCCTTGGCGGCGCCCACATCACGAGTTTCCCGATCGGCCACGCGCCGACCACGTATTCGATAGCGTCGACCCCATGTCACTTCCGGATACCGATGCGTCGCCGAATCAGGACGCCATGCTCACACTCCTTGCCATCGAGCAGATCCGGCAGCTCAAGGCTCGCTACTTCCGCATGCTCGACACCAAGGACTGGGACGGTTTCGCCGCGGTGTTCACCCCCGATGCAATCCTCGATTCGGGCGCCTGGACGATCACCGGTGCCCAGACCATCGCAGACCGGGTCCGTACCTCACTCGAGGGCATCACCACCGTGCACCACGGCCACACCCCGGAGATCACCATCGACTCCCCGACCACCGCACACGCGATCTGGGCGATGGCCGACGAACTCCACGCCGGCGGCAGCCCCGAAAAAGGCCTCACCGGGTCCGGTCACTATCACGAGGAATACACCCGCACCGATGACGGCTGGCGGATCAGCCGATCGAAATTGACCCGTCTGCACATCGCGCCACTGCCCGGCGGATTTCACGTCGCGATCCCCGGCGACAACTGAGGACAGACCTCCACAGCGGTAAAAGCGCACATACGGAGAAGCCCGGGGTTCTGTCGCGGGGCGAGCGATGAATTTTTTGAAACTTCAGGGTCTTCCCTTATGGATCGACGCTCCAATTGGGTTCAGGATGGAGAACGTCGATGTGAACCGTCCCATCTGCCGCAGCCCCGGAGGCCGCCATGGACCGTTATACCGCCTACATCATTCGCCACCGCTGGCTGATCATCGGGAGTTGGGTGGTGGTCCTGATCGGCGCGCTTTTCGCCGCAGCGATGTGGGCCGGACCCACCATCACATCCTTCACCTCGGACGACCGCACCGAATCCGGCCGGGCCTCTGAGCTTCTGGAGCAAGCCGGCCAGGAGAAACAGGCAAACGCGACACAGATAGTCATCGCCGCACCCGACGCCGACGGCGGGGTGCGAAACCCGGAGGTCGAGGCCGCGGTCTCCGCATTGGTGGACGAGATCACCGCCAGTTCCCCCGAGGTCAGTGTCACCGACCCCTATAGCCCGCAGTCACAGATCTCGGCTGACGACCGGATCGCAGTGGCCCCACTTGATGTGGGCACCGGAACCGACTCGGAGGTCCAGGACCGGATCGACGACATCAAGGCGATCGCGGACGACAACCAAATAGCCGGTGTCGACGTCGAATTCAGCGATCCACGCTTCGACGACGTCCCACCGAGCGGCACCGCAGAAGCAGTGGGCGTCTTCCTTGCTCTCATCATCTTGTTGATCGCGTTCGGATCTGTTGTCGCAGCAGGACTTCCGATCCTGTCGGCACTGTTCGGCGTCGGCGTCGGCGCATCCGTCCTGGTCCTGGCACAGAACTTCATGGATGTCCCGAACTTCGCCATCTCGCTGACACTGATCATCGGTATCGGCGTCGGTATCGACTACGCGCTGCTCATCGTCACCCGCTTCCGATCCGGCCTCCACGACGGACTGGATGTCAACGCCGCCGTGACGATCGCCATGCTGCGTGCCGGCCGGTCGGTGCTGTTCGCAGGCGGCACCGTGATCATCGCGATGTGCGGCATCCTCATCTCCGGTGGTGACATCGGACCGGCTCTGACCTTCGCCGCCATCGCCGGCGTGCTCGGTACCCTGATCGCCTCGGTGTCGCTACTACCCGCACTGCTCGCCGTCATCGGCATGCGCATCAATCGGCTTTCGTTGCACTGGCTCCGCAAACGGAAGGGCAAAGACCCCGACAAGGCGCTCGAAGGCGTGTGGGCGAAGCGGTGGAGCGCCCGCATCCAGGCGACCCCGTGGGTCGGCGTCTCGGTCGCGTTGCTCATCCTGATCGTCCTGTCGATCCCGGCGTTCCAACTACGGCTCGGATTCTCCGACGCCGGCAACCGGCCCACCAGCGCCACCACCCGCGTCGCCTACGACTACGTCACGGAAGGCTTCGGGGTGGGTGCCAACGGACCGCTGATCGTGGTCGCCGACTACCCGGCCGGCACGAACCCGCAGTCCGAACTCGAAGCCCTGCGCACCGCGATCGCCGCCGATCCGGGGGTTGCGGAAAACGGAGTGGACCAGGCATTTCCGGTTGGTCAAGCCGACGGAAAAGACATCTCGATCATCTCGCTGAACCCGGCCACCGGCCCACAGGACGAGGCCACCACAGAGCTGGTGGACCGCCTGCGTGACGAGATAATCCCCAACACCCTCGGATCCGATTCCGACGTCAACGTCCAGATCACCGGACAGAGCGCGGGATCCATCGACTACGCCGAGGTCACCCTGGACCTGCTCCCCTGGACCATCGCGGCCGTGCTGGCGGCGGCATTCATCCTGCTGGTACTGGCGTTCCGGTCGATCGTCATCCCGATCAAAGCGGTGATCGTCAACGTCCTGTCCCTCGGCGCAGCCTACGGCGTGATCGTCGCCATCTTCCAATGGGGTTGGGGCGCAGAGATATTCGGCGTCGGACGCGCCGGTCCGATCGACAGCTGGGTTCCGATGCTGCTGTTCGTCACCGCGATCGGACTCGCCATGGACTACGAGGTCTTCCTGGTCTCACGAATCAAGGAACGCTACGAACGCACCGGCAACGCCACCACGTCGGTCGCCGAAGGACTCGCGAGCACGGCCCGGGTGATCACCTGCGCGGCATTGATCATGATCTGCGTGTTCAGTTCGCTGGCATTCCTGCCCGACCGCAGCCTGAAGATCTTGGGCGTGGGTCTGGCCGTCGCAGTGCTCATCGACGCCAGTATCGTCCGACTGCTGCTGGTGCCCGCGACGATGGAGATCCTGGGCAAGGCCAACTGGTGGTTCCCCAGCTGGCTCGAGTGGATTCCACGAGTCGACGGGATGCACCGGGACGAAGACGAGCCGACGCCCGACCAGAGCGCGAAAGTCGGCGATAAACTCTCCCAGTGAGATCTGTCGAGCCACTGAGTGCACCGGTCGGTGCCGCAGAGGCATTGCGCCGCATCGCGTTCCTGCTCGAACGGGCCCGCGAGGGCACCTACCGGGTCGAGGCATTTCGCAAGGCGCTCAAGGTTGTCCAGAAAACGCCCCCGGACGAGTTGCACCAGCGGGCCACGAGCGGCGTATTGACGGACCTGCCCGGCATCGGGAAATCGACTGCTGCGGTGATCACCCAGGCAGTGGACGGCAAACTACCCGACTATCTGAACACCTTGCAGCAAAAGGCCGACGCACCACTGGCATCCGGCGGCGGCGATCTCTACGCGGCCGCCCGCGGCGATCTGCACTGCCACTCCGATTGGAGTGACGGCGGATCGCCCATCGACGAGGTGGTCCTGGCCGCGATGGAACTCGATCACAGCTGGCTGGCCCTGACCGACCACTCCCCTCGGCTCACCGTGGCCAACGGACTGTCCGCCGAGCGACTGACCGAACAGATCGGTGTCGTGGACAAGATGAACAACGCCCTGGGTGACCGGTTCCGGCTGCTGCGCGGCATCGAGGTCGACATCCTCGACGACGGCTCGCTGGACCAGACCGAAGCCATGCTGAGCCAGCTCGACATCGTCACGGCCTCGGTGCACTCCAAACTGGCAATGGATGCCGGACCGATGACCCGGCGGATGGTGGCCGCCGCCCGCAATCCGTACGTGAACGTGCTCGGGCATTGCACCGGTCGCCTGGTGACCGGCGGCCGCGGTAAACGGGCACAGTCAAAGTTCGACGCCCACAAGGTATTCGAGGCCTGTGCCGAGTCGGGAACCGCGGTCGAGATCAACTCACGGCCCGAACGTGTCGACCCTCCTGACGAACTCATCCGGATCGCCATGGATCTCGGCTGCCTGTTCGCCATCGATTCCGACGCCCACGCGCCGGGCCAGCTCGACTTCAAGTCGCTGGGCTGCGAGCGCGCGGAACGCCTGGGAATCGAACCGGACCGCATCGTCACCACGTGGACTTTGCCGCGCCTACTGGAATGGTCGGGCGGCTCACGGTCCTGAGTCCTTCGACAGGTCGGCGATTTCATCTCGTCGACTCGAGAATTTCGTTTGTCGTTTATGTGGAAAATGCCGCTATATTTGATCTTCTGTGTCAGAATGAAAACCCTGCGGGAGCGGAAGTTCGATGCCGACGCAGACGGGGTGGATTGCGCACGCTTGATTCTCGTCGTCCTCGCCCCCGACCCACAGACGACAGTCCTGGTTGCGAATCAGCCAGATTGACGCCACCGAGCGTGCTTCGTCCACCACCGGGTGAGCCCTTCAGGGGAGCATTCGAGTCCGACGAAGCACGCTCAACGGCATTATCTGCCGACCATCTACCTTTCGACGGCGATCTCTGCGCCGAGCGCATATCCCGGGGCCATCGGCAACGTGTCGCCGCTCCAGAACCGGCCCGGGTCAAACCAGTTCGAGCGTTTATGGGTCTCGAGCAGTCCCATCGCCTCATAGGTCATCGCGACGACCTCTGCACAATAGGCAGTCTCGAGCCCGGTCTTGTCGTCGGATTCCCTGCGTTTGTCGATCCGGTTACGCACCTTTTTGTCGAGGACCGGTACACCCCTGGTGAGGTCGGCGGCCGTGGGAACCCGACCCTTGAACCACCGTCCGGCCAACCTGGCGGTGGTCGGAAATGCGGTCCCGTCCATGCGCGCGATCACCTTCAGCAGCAGGTCTTCCTGTTCCCGACCTGCATACGGCGTGATCTGACGGATCCAGCAGCGCTGACCGTATTTGTCCATCCACTGCAACGCCGCCTCCCGAGCGTCGTTGAGCTGGACACCGCGATGATTTGTCCCCGTCCACATATCCGTCAGCTTGTTGCCGAGCTCGGCATGCCACATCAACGGCGGCAGGTCGTCGAGCACAACAGCCATCGCCACATGGTTCACCGGACTGTTGGTCAGCGCCTGAATCGCACGGTCGGGCCCGGACTTCCCACGGAACAGCCATACGTCCCCGGTACGGGTGGACTCGAGCGCCTTGTCGAGGGAAATCGCCTCGGTCCTGTTCGGATGCACACCCGAAAGACTAAACGCCGCAGCGATCACCGGCGCGACGATCACTCGACGGCTATTGTTCGACGGGTGCACAGTGCGTGGAAATGGCTCGGGCTCGCAGGCGTTGTCGGAGTGGCCGCCGGTGGGGTGCTGGTCGGACGGGATGTCCGCCAGCGGAACTCCTATACACCCGACGACATCCGGGCCCGGCTCCACAAAAGATACGAGGAAGCCGCGGCGTCCGACGAGTCCGCGTAACGCTCGCCCGGGCGGTTCGACTCAGGCGAACCGCGCAGCCAAAGCCCGCAGCGTCGCGCTGATCCCGTCGCCGTTCTTCTTGTCGAAGCCCATGATCTCGAGCATCTTCGGCGACTTGGCGGTCGAGTAGTCGAAGGTCTCGGTGACCTTGGTGGTGGTCGGCGACGTCTGCTGCAATTCCCAACGCCAGCGGTGACCGAGCGGATGCTGCCATTCGACCAGTCTGTCGTTCTCGAACGCGGTCACTCGCGACGTGATCTTGTACGGGACTCCGTACTGCTTCATCCCAACGCTGAATCGTGCGCCCTCACTGAGCTTGTCCGGCCCTTTGACGGCAGTGTCGCGCACCGTGCCCGACCCGTCGAGTTCGGGATGCCGGTGCGGATCGGCGACGAGCGCAAAAACCTCGGCCGCAGGCGCATTCACCACAACCTGGCGAGCGACCTTGCGGGGACCCACATCAATTGTCGACACAGCAGCATCAGCCATGCCGCCAAACTACTCCGATCCGGCCTCACGTCAACGACATCGCGGGCTTTCCCACCTCGCCCTCCCCCGGCCCCTCGCCGATGCGGCACAGTAGGGAACATGGATGGTGAAACAGCCCAGGCGCCGGGTCCGAGATTCTGGGAGACCGACGATCCCGGTGCGGTCCGCGCCCACATCGTCGCCGCGTTGGAGAACTTCGACCACACCTCTGCCGAACTCGACGGATCCCGGGCAGCCGCCGTGGTGCTCGCGGTGACCAGTCGCGACGGCGAGTACGGCATCTGGCTCACCAAGCGTCCGTCGAAGATGCGGGAACATCCGGGCCAGTTCGCCCTGCCCGGAGGCCGGATCGACCCCGGGGAGGACTACGCCACCGCCGCGCTCCGCGAACTGCACGAAGAACTGGGTGTGGAAGTTGATCGCGCGGATGTGCTCGGCCGGCTCGACGACTATGTGACCAGGTCCGGATACGTCATCACCCCCATCGTCTGCTGGGCCGGACCCGATCGGGAAACCACGCCGAACCCCGGTGAGGTCGCCCACCTGTTCTTCATCCCGATGAACGACCTGCAGGTGAAGCCGCGGTTCATCAGCATCCCGGAATCGCAGCGCCCGGTGGTCCAGATGCCACTGGTCGGCTCGCTGATCCACGCCCCGACCGGCGCGGTGATGTACCAGTTCGCCGAGGTCGTCCTCGGCGGCCGCGACACCCGCGTCGACCAGCTCGAGCAGCCGGTGTTCGCGTGGCGCTGAGAAGCGGGAGACAATGGTCTCACCTGTGCCGATCAGGTTTCCGACGTCCCATCGGCGGGTAGGAGTACCGAGTGACTACATCTGTGGCTTCCATCGCGCGGACCCTGCCCCGAGCAAGCGGTCCGTTGTCGTCGACGATCTTCTCTGCCCTGTCCGGTCCGGCCTCGTCATCGACGGGCAGCGGCTTGTCGGTCGACCTCCGCGAGGCCGACCCCTACGGCCAGGACCTGCAGTTGGCCCTGTACGTCTGCTACGAGCTGCACTACCGCGGATTCACAGATGTCGACGACGACTGGGAATGGAATCCGGACCTGCTGCGACTCCGGGCCGAACTCGAGCGCCACTTCACCAGTGCTCTCGTCGCCGACATCGATCTGGCCGGCAGTGCCCGTGATGCGATCGGCTCCCTACTGACCGAACCCGCCCACGGCAGCGGCCCGTCGTGGTTCCTGAAGGAACAGGGCACCTGGGAACAGATGCGGGAGTACTTCATCCACCGTTCGATCTATCACCTCAAGGAAGCCGACCCACACGCGTTCGCGATCCCGCGTCTCACCGGCCAGGCCAAGGCGTCGTTCGTGGCCATCGAGTTCGACGAGTACGGCGGTGGTCACGGGAACCACGTGCACCAGAAGCTGTTCGCGGATCTGCTCGACGCCGCCGATCTGAGCTCGGACTACCTCGCCTATCTCGAAGACGTTCCGGGCGAGACCCTGGCCCTGGTGAACGTGATGTCGATGTTCGGGCTGCACCGCAACCGGCGGGGCGCCACGGTCGGGCACTTCGCGGCCACCGAGATCACATCCCCACCGGGGTCGCAGCGACTGGTACACGCACTCGAGCGCCTTGACGCCCCTGACGCCTGCGTGCAGTTCTATCGCGAACATGTCGAAGCCGACGCCATGCACGAACAGGTGGTCCGCCACGACGTGATCGGCGATCTACTGACCCGCGAGCCCGAGATCGAAGCCGACGTCGCATTCGGTGTGAAGGCGTTTCTCCACTTGGAGGACAAGTTCGCCGATCATCTGATGACCTGCTGGACCGACGGCCGAACCTCGCTCCTCAACCCATCCAGCTGAACACGGATGGAGCGGGTTGAGGAGCGAGACCTCAACCCGCTTTGTTCGCTGAGCTTTTCCGTCGGTGACTGGTGTCGCACAACGGGAAGTTCTTGCTGCGTTTGCACGCACAGATGGCGACCATGAACCGGTCCGAATCGACCACCCGCCCATCGGGCATCTCGATGCTGACCGGTCCCTCCACCATCAGCGGACCGCCGGCCACGACCCGGACCACCCGCCGGTCGGAGGACGGATCCGTCATGCGTCCGGGCCCGGTTTGTCCGCACGAATGACGCAGAGTTCTTCGAAACGTCGACCCGGCTCCAGCATTCCGACCGCTTCGAGCCACGGCGCGTTGGTGTTCATCACCGGCCCGAACGGGATCTGCAGACGTTCGACCACCCGGGCCTGCAGCCCACCGGCGGCCAACATCGTCACCGAGCGTTCCACATCGGCGAACTCGGACTGCACCAGCAACAGTGTTCCGTTGTCGGTCAACAACTCCGGGGCGACGATGCACAGCGGGTCGAGCAACGATCGACCGTCCCGGCCGCCATGCCAGGCGCGGGTCAGGCCGACTTTGCCCGGCAGCGCGGTGCTGTCGGGCACATAGGGCGGGTTGGAGACGACCACGTCGTACGGTCCATGCGCCAGCGCCTCCGGTAGCGATCCCTGGCGCGCGTCGATCTGAACACCGAAGGCCGCTGCGTTGTCGAGGGCGCAGGCGATGGCGGGAGCAGAGATGTCATACGCCGCAACCTCACCGGCACCGAAGACGGCAGCTCCGATGGCCAGCACACCGCTGCCCGAACAGAGATCCAACACCCGTCGCCCTGCTACGAGGTCCCGTTCGGCCATCGCCGTCAACAGCAGTTTCGAATCATCCTGAGGTGCGTAGACTCCGGCGGGCACCCGGATGCGGTCGTAGACCGTGGTCGCGTCGATCGCCGGATCGCTGGTGTAATCGGTACGAACTGTCGGCAGTGGCTGGGCTGCGACCATTATTCGGGCTCCTCGTCGATCTGCGGTTGGTCGACCGGCACCGCGGCTCACGCGGTGGGTCTTACTCGTGGTGATTCCCTGTCGTTGCCTCTTATAAACACCAACACTGCCCACCCCGCCCACGGCGGCATCAGTCGGCAGCGAAACCGCTGGCACAGCGGTTTGTGTCGTAGAACGCATCCTTTGTACGATCTCGAACGAATCGGTTCGACCACCGTCGGTCAACCGGGATGGGCACGAGGGATGGCAATCGAGAGCAGCGACACCGAACAGAAAGAACCGGTGTCGGCGATCGACCGGTATTTCAAGATCAGCCAACGCAATTCGACCCTCTCCCGCGAGATCCGTGGCGGCCTGGTGACCTTCTTCACGATGGCATACATCGTGGTGCTGAACCCGATCATCATCGGCGGCGTGCCGGGCAATTCGCGAAATGCGGACGTCTTGGGCAACGTGCTCCCGCTGGCGCAGGTGGCCGCTGTCACAGCTCTGGTTGCCGGCATCATGTCGATCGTCTTCGGACTCGTCGCCAATTATCCGTTCGCGATCGCGGCCGGCCTGGGCATCAACAGCCTGCTCGCCGTGTCCATCGCCCCGCAGGTCACCTGGCCCGAGGCCATGGGTCTGGTGGTCGTCGACGGCATCATCATCGTCCTGCTGGCGGTGTCCGGTTTCCGCAGTGCGGTGTTCCGGGCGATCCCCGGCGAACTCAAGGCAGCCATCGCAGCCGGCATCGGCGCGTTCATCGCCTTCATCGGGTTCGTCGACGCCGGATTCGTGCAGCGCATCCCCGACGCTGCCGGCACCACGGTCCCGGTCAGCCTGGGTATCAACAACTCGGTCGCGACCTGGCCGGCCCTGCTGTTCGTCTTCGGCATCCTGCTGATGGGGGTCCTGGTGGTCCGCAAGGTCCGCGGTGGCCTGCTCATCGGGATCGTCGTCACCACCATTCTGGCGATGATCGTCGAGCAGATCGCCGATCTCGACTCGACGGCGACAGACCCCAAGGGTTGGAGTCTCAACATCCCGGAGATCCCCAGTTCCATCGGTGACGTGCCCAACCTGAGCCTCGTCGGCGACGTCGATCTGTTCGGTGCCTTCACCCGTATCGGCGTGCTGTCCGCCTCCGTCCTGGTGTTCGCGTTGGTCCTGTCGAACTTCTTCGACGCCATGGGGACGATGACCGGCCTCGGCAAGGAGGCCGACCTGGCCGACAAGGACGGCAACCTGCCCGACATCGGCAAGGCGCTGGTCGTCGAGGGCACCGGCGCCATCGCCGGCGGTGTGGGGTCGGCCTCGTCCAACACGGTGTTCGTCGAATCCGCCTCCGGTATCGCCGAGGGTGCCCGCACCGGATTGGCCAACGTGGTCACCGGTGTGCTGTTCCTGGTCGCCATGTTCTTCACGCCGCTGTACTCGATGGTCCCGCTCGAAGCCGCCGCCCCCGCCCTGGTGGTGGTCGGCGCGATGATGATCTCGCAGGTGCGCGACATCGACCTGACCCGATTCGAGTACGCACTCCCCTGCTTCCTGACGATTGTGGTCATGCCGTTCACCTACTCGATCGCCAATGGCATCGGCGTCGGTTTCATCTCCTGGGTGGTGCTGGCCACCGCTCGCGGCAAGGTCCGCACGATCCATCCGCTGCTCTGGTTCGTGGCCGCGATCTTCGTCCTCTACTTTGCGAAAGAGCCGATCGAGAACCTGATCGGCTGAGCCGTCTGCCGGGCGACCGGCTTGCGATCAACGAGGTTTTTATTTAGTTGGCTGTGTGCAACTAATGTGGTGTGGTGGATGAGAGACGAGAGATGAAGCCGGGGCGTTCGCGAACGCTCCCGGTGATGTTCTCCTCGCTCGGCGTCCGGAATTATCGGCTCTGGGCCGGCGGGCAGGTCGTTTCCCTGACCGGCACCTGGATGCAGCGCATCGCCCAGGACTGGCTGGTCCTCGAACTCTCCGGTGGCAGCGGGGTGGCCGTCGGCATCGTGATGGCGCTGCAGTTCGGCCCCACCGCCGTTCTGTCGCTGCCCGCCGGTGCACTCGCCGACCGGTTCGACAAGCGCAGGCTTCTCATCGGAACCCAGGTCGCGATGGCGCTGTGCGCGCTGATCCTCGGCGTGATCGACGTCAGCGGTGCCGCGACTCTGCCCATCGTCTACCTGCTGTCGTTCGCACTGGGGTGCATCTCCGCGATGGACGCCCCGATCCGGCAATCGTTCACGATCGAGATGGTCGGCCCCGAACAGCTGCCCAACGCGGTCGCACTGAACTCGCTGACGTTCAACACCGCCCGCATCATCGGCCCCGCGCTGGCCGGCCTGCTGATCATGCTCATCGACACCGGACCGGTGTTCCTGATCAACGCCGCCAGTTCAGCGGCTGTTCTGGCCGCACTCATGGCGATGCGCAGCAGCGAACTCGTGCGCGGCGCACGCGCGGTCACCGACCGCTCGATCCGCAGCGGTGTGCGCTACGTCCGCCGACATCGGCACCTCATGGTGATCCTGGCGACCATCTTCATGGTCTCGACGTTCGGCCTGAACTTCCCGCTGTCGCTGTCGTTGCTCACAGCCAACACCTTCGAGGGCACAGCCGGCGGTTACGGTCTGTTGGCGACCATGCTGGCGGTCGGCACCCTGGCCGGCGCACTGGTCGCGGCCAGACGCACCAAACCCGCGCGCCTGCGCCAGTTCTTTGCCGGCGCGATCGCCTTCGGAATCCTCGAGGTGGTGGTCGGGCTGATGCCCACCTTCACCCTGGTGGCCTTGATGCTGATACCGGTCGGCGTGGCGAACATCGCCTTCAGCACGGCCGCCATGAACATCATGCAACTGTCGGTCGACTCGGAGATGCGCGGTCGCGTGATGGGTATCTACATGCTCTGCTTCCTCGGCGGAACACCCATCGGGAGTCCACTGCTCGGCTGGCTGGCAGAGATCACCGACCCACGTATGCCACTGATCCTCGGCGGCATCATCAGCGCGATCTCGGCCATCGTCTGCGCCATCGTCCTTCTGAAGGTCACCCATCAGCGCCCCACGATCCAGCGCGGAAAACTGACTCTGTCCACCACCGAATCCGTCAGCTGAACCACGGCCGGACATCCAGGCCGGCATTCGCCTCCCACCGGCGCGGGTCTGGTGCCATCCTTGGCGGATGATCGATGTCGAACGGCCCAAACTCGAGGGCAACGTCGCGGTCGGCGCGCATCGACGCATCGGGATCGCCGAGTTCGGATCTGCCACCGGCCGAGCCGTCTTCTGGTTGCACGGCACCCCAGGTGCCCGGCGCCAGATCCCGATCGAAGCCCGGCGATATGCCGAGCGGGAGAACATCCGGATCATCGGTGTCGACCGTCCCGGCGTCGGATCGTCCACCCCGCACCGCTATGAGTCCGTGCATGCGTTCGCCGACGACTTGTCGACGATCGCCGACACCCTGGGCATCGACCGCTTTGCCGTGATCGGGCTGTCCGGTGGTGGCCCGTACGCGTTGGGCGTCGCCGAAGCCGTTCCCGAGCGTGTGGTGGTCACCGGCATCCTCGGCGGGGTCGCGCCGACCCGGGGACCGGAGGCGATCGGCGGCGGCGCGATGGAGTTCGGCAAGCTGCTCGCGCCGTTGCTTCCGACGCTCGGGATGCCGATCGGCCGGCTCCTGAGTTCGTTTTTCCGCGTGGCCCGCCCGGTGGCCGAACCCGCCATCGGACTCTACGGTCGGCTCTCCCCCGCGGCCGACCGTGAGCTGCTGCAACGTCCCGAGTTCAAAGCGATGTTCCTCGACGACCTCCTCAACGGCGGTCGCAAACAGATGGAAGCACCGTTCGCCGATGTTGTTGTGTTCTCCCGCGATTGGGGCTTCAACGTCAAAGACATCACCGGGCCGGTGCGGTGGTGGCACGGCGATCACGACCACATCATCCCGCACGCACACGGCGAGCACATGGTGGCTTTGCTGCCCGACGCCAAGCTCGTCACCATGGCCGGTGAGAGTCACCTCGGCGGCCTCGGCATGGCCGTCGACATCCTCGCCGAACTGATGAGCGTGTGGGATCAGCAGGCCGGGATCCTCATTCCCTGACGCCACTCGCCGTGGATCTGCGGGACGTACGCTGTTGTCGGGTCTCGATCAGATACCTCGACCGATCAGGGAGGCAACACGATGTCCGACTGGGTGCGCAAGATCAAGGAAGAAGCCAAGGAGTTCATCGCGTCCGCAGAGCAGGAACTGACCGTGCTCGAAGGTGTCGACGGAGTCGATCCGCTCGACCCCGTCCACGACGATGCAGACGAGGACAACCCGAAAGAGTCGGCCTGACCTCGCGATGAGTGGTGATTTTCGGCACGCTCGACGGTGATTTCGGCACGCTCGGCGGTTAGGTCGGGTACGGCAGGGTTTGTCCGCCGCGCTGGTCGAGCATCACCGTCATCACACCGATCTCCTCGGACTGCTCTTTGACCATGGCCGTTGCGGCCCGCCGGATCGCGGGATCGCCCGCCTCCTGGCCGGCGTGGGCCGCCATGTCGACGCCGCCCTGGTGATGACGGATCATCAACTGCAAGAACAGGATCTCCGCCTCGACACCCGTTGCGTCGTGCAAGGCGGTGAGCTCGTCGCCGGTGGCCGTCCCGGGCATCGCCGCCGGCGCAGTCCCGCTGTGGCCGTGGCCTTCCGGATTCATCCAGCTCATCGTCTGATCACTCTGCAACGGCGCGTCGAGGATCTGTAGCCAACCGGTCATCTGCCCGATCTCCCGCCATTGGGCGGCCCTGATCTGATTCACCAGCCCGCGGACGTCGGGTGAACTGTCCACCGACAGCATGTCGGCCATCATGAGGGCCTGCTGGTGATGCGCCGACATGTCCTGGGCGAAGCCGATGTCGACGGCGGTTGCCGCCGCCTGGTCCGCAGCGGTGTCGTCGCCGGGGCTGATGGCCAGTCCGATCCCCAGCCCGATGATCAACGTGATCACCAGGGCCGACGCGGGCCACCACCAGTGGCGAAGTGTGGACTCGGTCACCGCGGCGGATACACCGAGGGATCCAGCTGCAAGGTCATGAACCCATTGTCCATGCACGTCACCCACAGTTGGTCACCGTGGAACTCCGGGGGCGACAGACACCAATCAGCCGAGAGGTCTCCGCCGACCAGTCGGCTCTGATCGTTGATGATCCCGCCGATCGGCGCCTGCCCCTGCAGCACCGCCCGGGCAACGGCGAGCGTGCCGATGATGGGCGGAGCGGCAATCGATCCCAGCAACGCATGCATCGAATTGGTCAACTGCCAATGCTTGCCCACCTGGGCCGGCGGATTGAAGTAGGCGATCTCGGAGAAGTGGTCGGGGTCGCTGATGTCGAACACCCGGATTCCCGACTGGATCCAGCCGCAGGCCATCGCGGTCGGATCCACCGGACGGTCGATGGAACAGTAGTGCGCGTCGTAACCGAACGCCCCGTTCGACGTGGTGCTCTGCGCCCAGCGATCCGCGTTTTCCGGCAGGTTGATCGCGAGCTTGATCGCGTTACGCTGCTTGAGATTTGACGAGTTGCGCGCATCGAACAGTTTCACCCCACCGGATCCACCCTCGTCGACGCTGAACACATGGGGGCGACCGTCGTAGCTGGCATAGATGGAGTGCTGGGTGATCTGACCGTCCGCCCACAGCTTCTCGCCGATGTGGGGCATCAGCTGCGCGACGATCGTTCTGGGCTTTCGGTTCTGCACCGCCGACACGTCGATCACCGTGATACCCAACAGATTCGACAGATAGAGCGTGTTGCCGTCCGGGGAGAAGCCCATGCCGTGCGCCTCGATACCCGTTATCCCCGACCAGACGACCATCGGATTCCGCGGATCGGTGAGGTCGACGGCACTGAGGTATCCCGGAGCGATACCGGATGCCCAGTAGGTGTTGCCGTCCGGCGAGAAATCTCCCTCGTGCGTGGTGATCGGCATCGGCATCGGCAGCTGTGACCCGGTACCGGTGTTGAGCAGACGTGGATGAGCACAGTCCTGCGAGATGTCATAGACCGAGATGTAGCCCGCGCCTTCGAGTATCGCGACGCCGGTACCGACGAGGAGTCCGCGTTCTTTGTTGACCTTCAACGATTCCCACGTGCCCCCGACCATCGCCGGTTCGGTCAGGACCTCACTGCGGACCGGTGCAGCGGGATCTGAGGCATCGATGACCTGCACGCCCGCGTTCGGGCCGAGGTAGTTCGTCGGAAAGGTCGATCCGGTGTACGAGCAGTGCTCATAGGTGGCACTGACGATGCCGGCGCCCTGACCCTGATATTGCCCGATCAGGTCGACGTTGCAGTTGTAGCCCTCGCTGCTGCGCCCGGATTTTCGGTCGGCGAGCGGGACTTCGCCCTGAATCCCGGTCTCGATCCGGTCACCCTCGCGACATGAGGCCGGCGCGACAGCCGTCGGCCAGACATCGGTGAGGTCGTTGTACCCCGGCGGCGCGGTGGCCACCGCCGGACCGGCCACAGCCATGCTTGCCAACACCACCGACACCGTCACCACGACACGACTGACTGCGCGAACCAATTTCGCCGACACAGTGTCCCCCTCCGGACGCACCACATTGTGCTGTCGCGGACAGTACCGCCCGACGGCCCACCGAAGGCGGGGTTTGCCGATTCCGGCGTCAGTCGATGACGGGCAGGCTGTTGGCCAACGCCATGAGTTCGTCCACCGTGGTCCCGGTGTCCACCGCCCCGAGTTCGATGTAGACGCCGGGGTGGGAATCGACGGTCAATCCGATCCACTTCGTGTCGCCGACCGGATCGCCCACCACCGCCCGACCGCCCTGCCAGGTGGTACTGCGGACATCGGTCCACCCTCGGATCTCAGTCATCCGCGACTCGAGTTGTTCCGGGCTCACATAGAAATCCGTCCAGAGGTCGTACTCGGTGCCGTCGACCTCGAGCGCACACCGGAAGCCGCCCTTGATGAACGGTTCACCCGAACCGTCACGGTCGGGCCCTTCCTCGGGAGGAAGGGCATCGAACCTGGTCTCACACATCATCGCGTTCCAGCCCGGCTCCGACGGAGCAGCAGGAAGCAGTTCGACGAGTTCGGCCGCCGGCTGTGCGAGCAGACCCCACCCTGCGCCGACCTCGACGGTGGCCGGGGCACTGGGCTTCGATACCCGGCCATTGTCGTCGACCGCACGGACCGAGTACTCGACCGACGTCGAACCATCCGGCGCCAGAGCGGAGACGTCGACGAACTCGCGATCCGAACCCGAGTACACAACCTCGGCGCCGCGGCTCAGCAAGAACGACTCGGCATCGGAATCCGCCGACCACGACACCTTCACCACGCCACCCTCCTGGGCGGCCGCAAGACCGGACGGCTCGGCGACGTCCCCGGCACCCCGGACAAAATAGGTGAGCGCCAGAGCGAGAACCAGCGCCACCACCGCACCGACCACCAACAGTGGCCACGCCCAGCGCTTCACAGCGGGAGCTCGTCGAGTACGGCCGCGGCGTCGGCGTTCTTGCCGCTGTCCACGGTGACCGACACGTCGTAGGCGCCGAGGTCGGGGTTGTCGAAAGCAAAGATCAACGTGCCCGCCCATTCGCTGGTGGGCTCATCGCCCTGGTAGAGCAACCCGGTGGAGCCCTGTTCGGTGGTGACCGTCGCCGTCTGCAGGTTGAGGCTGTCGAGATACTCATCCCGGGCCTGTTGGGACTCGAACTCCCGCAGGCGCACCGAATATTCACCCTCCGTCGAACCGCACAGGATGGTGCCGACTTTGGGGACATCGGTGTCGACCGAGCCGACGCCACCCCAGCACGCCTCCTCGGTGAACGTGTCGGTCGACAGCGGGCTCGGACCGACGATGTCCGGAAACGCGCCCGCCAGCTCCTCGACTCCGTGCCAGCGCTGTGTCACCACGACGTCACCACTGGCCGGACCATAAGGTGAGGCGTCGCGGTCACCGGAACGGGCCGAGACCGAATACGTGTAGGTGCCGGGTAGTGGTACCGGCTGCGCATACCGGGGTTCGCTGCCGACGTAGATGATCGTTTCCCCTTGGCGCAATATGTATTCGGAGGCGTTGTCGACGGCGGGCCAGCTGATGTCCACCGTGCTCTCACCGACTTCGGCGGTGGGCCGTCCCGGCGTGGCAAGTGCATCACCACCCCCGAACACCAACAGTCCCAACACAACTCCGACAACAGCGGCCAGGGCCACGATCGGGCCGGCCATCACTGCAGCCCGCCGGAACCATGGTGGCCTTCGTGCCGGACCGCCGGGTCCGGCGGCAAACGGGACGAAACCCGAACCCGGAGGCCCTCCCGGCGGTGGCGTGCCCTGGTGGTGAAATGGCGACGAAGGGGTACCGACCGGTGGCCCACCCTGATATCCCGGGCCCCCACCGGAATTGCCCGGATACGACTGGTAGGGACTCGACTGGTAGGGATTCGACTGGGGCCGAGCCGGATTGACCGACGGCGGATACGTGATTGCGGCTGTCGCCGGGACCGCGCCGTGACGGCTCGCGTGGGACGGACCCGGTGGCGGCGGCGCCACCGTCCCCGGGATCGGCGCAAAGGCGTGCTGGGTCCGTGTGCTCTGCTGTGCCCCGCCACCCTGCAACGCCGTTTGCGCGGCCTCGGCGAGTTCACGCCCGGAGTCGAATCGGTCGGCGGGCTTCTTGGCCATGGCGCGGGCGATCACCGCAGCCATGGCCGCCGGGACCGCAGGATTGGCAACCGCCGGATTCGGCGGCGGGGTGAACATGTGGGCAGCCATCAGCCCCTGACTCGTCGGGGCGTCGAACGGCGCTGTGGCCGTGAGGAGTTCGTAGAGGCTGCAACCCAGGGCGTAGATGTCGGCGTGGTGGTCGATCTCCTCGCCGCCCACCTGTTCGGGGGCGCTGTACCGCAGCGTTCCCACCGTCATCCCGACCGAGGTCAGACTGCTGTCGGTTTCCTGCGCCATCCGCGCGATCCCGAAATCGGTGAGTTTCACCGCATCCGGGTTCATCGGATCGGTGCCGGGTGTGATCAGGATGTTGCCCGGCTTGACGTCTCGATGGAGTAGCCCTTTGCGATGCGCGTAGTCCAGACCCTCGGCGACCTTCGCGACGATCGTCACCGCCAGACGGGGGTGCAGCGGACCGCCCGCCAGCATCTGGGCTGCATCAGTGCCCGGGACGAACTCCATCGCGATCCACAACTGGCCATCGTGCGTGCCGCGATCGAGCACGTTCACCAGGTTGGGGTGGCTCAGCGGAGCGACCAGGTCGGCTTCCCGCTCGAACCGCGCCCGGGTGTCGGGATCGCTGCCATAGGTGTTGTTGAGCAATTTGATCGCGTCGGCGCGCGGGAGTCGCGGGTGCTGGGCCTTGTACACCTCGCCCATTCCGCCGCGGCCGATCAGCTCGAGAATCTGATAGCCACCGATGTGAGACCCGATCGCCACACTCATAGCCACTCGACCTTTCTCGTCACCCGCCGGCGGCGAGATGCGGTTGATGGTATCGAGCACCGCCGACGGCACACCAGGACTCGAGCAGCTATTAATCCGTCTGATCGATCACCGGATAATTTCCCCGCCCGGCCGATTGAGCACATACGCTCACTCCATGAAATTTGTCGGGTCCCGGTTGCTCGTCGGCGCCGCAGTGGCCGGGGCGTCGCTGCTGACCACACCGGCGGCCGCTCTGGCCGAGACCCAGGCGAACACCACCTGCACGGCCGACGCGCAGCGCGCCGGGGCCCAGGCGTACATCGCCGCACTCATCGATCCGGCACTCGCCTACGACGTGCCGCTGGCCGAGGACGTCATCCGCTTCGAGAACGGACTGCAGACCGGTTTCTCCGGCGAATTCATGAAGGCGGAGCTCGCCGCCCACCTGCAGTACGGCGGTATCACCGGGATCGGGGATGCGATCTGGACCCAGCACGGCAATCTGGTCCGGACGGTGTACGCCCTCGACTACGGTTTCGCCGGACGCAACCTCGCGGTCGCCACCGTCGACGAGACATTCGCCTTCGATGACCACTGTCAGATCCGTCGTATCGACGCCACCATCGCCGTCCGCCCGGCCTGACGCGGCCGGTCGGTCCGACACAAGAGATAGAGGAGTAGATGGGGCAGTTCACCAGAGCCGAACTCGAATCGGAGTTCAGCAAGTTCAAGGCGGTCAATGATGAGGTGGCGATCACCTCGGACTGGAATCGCTGGGCCGATCAGTTCACCGAGGACGCCGACTACGTCGAACACGCCCTGGGCACGTTCAAGGGGCGTGAGGAGATCCGGGCGTGGGTGAACAAGACCATGGGACGCTTCCCCGGCAACCACATGGTCGGATACATCTCGCTGTGGCACGTGGTCGACCCGGACACTGCTCGCGTGATCTGTGAGATCGACAACCCGATGTGCGACCCGGGAGACGGCAGCGTCTTCACGGCCACCAACATCACGATCCTGACCTACGGCGGCGAGGGACTCTGGGCAAAAGAAGAGGACATCTACAACCCCGCAGAGTTTGCCCAGGCGGCCAAAGCCTGGTGCAATAGGGCGCAGGAGCTGGGAAACCTCACCGAAGAGGCTTCTGAATGGCTCATCAAGTTCGGTAAATATCTCTGAGAAACCCCGCGTTAGCTGCACCACATTTCGACAATGCCGGTAACAGCGGCCCGCGCGGGCACGACGCCCAGAGGTACCGAAAACAACTGGTGTGGCGCCGCTTTTCACCGGCCGAGCGCGCCGCGCAACAACTTGGGTGACGGCATCACGATCCCGTACCCTGAAGCCTTACAGCCGAGCCCTTCCTGGAGGAATATCTGATGGCACGCGAGTTGACCCAACTTGAGCTACTGAAGGAACTGTCACCGGCGGCCGAAGAAAACGTCAACCGCCACCTGCGTACGACGAGGGATTGGCATCCCCACGACTATGTGCCGTGGGATGAAGGCCAGAACTTCGCCGCTCTCGGTGGCGTCGACTGGGATCCCGAGCAGTCACGACTCGACGAGGTCGCCAAGGCCGCGATGGTCACCAACCTGCTGACCGAGGACAACCTGCCGTCCTACCACCGCGAGATCGCCGAGAACTTCTCGATGGACGACGCGTGGGGCCACTGGGTCGGCCGTTGGACCGCGGAAGAGAACCGGCACGGCATCGTGATGCGCGACTACCTCGTGGTCACCCGCGGTGTCGATCCCGTGGCCCTCGAAGAGGCCCGCATGATCCACATGACCAACGGCTACTCCCCGCTGCAGGCCGCCGGCGACCGCGCCGACGAGCTGGGCGAAGAGGCTGCCGGCATCCTGCGATCGGTCGCGTACGTGACGTTCCAGGAACTCGCGACCCGCGTCTCGCACCGCAACACCGGCAAGGCCTGCAACGATCCGATCGCCGACCGGATGCTGCAGCGCATCGCCGCCGACGAGAACCTGCACATGGTCTTCTACCGCAACATCTGCGGCGCTGCCCTCGATCTGGTCCCCGATCAGACGATGAAGGCGATCTACGAGATCGTGTCCAACTTCCAGATGCCCGGCGCCGGTATGCCCAACTTCCGCCGCAACGGTGTCCTGATGGCCAAGCACGGCATCTACGACCTGCGTCAGCATCTCGAAGAGGTCGTCCAGCCCGTGCTGCGCAAGTGGAACATCTTCGAGCGCGACGACTTCGGCCCGGAGGGCGAGAAGATCCGCGAAGATCTCGCCGCCTTCCTGCAGAAGCTCGAAGCCGACACCCTCAAGTTCGAAGAGATGCGTGATCGTTCGCTGGCGCGTGAAGCCGCCAAGCGCGAAAAAGCCGCTGCCGCCTCCTAAACAGAAAACACTGCGCTGACCGCTCTACTGACTGAGACGAACACCCCGGCCCTGCGGATCGGGTCCATCGAGCTGTCCAGCCCGGTGGTCCTGGCCCCGATGGCCGGGGTGACCAATGTTGCCTTCCGCACGTTGTGCCGCGAACTCGAACTCGCCCGCACGGGCACCGTCGCCGGACTTTACGTCTGCGAAATGGTCACCGCGCGCGCCCTGGTCGAGCGGCACCCCGTCACGATGCACATGACCACGTTCGGCCCGGAGGAAAACCCCAGGTCGATGCAGCTGTACACGGTCGATCCGGAGTACACCTACGCCGCGGCGAAGATGATCGTCGACGAGAACCTCGCCGACCACATCGACATGAACTTCGGCTGCCCGGTCCCCAAGGTCACCCGTAAGGGTGGCGGTTCGGCGATTCCGTACAAACGCCGCCTGTTCGCGAACATCGTCGCCGCTGCGGTCCGCGCCACCGAGGGCACCGATGTCCCGGTCACGGTCAAGTTCCGGGTCGGCATCGACGAAGACCACCACACACACCTCGACGCCGGCCGTATCGCCGCCGCCGAGGGCGCGAAAGCTGTTGCGTTGCATGCACGTACCGCATCGCAGCGGTACTCGGGCAATGCCGACTGGAACCAGATCTCGCGCCTCAAGGAACACGTCACCGATGTTCCGGTGCTCGGCAACGGCGACATCTTCGAACCCGCCGATGCCACCCGGATGATGTACGAGACCGGTTGCGACGGCGTGGTGATCGGTCGCGGCTGCCTCGGCCGCCCGTGGCTGTTCGCCGAACTCAGTGCCGAATTGAACGGCACTCCTGCCCCGGTGGCCCCAAATCTCGGTGAAGTGGCGCAGATCATTGTCCGGCACGGACAACTGCTCGCCGATCATCACGGCGAGTTCAAAGGCATGCGGGAGATCCGCAAGCACGTCGCCTGGTACCTCCGCGGCTTCCCCGTGGGTTCGGAGCTGCGGCGCCAGATGGCGTTGGTCGAGACCGTGACCCAACTGGCCGATCTGGTGGGGCAATTGCCCGCTGACGTGCCGTTCCCCGACGATGCACACGGTCCACGCGGCCGCCAGGGTTCACCCTCGGCGGTGGCACTGCCCGACGGCTGGCTCGACGACCCCGACGACGAGGCGGTCCCGGCCGGGGCCGAGGTCATGCATTCGGGCGGCTGAACCCGCCCCATCCCGACGATCCCGTTCACGAACTCGAGATCCATGCTGTCGCATATCGGCATGCCGCACGGCACATTCTCATCCCTCACATAGGGATGCGACCGTTTTGATCAGTATTATCGAGTCGGCGCCGTGCCCGCTGAGCGATCAGCCGGGCCTGAGATACAGCCCGGCGCCCAGATGGCTGAAGGAACATGGGTGAGCGACGACGAACTCCGGGCACGTGCGTCCGAGGAACGCCGCAATGAGATTCGCCGCCAGCTCGGCGCGCCCTCTGACGAGGTGTTGCGGGAGCCGACCAGCCGCGGGTTGACCGAGGGTGCCCGCAATCGGCTGACCGTCCGCGAGCTGCTCAACCGGATGAATGCCGCGGCCGCGTCCGACGCCGCGGAACCCGGTGACACCCCTGAGAGCGCCCCACCGCCACCGCAGAACACCGACCATCCCGCTCCCCCGGCGAATCCACCCCCGTCGACCACATCCACCCCCCGGCGTCCCCGCCGGGTGGGCCCGGCCGAGGCACCGACCGAGCAGATCGTCGGCCCCGGGGAGCCCCCGTACGCCGAGGCCGAGGCGAACACCGAGGTCATCCCCGCCGCGTCCGACGCCGCGGTCACCGAGTACATCGCGCCGATCAGCGCTTCGGCCCGGGTCCCGGATCCGGCTGCCGACGAGCCCGCGCCCAGGGTGCCGCGAGCGGTCAGTTCCGATACCGGTACCGCCTCCCGCCGGCGCGACACACCTGCCGAGCCCCGCGACCACAGGCACCTGATACATCGCGCCACCGTGGGTGGCCGGATCCTCATCGCTCTCGCCTGCGTGATGGCGTTGCTCGGCACGGGCGCGGTGTGGGGATATCAGAAGGTCAAGGACGGCAACTGGAACACCGTCGACGCGGTGAACCCCGACAACGAGCAGATCCGCGACAAACAGCTGCAGACCGGCGACGAGACCTACCTGATCGTCGGTACCGACACCCGCGCCGGACAGAACGGCACCGTCGGCGCCGGCGACAGCGCTGATTTCGGGGGCATCGCCCGCTCGGACACCGTCATCATGGTGAACATCCCGGCCGACCGTAGCCGCGTCGTCGCCGTGTCATTTCCGCGTGATCTGCAGGTCGACCGGCCCGAATGCGCCGCCTGGAACAACGAGGACGGCGAATACACCTCCGACGAGATCCCCGCGGCGACCGGCATGAAGCTCAACAGCGTGTACGGCGACGGTGGTCCGAAGTGTCTGGTCGACACCCTCACCTCCATGACCGGCCTGAACATCAACCACTTCATCGCCATGGATTTCTACGGCTTCGAGCAGGTGGTCAACAAGATCGGCGGCGTCGAGGTCTGCTCGACAACGCCGCTGAAGGACTACGAGCTCGGCACCATCCTCGCCAAACCCGGCAAGAAGACGCTGAAGGGCGCCAAAGCGCTGGACTACGTGCGGGCCCGCAACATCGAAACCGAGGGCAACGGTGACTACGGACGCATCAAACGGCAGCAACTGTTCATGTCGTCGCTGCTGCGCGGAGCGCTGTCGAGCCAGGTCCTGACCAACCCGAGCACGCTCAACGGAATCATCGACACCTTCATCAAATACAGCTATGTCGATCAGGTCAACACCGACAACCTCGTCGAACTGGGGCAATCGATGCAGGGCCTCGACGCGGGCCGGGTGACCTTCCTGACGGTGCCCACCTCGGGGACCGCCGAGGACGGGTCGGGCAACGAGATCCCCCGGCTCGACGACATCGACGCCATCTTCAACGCGATCATCAACGACTTGCCGCTCCCCGGTGAAAAGTCCGAGACACCGGAATCGGGCACCCCGGCTCCCGCCCCGGCGACCACCACGCCCAAGCCCGCCGAGTTGACGGTCACCGCGCTCTCGCCGTACTCCGTTTCGCTACGCGTCCTCAACGGGACCGGCACCAGTGGAATCGCCGCCGAAACCGCCAACGATCTGGCCAATTTCGGCTTCCAGATCTACGGCGTCGCCGATGCCTCCGAAAACCGCACCGACACGGTCGTGCGGTACGCCACCGGCGAAAGGGAATCCGCGGCGACGGTCGCCCAGATGTTCCCCGGTGCCTCGATCCAGGCGGATTCCACGGTCAGCTCAGGCATCGAGGTCATCCTGGGCAGCGATTTCTCGGGCGCCCTGGACGACGCACCGGCCGAAGGTGCGCAGGTCAGCGTCCGGGAACTGGCCCGGGACTCCAGTCCCGACGAACTCCCCAACGACCTCACGGTGACCAACGCGGGCGACGCCACCTGCACGTGATGAGCGCCTCCGGGTCCGGAGTACACGGCAGCCGTTCATTTGCAGTTCACCACCTGACAACCATTTGCCCTGTTTGTGGCAGTACGGTGGGCATATGCGGAGTGCGTACATTGAGCAGATGGCAGAACTCAACGGAGTTCTGGGACAGATGTGTGAGTTGGCCGGGATCGCGATGGAGCGGTCCACCGAGGCCTTGCTACAAGGTGACCTGGCCGTCGCCGAAGAGGTCATCGGTGCCCACGAACAGCTGACGACCCTGTCGACCACGGCCGAGGAACGCGCTTTCGCCATCCTGGCCCTACAGGCACCGGTGGCCGGCGACCTGCGGGCGATCGTCAGCGGCTTCCAGATCGTCGCCGACATCGAGCGGATGGGTGCGTTGGCGCTGCACGTCGCGAAGGTTGCGCGCCGGCGTCACCCGGCCAAGGCTCTCCCGGACGAGGTCAACGGCTACTTCGCCGAAATGGGACGGCTGGCCGTGGCCATGGCGTCCAGCGCGCGTGAGGTCCTCAACAACCAGAACCCCGAAGACGCATTGAAACTGCAGGACGACGACGATGCGATGGATGATCTGCACCGGCATCTGTTCACCGTGCTGATGGATCGCGACTGGCAATACGGCGTTGCCGCTGCCGTCGACGTCACGCTGCTCGGCCGCTATTACGAGCGCTTCTCCGACCACGCGGTCCTCATCGGCCGCCGGGTGGTCTTCCAGGCGACCGGCCAGACCCCGGAGCAGTTCTCCGAGGTCTGACACTCAACAACCGTCAGCGGCCGGCGATCTCGGCGATACGATCGGCGAGTTCGGCCGCGGTACGGAATCTGTCGCCATGCGGTGCAAGGCATTCCGACACCAGGTCCCGCTCGGCCGCCGAGAGCGCAGCGCTGAGCACGGGCTTGGTCGACTGCACTGTCCGGATGGCCACCAACGGTTGCATGTCCGGGAGCTCTCCGTAAAGCCCCTCCCCGGTCAGCGTCCGATGGATAGTCGCTCCCAGCGCCCACAGATCCGTTGCCCGCGAAGGTGTCTGACCGACCAGCATATCGGGATCGGCGAACTCCAACGTCGCCGACGATCCGACCCCGCTGACTGCCGTCGCGGCGGTGATCACCCGGGCCAGACCCAGCGCACTGAGTACACCCACCGGCCCGTCCTCGTCGCCGCCGATCAGGACGTTGCCGGGCTTGATGTCACCGTGGACCAGGCCCGCCTCGTGCATGTCGTGTGCGCCACGTGCGGCGCCTTCGAGTATCGCCAGCGCCTGTTCACGCCGCAGCGGCATGGCCGGCGCCGTCATCGAACCGCCCGCCAGATAGGCCATCGAGTACATGAACTGATCACCCAATGCCGCCTCGTACACCCGGAGCAGGTGCGACGAGCGCACGTCTGAGAATGTTCGGAGTTCACGGACGCCACGATGGAACGCGTCCTCACCCACCGGGTTCGAAAAGACTTTCAGCGCAACGTGTTCGACGTCGAGCGCGAGGCGGTCCGGGGCCTGCGCGAGGTAACAGACACCGTGACTGCCCGCACCGAGCGCACGAACGATCCGATAGTCCGCGATCGCCACAGGCGATCTGCGCGCATCGGATCCCGACCGCGGATCAACGTACATCGCTCACCCTCCCGTGCGGCGACTCGAACAGCAACGATCGGCTACCCACCCGCAATTGCGAACCCGGGTAGAGCACTGCCTCCTGGCCACGTCGCAACGTGATCCAACCCGGCGCTCGCGGGTGCCGCACATAGGTGCCGTTGACCGAACCGGCATCGATCACCCGCACCTCCCAATCAACGAGGCGCAGTTCACAATGCGCGCGCGACATCGATCCGGAGGTGTCATTGATCCGGATCGGGTCCAACGGCCCGATCCCACCGGCTGCCACACCGCCACGCCCGGCGACCATCGGTTCCGGATCACGGCCGATCAACAGATCCCCGGCCACGATGTAGGTGGACCCGTCGTCGATCACCAACAGCCCCAACGGCGGTCGGGGACCCTGCACCAACGCCCCGGTGTGCCGGTCGATCCGGATACCGCAGCGGGTGCACACCGGAAGCCGCGGATCGTTGATATGCCCGTTCGCACAGAGCAACCCGTGGATCTGCAGCTTCTGCTCACGTGCCGACACACGCGAGTTGTCGACCTTGACGGGACGGTTGGCGACGTCGGTCGGCGCCGAGGACAACACGGAATCCAACACGTCCTGGGGTGGGACCAACGTCGGTTCGGCCACCCCGCGCCGGGATCCGGCGGGCCGGCGGGGACCGCCGACGATGGGGAGCGGACTGCGGGCGCTGTGCGTCGCCCCTTCGACATCGTCGAGCCGAACGGCCAACATCGGTGGGAACAGAGGTGTTTCGGCGTCGCTCCCGGTGGCCCCGACCATCAGCGGAGTCGACTCCGGCGCATCGGCGATCGCTGCGGTCTGCGGGGTCAGGTATACCGCGCTGTCGGTCGACGGTGACGCCGACGGCCACAGGATCATCCCGGCGCCCGGGGCGGCGCCCTTCTCGAGGGAGAAGATGTGGGACGGCGCGATCCCGGAGGCTCCGATGGGACCACCGGAGAGCGGGTCGGTCTCGTCGATCGTGATCGCCACCGCATGGAGGCTGCGGGGATAACTGCGCTGAACCAGGAATCCGGAGTCCACCCCGCGAACAACCTCGGGGGACGCGAGTTCGGTGAGGTACATCCGCGCGGTCGCAGCGCCGTAGACGAATACCTCGAGCCCACCGCGGGAATCGGTCGAGATCACCGCGAAGTCGGGGCTGCTGTCCTCGTTGGCCAGCAGCCATTTCGTCAGTGCCCGCAGCCGAGAACCTTCCCGGGCACCCGATTCGGACGACGGCTCGGTGGCAATGCGCGCAAGATCGGTCAGTGTCGCACTGGTTTTGGTCGGATCGGCGTCGATGAGAAGCAATGAGGGCCCGCGCCGGAGGGCGATGCCACGGCCAGGCAGCACGCTGACCGGATGTTTGACCGTCACTTTCCCATCATCACCCATGCCGCCGGAATTCCGGCCGTTCGAGGCCCCGGCGACAGTCGATCGGACTAGCCGAAACGACCGGAGATGTAATCCTCTGTGGCCCGTTGCCCTGGATTGGAGAACATCGTCTCCGTATCGCTGACCTCGATCAGCTGACCGGGCTGACCGACACCGGCCAGATTGAAGAATGCCGTCTGATCACTGACCCGTGCAGCCTGCTGCATGTTGTGGGTGACGATGACGATGGTGAAGTCCTTCTTGAGCTCGTTGATCAGCTCTTCGATGGCCAGCGTCGAAATCGGGTCGAGGGCCGAGCAGGGCTCGTCCATCAACAGCACCTCGGGCGACACCGCAATGGCGCGCGCGATGCACAGACGCTGCTGCTGACCGCCGGACAGGCTGCCACCGGGCTTGTCGAGACGGTCTTTGACCTCTTCCCAGAGGTTCGCGCCACGCAGGCTGCGCTCGGCGACCTCGTCGAGCTTCTTCTTGTCCCGCAGGCCCTGCAGTCGCAGACCGGCCACCACGTTGTCCTTGATGGACATCGTCGGGAACGGATTGGGCCGCTGGAACACCATGCCGATGGTCGAACGCACCGACACCGGGTCGATGCTCTTGCTGTAGATGTCCTCGCCGTCGAGCAACACCTTGCCCTCGACGCGGGCACCGGGGGTGACCTCATGCATCCGGTTGAGCGTGCGCAGCACCGTCGACTTGCCACAACCGGACGGACCGATGAATGCGGTGATGCAGCGCGGCGGCACCTCCAGGCTCACGTCCTTGACCGCGTGGAAGGCGCTGTAGTAGATGTTCAGGTCTTTGATATCGAGGCGCTTTGCCATGGATTGAGTTTCTTTCGTTCGCTACCGGGCCGGGGCGTCGGGAGTGGGGTTCGCGTCAGAACTTCTTGGGCGAGAACACCTTGGAGACGAGCTTGGCGCCGAAGTACACGATCGCCACCAGGATCACCAGCGTCAACGCTGCGCCCCACACCGTGTCGAACGCGCCGGGACCGTTGTTGTACTGCTGCACCATCATCAGGGGCAGCGACTGTTGATTACCGTCGAATGGGTTGGTGTTGAGCACCTTTGTCGACCCGACCAGGATCAGGACCGGCGCCGACTCGCCCATCACCCGGGCTATCGCCAGCATCACGCCGGTGACGATCCCCGACAGTGCGGTGGGCAGAACGATCAGGGCGATCGTCTTCCACTTGGGCACGCCGAGGGCGTAGGACGCCTCCCTCAGATCTTGCGGGACGACCTTGAGCATTTCCTCTGTCGCTCTGACCACGATCGGTGCCATCAGCAGCACCAGCGCCAGGGCGACCACGAAACCCGAACGTGGCAGCCCGAACGTGGTGCGCCACACCGCGTAGACGAACAGCGCGGCCACGATGGAGGGCACACCCGAGAGGATGTCGACCATGAAGGTGGTGATCCGCGCGAGCAGCGAATTGTTGCCGTACTCGACCAGGTAGATCGCCACGAAGATGCCGATCGGGATCGCGATGACGGCGGCCAGCGCGGTCTGCTGGAGCGTTCCGACGATCGCATTGAGCGCGCCACCCCGCAGTTCCGACTTCTGCCACCACTGCGCGTCGAGGATGGTCGACAGCCCACGGGAGAGCAGGGTCCAGACCAACCAGGCCAACGGGATCATGGCGATGACAACCGCTGCGGTGACCAGCACCGCGGCACCCTTGTCGCCGATCTTGCGGCTTCTCTTGACCGGCGTGAAGCCCGAGGGTGTGCGTTTGACCGGTGCAGTGCTCGCGTCGAGTGTGGTCATGTCACTTCGCCTTCTTTCCGCTGATGACAGCCCGTGCTGCAGAGTTCACGACGAAGGTCAGAACGAACAGCGCGAGGCCGGCGGCGATGTAGGCACCGGTCTTGGACGGTGAATCGAACTCGGCCGCGTTGTTGGCGATCTTGGTGGCGAAGGTCTCGCCGCTCTCCATGAGGTTGAAGTCGATCGGTCCCGCGGTCGAGATGATGAGCAGCAACGCCATCGTCTCGCCGAGGGCGCGTCCCAGACCGAGCATCGATCCGCTGATGTAACCGGAGAATCCGAACGGGATCACCGCCACCCGGACGACCTCGAACTTGGTCGCGCCCAGTGCCAGCGCGGCTTCACGGTGGCCGACCGGCGTCTGAACGAACACCTCACGGGTCACCGAGGTGATGATCGGCAGAATCATCACCGCCAGGACGATGCCTGCGGTGAGCATCGTTCCACCGGTCGACATGTTGGTGACCTGTGACGGCTCCTGGAAGAACGGCATGAAGCCGAGGTTGCCCACGAGCCATTCGTTGACCGGCACCAGGGCCGGCCCCAGGACCAGGATGCCCCACAGGCCGTAGACGATCGACGGCACCGCCGCGAGCAGATCGATCACGTAAGCAATCGGGCTGACCAGCCGTTTGGGTGCGTACTCGGTGAGGAAGATCGAGATTCCCAGCGCGATCGGCATGGCCAGCACCAACGCGATGATCGAGACCACCAACGTCGAGTAGAGCAGACCCAGGATGCCGAACCGCATGTCCCCGGGCTCTGTGGTCCACGGACCCGAGTAGGTGAAGAAGTTCTCTTCGTTGTCGAGCATGGAGGGGACCGCCTGGACCACCAGGAAGAGCGCGATCAGTCCGATGATCACCGAGATGAAGATGCCGGATCCCACCGACAGGGTCCGGAAGATCCGGTCGCCCAATCGAATCGCCGAACCGCCGGTCTTGAACTCGGACCCGTCGGGTTCTGTCGGCCCACCGCCACCGGTGGTGGTACCGGGTTGAGTCGTCGAGGAGCTCATAAGCCCTTTCGCCCTCGTCGTGTCGTCAGTCTCTGTCATCGACCCTCTACCGCTTCTTGTATACGGTCTCCCTCGCTAGGCGATCAGGCCAGTGCGTCGATGGTCGACTGCAGTTTAGCTTTGTACTCATCGGGCAGAGGTGTGTAGCCGAGCTCTGCCAGTCCGTCCTGACCGTCGTCGAGGATGGTGGTGAACGCATCCTTGAGGGTCGTCGAGATGTCACCTTCGTAGCCTGCGGAGCAGACGATCGAGTACGGCGTCAGCAGCAGCGGGTACGCACCCGGCTCCTTCAGTGAGTACAGCGCGTCGGTGTCGACGATCAGGTCCTTGGACGTGGGGTCCTTGAACTCGACCGCGTCGAGTGCCTTGGCGGACGTGTCACCGTTGAGCTCGGTGGCACCGACACCGAAGTCGATCTGCGCGATACCCAGACCGTTCTCCTCGGCGAATCCCCACTCGACGTACGTCACCGAGCCGGGGGTCTTCTTGACCGTGTCACCGACCCCGGTCGATTTGGCGGCGCCCGAGCCGCCCTGTCCCAGGAAGGTCTTGTCGTGCTCGTACGGCCAGGCCTGCGGCGCCGCACTCTGCAGGAAGCGCTGGAAGTTGTCGGTGGTGCCCGAACTGTCGCTGCGGTGCACCGGAACGATGGGGGTGGCGGGCAGTTCGACGCCCGGGTTCAGGGCCGCGATCTCCGGCGCGTTCCACGTGGTGATCTTCGAGTCGAAGATGCCGGCGAGCACAGTCGGGTCGAGAACGAGCCCCTCGACGCCGGGCAGGTTGTAGCCGATGGCGACCGGTCCGGCCACCATCGGGATGTGCCAGGCGTCGTTTCCGCCGCAGCGCGTCTTCGCCTCGGCGATCTCCTCGCCCTTCAGTGGGGAGTCCGAGCCGGCGAAGTCGACGTCGCTGCTCAAGAACTTGGAAACCCCGTCGCCTGAACCCGAACCGGTGTAGTTCAGCACGATGCCACCGTTGTCGGCGACGACGACCTGGAAATGCTCCATCGCCTTCTGCTGCGCGGTCGATCCCTCACCGCTGACGGTGCCACCGTCCCCCTCGCTGCCACACGCGGACAACACCAGAGCAGTGACCGCGGCCGCGCTGACGAGCGCAGCACTTGACTTCATTCTCAACGAAGACTCCTCCATGGACTTTCCGTGACATCTCGCGATTCGAGCCGCCATCCGACGCCTAAAGCGTCCCTGTTGAAAGCTAGAGGTCCGTCATGTCTGGATCGCCTACGTGTGGTGAACCGCAGATGAATACAACATCGGCCTTCGCAATGGCTCACGCAGGGGAAATTCGAGGTGTCCACCCACTGTTCACCTTCGTGCCACCTGCGGTGGCGAACAGATGTCCACCGGACACCCGATGGTCGGATCAGCCGTAGGCCACATCGCTCGCGTATTGCCCGAATCCGAGCTTGCCGTAGGTGTTCAGCGCAGCCGTGTTGTCGCCCTCGACGTAGAGTTCTACCTCGTCGACGCCCTGGTCGGCGAGGTAGTGCAGACCCGCCAGGGTGAGCAGGCGGCCGAGCCCACGGCCTTGCGCGGCGGCGTCGACTCCGACGATGTAGACCTCGCCCAGCGATGGCGAGTGAATCTTGGTCCAGTGGAATCCGAGCAGCCGGTGCGGGTCTGCGGCATCGAATGCCAGGAACAACCCGGCCGGATCGAACCATGCCGCGCCCGTACGTTCATCGATCTGCTGCGAGCCCCAACCACCCTGTTCCGGATGCCAGGCGAAGGCCACATTGTTGACGCGAATGATCTCGGCGTCATCGGATGGTCCGGCGTATGTCCGGAGCACCACATCGTCGGGGACGACCAGTTCCGGCAAGGCCGGATTCGGCAGTGGCCGGCGCAACTGCAGCAGCTGTCGCCGCGCAGTCAGCCCGGAAGCCGCGGCCAGTGCCCGGGCCGCAGGCAGATCGCCGTGGGCCCAGACCCGGACGTCACCGGTGATCCGGTTTCGCGTCTCATCGAGCAACGCCCTGCCGTGTCCCCGGCGACGGTGGTCCGGGTCGACCACCAATTCGATGACTGCGGGTTCGTCGTCGCGGGCCGGTGTCACATTTGCGTAGCCGACGATTTGATCGTCGTCCTCGACGGTGACCTCGACGACACCGGGACGACCGACACCTTTGACGGCCTGCTCACCCAACGGCGCGACTCCGTCGACGGCGGTCGCGGCGTCGAGAATTTCTGTGATTCGCCCGATGAACTCCGGGCTGCCCGGTTCAGCTCCCATTGGTGCTGGAACTGTACTCCGCGTCTGGGAAGTCGACCTCGTCGGAATCGACTAGATCTTCCAATTCGCTTCCGTCCGTGGCACTTCCGTTCGCGTCCGGGGTACGTCCGCCACGGCTGGGCCGCACGGCCTTGTAACCGACGTTGCGCACCGTACCGATCAGCGCCTCGTGCTCGGCACCGAGCTTTGCGCGGAGCCGTCGGACGTGGACGTCGACGGTTCGGGTGCCGCCGAAGAAGTCGTAGCCCCATACCTCTTGCAGCAGCTGCGCACGGGTGAAGACCCGGCCGGCGTTCTGCGCGAGGTACTTCAGCAACTCGAACTCTTTGTAGGTCAGATCCAGGGGACGACCACGCAACCGTGCGGTGTACGTCCCTTCGTCGATGACCAGGTCACCGAGGGTGACCTTGCCACTGGCTTCTTCGGCGGTGACGCCGCGACTGCGAACCACCAGCAGGCGAAGTCGCGCGTCCAGTTCGGCCGGACCTGTTGCCGGCAACAGGAAATCGTCAAGACCCCACTCCGAGTTCACGGCCACCAGGCCGCCCTCGGTCAACACAGCAACGACGGGCACCGATGAACCCGTACTCCCCAGCAGCCGGCACAGACCGCGTGCGGCCGCCAGATCAGAACGCGCATCCACGATGGCTACATCTGCATTGCCTGCTTCCATCAACGAGGACACCTCGGTGGGTGCTACGCGGACGGTGTGAGCCAGCAGTGACAACGACGGCAGTACGGACTCAGGGGTGGGATCGGCTGTCAGTAACAAGAGATCCACAAACCACTCCGATCTCGAAGGTACGTATTTATGTACGCTGCCTTACCAACGTGTGCGAGACAGATGTCAGAATAGCGCCATATCGGTCCCTGCCCGTTAACAAGTCCCCTCTAAACAAATGAGCGGCGACCGGCGGCCACGGTGGACCCGGGGTCAAAGTCCACCTAACGAAGGGTTTCGGTGCGCAAACTGCTGGCCGGCGTACTGATCGTCGTCCTCGCCGCGGTCGGTATCGACTTCGCCGCCGCCGCCTACGCGGAACGCCACTATTCGCTGGCCCTCCGATCCGCCTCGGACCTGGAGTTCGACCCCGAGGTGACGATCACCGGTTTCCCCTTCATCGCCGCCGCAACGCGCGACGAGTATGAGCGCATCGGTATCACCGCCAGGGGCACTGACCTGGGCAATGGCCGTCGCGGGGACCTCCGCTCCAACCTGTCCGGCGTCAACCGGATCGGTGGCGCGTGGCTGATCGGGGCGATGACGCAGTTGCGGGTCGACAAGGTGAGCGGGTCGTTGAAGATCGACTCGGTGAACCTGGGCCGATTCCTTGGTTTCGACGACCTGACCGTCAACACTCCGGCACCCGACGACAAGGCCGGGGGTGGCGGACCCGGTGACGGCATCCTTTCTGCCAGCTCAGGCGTAATTCTGACCGCGACGGTCAATTTGCCAAATCCGGGTAATCTCGGTCACATTCGAGATGCCGACCGCGAAAGAGTCAGCGTTGCCGTCGATCTGTCGATCCATCGCGGCGCCTTGCGCATCGATGCGACCGGCCTCTACTCCGGCTCCGCCGAGCACGTCGACTCCGATGTCTCGCCCGAGCAGCTGCCGGCCGTCCTGGCCCAGTTCTCCCGGACACTTCCCGTCCTCCCGCTCCCCTGGTCGCTGCCTGCAGCGTCGGTGGCGACACAGGGCAGTGACGTAGTTCTCTCCGCCGATCCGAAACCGCTGGTGGTGACCGCGGCCGAGTTTTGGCAAGGGTCCTGAAACCCCGGACACGGAGCGAAGCGGAGCTGAACCAACCCCGGACACGGAGCGAAGCGGAGCTGGACCAACCCCGGACACGGAGCGAAGCGGAGCTGGACCGAAGTGGGTTGCATGACTGCGGTAGTCTGGCGCTCATGCAACTGGGCCGTGAGTTGATGCTCACACGTCGCCGGGCGATCGACTTCTGTCGTATCGCCAACTGTTGCTGTCTGAGCCGGTAGTCGACGGGCTTTTCACAGCATTCTTCTGTGCCCCGTATGCCGGTGCCCCCTGGTCAGCCATCTGTGCTGTTCCCAGGCGATCACCTCACGTCACCAGCTATGCCAGATCTCTATCGATCACCGATTCAAACCTGGACGCAATACCCCTCTACGAAAGGAAAACCATGGCTCGCTCCGATGTCCTGGTCAGCGCTGATTGGGCTGAGCAGAACCTGAAGGCCGACAAGACCGTCTTCATCGAGGTCGACGAAGACACCTCGGCCTACGAAGGCGGCCACATCGAAGGCGCCATCCGCCTGGATTGGCGCAAGGACCTGCAGGACGGCGTTCGTCGCGACTTCCTGAACCGGGAGCAGTTCTCCGAACTCCTCTCGGCCAAAGGCGTTTCCAACGACGACACCGTTGTGCTCTACGGCGGCAACAACAACTGGTTCGCCGCATACGCCTACTGGTACTTCAAGCTGTATGGCCACAAGGACGTCAAGCTGATCGACGGCGGCCGCAAGAAGTGGGAACTCGACGGCCGCGAGCTGTCGAAGGACGAGGTCACCCGTTCGGCCACGACCTACAAGGCCGAAGAGCCCGACACCAGCATCCGCGCCTTCCGCGACGAGGTCATCAACGCCATCGGCAACAAGAACCTCGTCGACGTGCGTAGCCCGGATGAGTTCTCCGGCAAGATCCTCGCGCCGGCCCACCTCCCGCAGGAGCAGGCTCAGCAGCGGGGTCACATCCCCGGAGCCATCAACATCCCGTGGAGCTCCACCGCCAACGAGGACGGCACCTTCAAGTCCGACGAAGATCTGGCAAAGCTTTACGCCGACAAGGGATTCGACGAGTCCAAGGAAACCATCGCTTACTGCCGTATCGGCGAGCGCTCAAGCCACACCTGGTTTGTGCTCGATCAGATCCTCGGTAAGAAGAATGTCAAGAACTACGACGGCAGCTGGGTCGAATACGGCTCACTTGTCGGCGCCCCGATCGAGCTGGGAGAGAACAAGTAATCATGTGTGCTGCGCCTAAACAAGGACAGAATCTGCCCGCCGGTGTCGATACCGAAAAAGAGACCGTGTTGACCGGACAGGTGCTCGACACCGACGGCAACCCGGTGGCCGGCGCCTTCGTGCGTCTGCTCGACGGAACCGGCGAGTTCACCGCCGAAGTTGTTGCCAGCGGTACCGGCGACTTCCGATTCTTCGCCGCCCCCGGCACCTGGACGCTGCGTGCGCTGTCGTCCACCGGCAACGGCGACGTCATCGTGAAGCCCGAAGGTGCCGGCGTGCACGAGCAGAACGTGACCGTCAGCAAGTAAGAGCCTCGGCTCTGGCGAAGGCCCGGTTCACCTTTCGAGGTGGACCGGGCCGTCGTGCTTTCCGACGCCCCGGCCACGTGAATGCCTTGGCCGCGTACGCCCGCGGAGAAGGTCACGTCTCCGCTGGATGAGCACCGTCGCAAAAGTGAGGCAATCCCCACACGCACAGCGTTTCGGCGGGCGCTAGAATACTCAGGTGGTCATCTTCTTCGAAGCGTTGTTGGTACTGGCGAGCCTCCTGATCGTCTGGTTCGGCCTTTATGTGCTCTACCGGCTGGTCACAGACGAATCGTGACCCGTTCCGGCAACGAGGCGGTCAATCAGGCCGCCATCAAGGCTCAGGAGACCGGGACCCGGAACATTCCGGCGCTGCCCGATCTGCCGCTGCCCGCCGACACCGCCAACCTCCGCCAGGGCCCGGATCTTCATCCGGGCTTGCTGGCGTTGTTGCCGTTGGTCGGTGTCTGGCGCGGTGAAGGCGAAGGCAATCACCCCGAAACCGGTGACTACCGGTTCGGCCAGCAGATCATCGTCAGCCACGACGGCCAGAACTACCTCAACTGGGAATCCCGCTCATGGGTCATCGCGGAGGACAGCGATGAGGTCACGCCCGACTTCCGCGAATCGGGCTTCTGGCGCATCGGTGACGACGACGTCATCGAGCTGCTCCTGACCCACGCCGAGGGATGGATCGAACTCTTCTACGGCCACCCTCTGAACCAGACGAGCTGGGAGTTGGCCACCGACGTGGTGATCAAATCCGCCTCCGGCTATCAGGCCGGCGGTGCCAAGCGTCTCTACGGCCTGGTGGAAGACGGCGGCCTGGCGTACGTCGAGGAGCGCGTCGACAGCGACGGCGACCTGGTTCCCCGCGCATCCGCAAAGCTCACCCGCTACGTCGGCTAGAACGAGGTAGACCCCCACACCACCCACTGGAAAGCGGGCATCCGACCAGGACGAGGCCGGGGGTGCGGGGGCCGGTGACCAATGTGGATTCAGCTCCATACCAATTGGGGTACAAGGCAATCCACCAATCGGCCGGTTAGCTGATGGTCACCTCACGTGTCCTAGAAATCAATTTCAGACCACCTCCTTCCTCGTGTACCGACGAAACTACTCCCTCCTATCGCGACTCGGCAACAGTATTTTCTGTCGGCGAAACCGCGGGCAGGGTCAGGACCAGATCAGCGTGGTGACGAGCCGGGAGACGGTGCGTCACCACGACAACTGCGCGGTCCGGATCGACCAACGCCGCCGTGGAGGCGTCGAGTAGTTCGGACTGCAACCGATCGGAATCGGCGCGGTCGAGGTTCTCCCCCGGCTCGTCGAGCAGGAGTATCGGCGCTTCGTTGATCAACGCGCGCGCCAGCAGCAGACGCCGGCGCTGACCTCCGCTGACCGAGTCCGCACCTGCGTCGAGCGGCGTGTCGACACCTTGTGGGAGTCCGGCGACCCAATCTCCGAGCCCGACCCGGTTGATCGCGTCGATGATCTGGGCGTCGGTGGCATCCCCCCGCGAGACCAGCAGGTTCTCGCGGACGCTGGTGGTGAAGATGTGGCCGTCCTCGGCGAAGTAGCGGACCGGGTTGTCGGCAGGCCGGGCGACCGTACCGGCCACCGGTGCCAGCAGTCCTGCCAAGGTCAGCAGCAACGACGATTTCCCACATCCGCTCGGTCCGACGATCGCGATCCGTGACCCGCGTTCGATGCGGAGGTCGAGCCCGTCGTCGCCACCGAACATCTCACCGCCGGGCCAACCCCAGCGCAGACCCCGCGCGATCAGGGCATTCGGGTCGGCGCCCGTTGTCAACGTCGGTGCCGGCTGTGAAAAATCGCCGGCGCGGTCGATCATTGCCATGATGCGCCGCGCAGAGTCCCGGCTCTTCTGAAGCTGCAGGGCAGCCTCGGTCATCGGCCCGGTGGATTCGAATGCGCTCAGCGGCAGCAGGATCAGCACACCCAGAGCCATCGGGGACGCCCCGTCCGCCAGTCCGATCCCGATCAGCGCGGCCGCCAGCACCGATACCCCGACCGCCAACGGAACTGCGGCGCCGGCCCAGGCACCTTGTCGGGCACCGCGGTCGCCGGCGTCCACGGCATCGGCTTCGGCGGATCGGGCCTCGTCGAGCAGCGTCTGACGCCGGCCGGCGACCGCCAGCTCCGCGGCATGGTCGAGCACGGTCATGATCGCGCCCGCGTTCCGGGTCCGGGCGGCAGCCTCGGCCCGGCTCGCACTCCGCGCGCCCCCGGCCGCCAGCCAGGGCGCGAGCACACCGCTGACCAGCAACGCGATCGCCAGTACCAGTGCCGCCCACAGCGACACGATGGCCATGATCGCCACCGCCGCGCCGGACACGACGACCGACACACCGATCGGGATGATCGCGCGGATCAGCGCATTGCCGATCTCGTCGACGTCGGTCCCGGTCCGCGACAACAACTCTCCGCGGCGCAGCCCCACCGAGTATCCGGCCGGCCCCCCGGCGAGCGCCAGGTAGAGCCGACTGCGTGCGGTCGACATCGCGTCGAAGGCCAGGTCGTGCGTGGCGAGCCGTTCGAGGTATCGAAACAGCCCGCGGGAGATGCCCAGTGCCCGAACGGACGTCACGGCCACCGACAGGTAGAGAACCGGCGGCATCTGCCATGCCCGAGTGATCAGCCACGCCGACAGCGCCGCCAGCGCCAGTGCACTTCCGGCGCCCATGATTCCGAGCGCCAACGACCGGACCACCGGTTTGCCACGCAGGCCCAGCAGGCCCAACGCCCGCCAGAGCGGGTCACCGCGGAGACCTCGGCGGGCAGATGTGTTGTCAGTGTTCGGCATACGTCACCCCGGTGACTTCGATGATGTCGTCGGCCACCGCGAGCATCGCCGGGCGATGGGCTACCACTACGACGGTATCGCCTGCCATCGCCCGAGACTGCAGGGCGCGCGCCACCGCGAGTTCGGCATCGCCATCGAGATGCGTGGTGGGTTCGTCGAGCAGTAACAGGGGTGCCGGTGAGGCGAGTACCCGGGCCAACGCCAGGCGCTGTCGTTGTCCGGCGGACAACCCCACGCCCCCACTGCCCAGGACCGTGTGCCAGCCATCCGGGAGTCCGGCCAGCACAACGTCGAAACCGCTCGCGCGACAACCGAAATCGCGTTCGCTCCCACCGATCGGTCCGGTCATCTCGAAGTTCTCGGCCACCGTCCCCGGTACCAGGACCGGATGTTGGGGCAGCCAGGCGACCTGTTCCCACAGCGCCTGCTGATCGAGTTCGGTGACCGGGACGTCTCCGATGAGGACCGACCCCTCCTGCGGTGACTGCAGACCCAGGATGGTGGACAGCACTGTCGACTTCCCGGCCCCGTTCGGCCCGGTGAGCACCGTCAGTCGACCGGGCCTGATCGTTGCGGACAGATCGTGTGGAGCCCAGCCGTCACGGCCGTGTACGCCGAGTCCGGCCGCCACGATCTTGGCTCCGGCGACCGCCACCGACCGGCTTCCGACCGGACGCGGGGTGGCACCGCCTTCGATGATTTCGAAAATCTCTCGGGCACTGGCGGTTCCGGCCTCCGAGTTGTGGAACTGCGCACCGGCGTTCCGCAGCGGCAGATACACCTCGGGTGCCAGGATCAACGCCAGAACGCCGCCGTAGAGGCCCATTTCGCCATGCACCAGACGCAGGCCGATGCTGACGGCCACCAACGCGACCGACAACGTCGCGAGAAACTCCAGCACCGCGCCCGACAGGAACGCAACCCGTAACGCCTGCATCGTGCTGCGCCGGTGCGCCTGCCCGAGTTCACCGACGCGGGCTGCCGGTTCCCGTTCACGGCCGAGTGTACGCAATGTCGGTATCCCCGCGATCAGGTCGAGGAGCGCAGATGACAAGCGGCTCATCGCAGTCAGACGCTCGGCGGTTCGATCGCGCGTCAGGCGACCGATCAGGATCATGAACACCGGGATGAGCGGCAGTGTGAAGACGACGATCACGGCCGAGGTGAGATCGGCCATGGCCATCACGACCACCAGCACCGGGATCGCCACCGCGGAAAGCAGCAGCGCCGGAACGTAGCCCGTCAGATATGGACCGAGCGCTTCGAGGCCCTGCGTGAGAATCGTGGCCAGCCGGGTGCGTCGGATCAGGAGTTCCCGAGGCGGGGTGCGGGCCGGATCCGAGACCGCGGCCAGTGCTTCTCCGCGCAGGTCCGCGATCACCCCGGCACTGGCCCGATGCGCGTACCGGTCATGGATGTACACCGCCGCCACCCGCACCGCGATGGCCCCGCCCAACGCCCACAGGTGCCAGGCCTGAGCGTCGAGGCTGCGGCGATCCGGAGAGACGATGAGCTCGGACAGGATCGACGCAACCATTGCGGCGGTGACGATCACGCAGATCACCTGCGTGAGAGTCATCAGCACCGTCAGGATCAGGTACCGGCGCGAGGTCCGCGAATAGCGCCACAGCCGTGGATCGATCGGCGGGCCGGATGCCGCCGGTGTCGCTGCGGTCACTTGGACTGCCCGACCACCTTCGGTCGGCGCAAGGGCAAGCCGATCGACGGCGGGATCTGACTGGTGGAGATGCGCTGGCGGAACACCCAATACGTCCAGCCCTGATAACACAGGACGATCGGGGTGAAGATGACCGCAGCCCAGGTCATCACCACCAGGGTGTGGTGACTCGACGAACTGCTCTCGACCGTCATGTCGAAGGCCGGATCGAGCGTCGACGGGATCACGTTGGGGAACATCGACCCGAGGATCAGTACGACGACACCGGCGATCGCAAAGCACGTGGCGACAAATGCCCACCCCTCACGTCGCCGATACGCCAACGCGGTGGCAGCGATGATCGCCACAGCCGCCACCCCGAGCGCGATCCACGTCCACCCCTTGCCGTAGGAGACCTGCGTCCACAGACCCCAGACCGCGGCGACAGCCGTGGTGGGGACCGCAAGCGCGAACGCCGTCTTCATGGATTCGCCCTGCAGGTCGCCGGCCGTCTTTAGTGCCAAGAACACCGCACCATGGGTGGCGAACAACATCGCCGTGGCCACACCACCGAGCAGAGCGTACGGGGAGAGCAGGTCGAAGAAGTTCCCGGTGAACTGTTCGTCGCCGTCGATCGGCAACCCGCGCACCAGGTTTGCGAATGCCACGCCCCAGAGGACCGCCGGCAACCACGACCCCAGGCCGATGCCGAAGTCGGCCCACCAGCGCCAGCGCGGATCGTCGATCTTTCCGCGCCATTCGATGGACACGATCCGGACGATCAGGCCGACCAAGATCAGGAACAGGGGTATGTAAAAGGTGGTGAACATCGTTGCGTACCAGTTCGGAAACGCCGCGAACAGTGCACCGCCACCGGTGATCAGCCAGACCTCATTGCCATCCCACACCGGCCCGATCGTGTTGATCATCGCCCGGCGACGGGTGTCGCCGGGTACGCCGTTCTTCGGACGGCCGAGGACGGGCAACAGCATGCCGACACCGAAGTCGAAGCCCTCGAGTACGAAATAGCCGAGGAACAGAAAGCCCACCAGGCAAAACCAGAACTCCGCGAGACTCATCAGTTTCCCCAGTCCTCAGTACGCGAACGACAGTTGCTTGGGTTCATCCGGCGACGGCCGTTCATCGTCGGATTCCGGTTTCTCGGGACCATCCCCGCCACCCGGCCCGTTGATCGGCGGCCCGGAATCTGCCGGCGTCGGCCCTTCTCGGGTGTATTTGCGGATCAAGGCGAACCAGATGACACCCAGCGCGCCGTACAACAGGGTGAAGATGAGCAGGGTGACCAGCACCTGATAGCCCGAATGTTGGCTCACCCCTTCCTGAACCGTCAGGTGGATGTTCTTGAGCCCGCCCGCGTCGGCCACGTTCGCCGGATTGGGGGCCACCATCCATGGCTGTCTGCCCATTTCCGTGAAGATCCACCCGGAACTGTTGGCCAGGAACGGTGTCGGGATCATCCAGATCGCGAATGTTCCGAACTTCTTCGAACCCGGGATCCGGCCGCGGCGCGTCAACCACAGGCCCAACACCGCCAGTGCGGCCGACCCCAGCGCCCAGCCGATCATCGCCCGAAATGCCCAGTAGGTGACGAACAGGTTGGGTTTGTAATTGCCCGGACCGAAATTGGCGACATGCTCGGCCTGCAACTCCTCCACCCCCTGCAGTGTGGAATCAAAGCTGTTGTCTGCCAGGAAAGACAGCATGTTTGGCACCTCGATCAGGTGCGTCACCGATTCACAGTTGTTATGGGTACCGACTGCCAGGATGGAGAAACTGGCTCCGGTCTCGGTGTTACACAACGACTCCGCGGATGCCATCTTCATCGGTTGTTGCTCGAACATGAGCTTGGCCTGCCAATCACCGGTGAAGGCCAAGGCGATGCCGCTGGCGATCATCACCCAGAGCGCAAACCGGGTGACCGGCCGATACAACGTCCGCGCATCGTGCTCGAGTTGCTCGGCGGTCTTGCCGTACATGGCGGGTTCCGGATCGTCCGCGACCGCCACCGTCGACGATCCCACCCCGGCGCCGACCCCGACCGGTACGGTTTCCCGGAGCTTCTTGGCCCGCCGTGTGTTTCGGACCATCCACCAGATCCCGATCCCGGCGACAAAGGTCCCCGCGGTCAGGAAGGCACCGGCGATCGTGTGCGGGAATGCCGCCAGCGTGGTGTTGTTGGTCATCACAGCCCACAGGCTCTTGAGTTCTGGGCGGCCTCTGTCCTCGTTCCACTGCGCACCCACCGGGTGTTGCATCCACGAGTTGGCCGCGATGATGAACCAGGCCGAGGCGTTGACACCGATGGCGACCATCCAGATCGTCATCAGGTGCACCTTCTTCGGCAATCGGTCCCAGCCGAAGATCCACAGGCCCAGGAAGGTTGACTCCAGGAAGAACGCCACCAGGCCCTCCAGCGCCAGTGGCCCGCCGAAGACATCTCCGACAAATCGGCTGTACTCGCTCCAGTTCATCCCGAACTGGAACTCTTGCACGATGCCGGTGGCGACCCCCAGCGCGAAGTTGATCAGGAACAGCTTGCCGAAAAACTTTGTGGCCCGAAGCCATTGCTCCTTGCCGGTCACCACCCAGACGGTCTGCATGATCGCCACCATCGGCGCCAGCCCGATCGTCAAGGGGACCAGGATGAAGTGATAAACGGTGGTGATGCCGAACTGCCATCGGGAGACGTCGAGTGCGTCCATTTTTTCTCAATCGCCGGAGGTCTACTACGGTCGGTAGTAGCTGCAGGTTACGCCTCGCTACTGAAGCCGAACAAGGCGATCAGGACCTTTTCGCTGTGCTGATGGCCACTTTCGACAGAATGGGACACATGGTCCGCTCCGGGCCGGGACCTTGTACCCAGACCGTGCTGCTCTACGCCGCGATACCTCGCTCGCCTGTTCTCGGCGACGGTATGCATAACTAAAAAATAGATCACCGAACGCTGTTGCGCGGCGTCAATGGGGTAACAAGAAAGCGGCGCCGCCAGAACAGGCGACGCCGCGACCGGTTTGCGACTTTTACTCGACGGCGCGATCGACCAACGCGGAGAACTCGTCCGGATGATCCGGGGGAACCATTGTGTAACCGTTCAATTCGGTCACCCGCGTGGCGAGCGTGATGCTCGATACCAGCCAGACGGCTTCGGCGCAGACCAGGTCCGCCGGACTCAACGGCTCGATCTTGGTCTCCCACCCCTCCTTTTCCGCCTGCGCGAACAAGGCCTGCTGGGTGGTGCCTTCCAGGATGCCGGATTCCGCCGGCGGGGTCGTCAACGTCTTGCCGTTCACCACGATCACGGTCGAGCGGGGACTTTCCAGCACGAGTCCCTCGCTGCTGGTGTAGATGACGTCATCACAGCCCTGCTCTTTGGCGTAGCGCAGGGCCGCCATGTTGGTGGCATAACTCAACGTCTTGGCGCCCAGCAACTGCCACGGTGCCGCGGCAGCTAGATCGACGGAGTACCCACGGGAGGCGGTGATCACCTTGACACCGTGTTCCCGCACGGTCGCGGCCCGTTCGGGCACCGGCCCCACGGTCAGATACTCGGTCGCGCCGCCGCCATCCCGCGTCAAACCCTTCTTGCCGCCTTCTTTCGCCGCCACCGCATCCACTGGTGCCGATTCCCGTCCACGGGAGTAGACCAGCCGCATCAGCCCTTCGATCGCGCCGTTCTCCTTGGCCCAGACACGGGCGCCGGTGGCGACCGCCTCGGCCCACTGCTCTTCGTCAGGGGCCGGCAGATCGAGTGCCTTGGCACTGCGCGCGAAGCGCTGCAGGTGCAGATCGACACAGCGGGCGGTGCCGTCACGGACCAGCAGCGTCTCGAAAACACCGTCGCCGCGCACGGCAGCGAGGTCGTCGGCGTGCAGAATCGGCACGTCCGGATCGAGAACAGCACCGTCAACAGTCACCAGAATTGGTTGAGCCATAGCGGCAAGGGTAGCGACCCTGCTCGTACCATTGAGAGGGTGACTGAACTGTTGGAATCATTGCGCCCGTCAGGAGCCGTCGGCGGCCTGGAAAATACGCCGGACGAAGCCGTGGCCTGGCATTTCGGGGACCCGTTCGGTGAGCAACGCGCCGCGGCCACCTCGGCAGCCGTCATCGACCGTTCGCATCGCGGTGTGATCGCCCTGACCGGAGAGGAAAGGCTGAGCTGGCTCAACACGATCTCGAGCCAATACGTCACCGATCTCGCGGACGGGCGCAGTGCCGAAGACCTGAGCCTCGACGGCAACGGCCGGGTCGAGGACCACTTCGTGCTCACCGAACTCGATGGCACGACCTGGATCGACACCGAGGCGTCGCGATCCGAGGCGCTGGCCGGTTTCTTGCAGAAGATGGTCTTCTGGGCGAAGGTCGAGGTCGCACCCCGCCCCGATATGGCGGTGCTGACGATACTCGGGCCCGCCACCCGCACCGGCGCGATTGCCGACCTGCTGCAGATCCCAGGTGCAGCAACGGTTTATGACGCCGGAAAGCTGCCCGACGGCGGATTCTGGCGGGTCATGCCCGCCCTGGGCGAACACGGATCGGTCGAATCGATCGATCTGATCGTCCCGACCGATCAGGTCGTCGCCTGGTGGAAGTCCTTGACCGCGGTCGGAGCGGTTCCCGCCGGGATGTGGACCTACGAGGCGTTGCGGGTGCCGGCGCTGCGCCCGCGGTTGGGCCTCGACACCGATGAGCGCACGATTCCGCACGAGGTCAACTGGATCGGCTCACCCGACGAGCAGGGTGCGGTCCACCTGAACAAGGGCTGCTATCGGGGCCAGGAGACGGTCGCCCGGGTCCACAACCTCGGAAAGCCGCCACGCCAGATGGTCCTGCTGCATCTCGACGGGAGCGCTGAGCACCGACCGGCCCCCGGCGACCCGGTCACCGTCGGAGGGCGCGCCGTCGGTCGTGTCGGCTCCGTCGTCGACCACTTCGAATACGGCCCGATCGCCCTGGCACTCGTCAAACGGGGCATCCCGGCGGACACCCAACTCGACATCAACGGGGCCAGCGCCGCGATCGACCCGTCCTCGGTACCGGCCGATGATCGCGTACAGGCCGGGCGTGCTGCCATCGACAAGTTGAAGGGCCGGTAGTCGGCGTGCGCAGCACCTTGGCCAGGCCCCGGGCAGACAAGTTGAAGGGCCGTTGAGTCTGGCGACGGGCACGGTGCTTGCTGTTTGCGCCGTGCACGAAGAACATGCGCTCGCCGGTGAAGTCGGACACAGTGCGATCGACAAGCGGGCCGTCGACGGGCCCGTCGACGTCGACGAGTTCGGCCTCACCATCGACCACGTCTGCGACACCAAACACCACGGCGGAATCGATCAGGCGGTGTACGCCTACGGTGACGACGAGGCCCGACGCTGGGCCGCGGAACTCGGGCGCGAGCTCCCCTACGGCTGGTTCGGTGAGAACCTTCGCATCGCCGGCATCGCGACCACCGACGCCACCATCGGCGAGCGGTGGCAGGTCGGCGACAACGTCTTGCTCGAGGTGACCATTGCCCGGACGCCGTGCCGCACATTCGCTGATTGGGCCCAGGAAGACCACTGGATCAAGCGCTTCTACGCGCGGTCGGACGTGGGTTGTTATCTCCGCGTCGTCGAGGGCGGCCAGGTGCGGGCCGGGGATCGGGTCACGGTGATCTCACGGCCGGATCACGGCGTGCTGGTGCGGCATCTGATCACCGGGCCGGACACCGATTCGCTGAACAAATTGTTGGCGATCACCGACCTCCCGCCGAAGGTGATCCGGGACGCGAACCGCTGGCACCGTCTGGCGAATCGGTGATCGCGACGCGATCTGCCAGTTGATTTACATAGCGCCATCCTGACCCCGGTATGTAAAATTTCGCCACCGGCGCACGAGCTGGTCCGCATCACCCCTCCGGGCACGGTAGACTGTCTTTCACGACCATATTTGTAACCACAGAATGGGGCCGCCACATGTTTGGCCGCCCCTTCATTGCGCGAGGGGGTCCCCAATGGGCCGCGGCCGGGCGAAGGCGAAGCAAACGAAAGTTGCTCGTGAACTGAAGTACAGTGCTCCGAACACTGACTTCGACCGCTTGCAACGAGAGCTGTCAGCCAGCGAATCATCAGTTGACCCGAACGATGGGATCACTGACGATCGATGGTCCGATGAAGATGGGTGGCGACGGGCCTGATGGCCGTCGCGGGTCCGCGACACACGGACTCGGTCACCCCTTCATTCAACAGCCCCCTGAAGTGCTAGACCTCAGGCGGGCTGTTGTCATACCCCCATCACGGCGACGTTTGAGCCGCAATTGCTCACTCGCCCATGGCAATTCGATCAGGCCCGAGACGAATCAGGGCTCCGATACAAAAGGTTCGGCCGACGAGATCGTCGGCCGAACCTTTTTGCATCTGGGGGAAATCAGAACCGTGGGTGCTCGCCCATCAGTTCTGCAATCCCGTTCTTTGCGCCCTTGACCGGCTCGGCCTTGGTCGAGTGCGACTTCTTGATCGAGCCGAGCACCCAGCAATCGAGGTGCCGTGCGGTCAGTACCGCCAGGGCGCGATCAGTGTCTTCCGGCGCGACGACCGCGACCATTCCGACGCCCATGTTGAAGGTGCGTTCCATCTCTGCGCGTTCGACGCGGCCGCGCTGCGCGATCATCTGGAAGATCGGTGCCGGTGACCAGGTGCCACGGTCCAGTTCGGCCACCAGGCCGCCGGGGATGACGCGCGCGAGGTTGTCGGCCAGGCCGCCACCGGTGACGTGTGAGAACGTGCGTACGTCGGTTTCTGCGGCGAGTGCGAGGCAATCCTTGGCGTAGATGCGCGTCGGCTCGAGCAGTTCCTCACCGAGGGTCCGTTCGAACTCCTCGACATGACCGCCGAGATCCATGTGGCCCCACTCGAGCAGGACCTTGCGGGCCAGCGAGTAGCCGTTGGAGTGCAGACCCGAGCTACCCATCGCGATGACGACGTCACCGGGCCGGACCCGGTCCGGGGAGAGCACCGAGTCGGCCTCGACGATGCCGACGCCGGTGGCCGACAAGTCATAATCGGACTCGCCCATCAAACCCGGATGTTCGGCCGTCTCGCCGCCGAGCAGGGTGCATCCGGCTTCGACACAGCCGTCGGCGATGCCCTTCACCAGCTCAGCGACCACTTCGGGCACGACTTTGCCGACCGCGATGTAGTCCTGCAGGAACAGTGGTTCGGCGCCACAGACCACCAGATCGTCGACGACCATGGCGACCAGGTCGCGTCCGACGGTGTCATGCTTGCCCATCGCCTGCGCGACGGCGATCTTGGTGCCCACGCCGTCGGTGGACGATGCCAGCACCGGCTCGCGGTAGCCACCCTTGAGTTTGAACAGTCCGGCGAATCCGCCGAGGCCACCCATGACTTCGGGACGCAGGGTGCGCTTGGCGTGCGGGGCGAACAGCTGTACCGCCCGGTCGCCGGCATCGATGTCCACTCCCGCCGCAGCGTAAGAGGCGCCGCCGGGCTCGTTGTCGGTCATCTCGCGTCAGGTTCCCGTTCTCGAAAGGTTGGCAGGAAATCCTGCCGGGGCGGTGAATAATCCGGCTTCACGCTACCGGAGCGTGGTCTGGCCATTACTGATGGGCGGTTCGAAATCTGCGGGTACGGACATGCATGAACCCGGAGCCGATCTTCGCCGATCTTGCGGGCACCAGGTGCCGAACCGGTGAAACAGCACGATTTGGCGCTGTTTCACCAGCACTCAGGGTCGACGGACAGCGCTGGCGTTGTCGTTGTCTGTGATGACGTCCTGATCGGTTGCCGTCTTCTTGAGCATGGTCTCGAGGACCGCCTTGCCCATCGACGTCTCGCGCGGCAATTCGATGGGGTACTTGCCATCGAAACAGGCCGCACACAGGTTCGAGGCGGGTTGCTCGGTCGCGGCGATCATCTCTTCGGTGCTGATGTACGCCAGCGAGTCCGCGCCGATCGCCTGGCGAACACCCTCGACCAGGTGCTCTTCGGAGTCGGCACCATTGGCGATCAATTCGGCCGGCGAGGCGAAGTCGATGCCGTAGAAGCAAGGCCAGCGCACCGGGCTCGACGCGATCCGCACGTGCACCTCGGCCGCGCCTGCTTCCCGGAGCATCCGGACGAGCGCACGCTGGGTGTTGCCTCGGACGATCGAATCGTCCACCACCACCAGGCGCTTGCCCCGGATGACCTCTTTGAGCGGGTTGAGCTTGAGCCGGATACCCAGTTGACGAATGGTCTGCGAGGGCTGGATGAACGTTCGCCCGACATAGGCGTTCTTCATCAGTCCCTGGCCGTACGGGATACCCGATTCCTGGGCGTATCCGACCGCTGCGGGGGTACCTGATTCCGGAACCGGGATCACCAGATCGCCATCGGCCGGGAACTCACGGGCCAGGCGGCGACCGATCTCGACACGGGTGGTGTGCACCGACCGCCCGCTGATCACACTGTCGGGACGGGCCAGGTACACGAACTCGAAGACACAGCCCTTGGGCGTGGCCTCGGCGAAACGACTGCTTCGGACTCCGTCGGCGTCGATGGCCAGGAGTTCTCCGGGTTCGATCTCGCGGACGTAGGACGCGCCGACGATGTCGAGCGCGGCGGTCTCAGAGGCCACCACCCAGCCACGATCAAGGCGTCCCAGACACAGCGGGCGTACGCCGTGTGGATCCCGCGCGGCGTACAGCGTGTGCTCATCCATGAAGGTCAGGCAGAAGGCTCCGCGCAGCTTCGGCAGCAATTCCATCGCGGCCTGCTCGAGGGTTGAGTCCGCGGCGCCGTGTGCGAGCAACGCGCCCACCACGTCGGAGTCCGAGGTGGCGCCGCCGGCCCGACGGGAATCCATCACGCCGAGTTCGCGTGCCTCGCTGGCCAGGTCGGCGGTGTTGACAAGATTTCCGTTGTGCCCCAACGCAACACCGGTGCCGGCGGCGGTGGTCCGGAAAATCGGCTGCGAGTTCTCCCACGTGGTGGAACCGGTGGTGCTGTACCGGCAGTGGCCGATGGCGACGTGGCCCTGCATGGCGCCGAGCGTCTGCTCGTCGAAGACCTGGGAGACCAGGCCGAGATCCTTGAAGACGAGCACTTGGGATCCGTCGCCGGTCGCGATGCCGGCGGCCTCTTGTCCCCTGTGCTGCAAGGCATATAGTCCGTAATAAGTGAGTTTTGCCACATCCTCACCTGGAGCCCAAACGCCGAAAACACCGCATTCTTCCCGCGGTTCGTTCTCTGGCTGGTCGGCATCGAGCAGATTCTTGCTGTTGATCGACAGCTCGGTCACTTGCACTCCCATTGGTGGGCTGGTGGAGGGCCTACGAAAGAGTCTACGGGGCCGGGATTCTCCATTGCGAATCGCCGCGGCGTGTCGGCGCTCGCACGGATCGAGTGTCGGTTCGTCACACGCGCAAAAGCGGCAGCCAATGAACGATCTCGGTGGCCCGGCTTCCGGATGCGGAAACGCTGCCGTTCGCGAGTGCACCCGCGAGATCCAGTTGTCCGGTGGCCAGCAGCAGCCAGGTGCGGGGATCGGTCTCGACGACGTTCGGCGGCGTGCCCCGCGTGTGCCGGAGTCCTTCGATGCACTGGACCGCCACGAACGGCGGCACCCGCACCTCAACCGAACCGCCCGGCGCCAATTGGCCCAGGGTTCGCGCGGTCATCCGCACGGCGTCGGCGATCTCTTTCCTGGTCGGCTCGGCGGCTTCGGGATCACGCAGCCACGGCGCCACGGTTTCGACGGCTGTTCGCATTGCGGCCGGGTCGACCGACTTCTGAGGTGCCACAACCCCATCGTGGCACCCACTCGCCGTCACCCGGAACCACGGTCTCGCCCGAGCCGTCCGAATCGGGATATACGGTGAGCGGACGCGGTCACCGGGGGGTGCTCGTTTGGAGGGGGACATCCGATGCCATTGTTCGAATCAGATACTGCAGCGACGCGCTGATGCCGTCCGCCATCGCGCACTCGGCGCGGAGATCAACACCATCGACGCCACCACCTCCACCACAGACATCTCGGACTCGTTGCCCGGTTCGAAAGCGGGTATCCACGCAACCCGCAGCGGATCTGCGGTGGAACCGCGTACACCGCGGTGGCAACCCGATTGAGCGCGTATGCCGACGCCTCGGTCGCGGCCGCTGACACCTTCGGCAACACTGAAGTGGACTCGTCAACCACGTTCAAAGTGCTACGGCTGCAGTGACCTACACCGTCAGCGGCGTCAGGAAATGGCAGCCCTCGCTGTTGAGCCTCGCGGCAACAAGCCTTGAGACAGCCACATCGACTTCGAGACCAAACTGAACACCGCCCGTTCGGTGGCTTCTGAACCAATACCAGTCGTCGGATGGGCACACTGCCGAAGCAGCGTGGCAGAAAGCCGAAAAGACCATCGGCTGGGTATCCGTGTAGCCGACGCAACAGACAAGGTGAGCCGTGCAACAACTCGCCGATGAGGACGATGCGGTGGCTTTTGCACTCGACGGTGCCAACGACGAAGTGGACGCCACGAAGGGCGAGGTGGCTGCGGGCCGGGACTACGCTCCGCCGTCACTGGTGGGCCTGACGCCCGAGCAGGCCAAGACCGTTCTGGAGGATCCACGATTCCAGGAATGGGTGAAGAACCATCCGGACGCCGCGAAACCGGTCTTGGACGCGGCATTTGATGCCGGGCTGGTACCGAAGACCTCCTATGGCCCTTTTCTTCAGAACTATTGGCTTCGAGAGTCTTTGGAAGAGGCCGGTTCGAAGACCTCATCTTCTGGCGCTCGTTTGACACCACGGAAGGCGCGCAGCAAGAACTCGCGCAGGCCACCGCACGCTGGGGAATACTCCCCGAGAACGTCGACACGTGGACACGCATCACGAACAAAGCCGACGACGGCACGGAAAAATGGAGCCTGGGCTCGGGTGTCGGGCCTACCGGACTCATCATCGATAAAACGCCAGCATCAAAAATGGTGTCCAGGTTTTTCAGTACTACGTCCATCTCAACCCACTCACCTACAACCCCGAAAACATCGAAAGCATCCGAACCACCGGCATCAGCCATCGTCCCGTCCGTTGACCAGCACACTGAAGAGCGAAGCCAGATTGTCTACCGAACACCATCGAAGGAACCCACACCCCGGCATCAGCTACGCCGATACGACCAACCGTCCACGGCGTTGCCGGCCCTCATCGGCGCACCGACTATCGTCTTGAAGAGAACCTGCACTTCGAAGGAGCGTCACCACCATCAGCGCCACCCTGCACACCACCGGACTCAGCGCCGGTCACGGCGAACGCACCCTGTTCTCTGATCTCGACCTCGCGGTGGCCGACGGTGACGTCTTCGGCCTGGTCGGCCCAAACGGCGCCGGCAAATCAACGCTCCTGACGCTGCTCGCCGGGGTCGGATCCGCGGACTTCGACGGCACCATCACGCTGAGCCCGCCTGACGCCGAGGTCGGCTACCTCGCGCAGGAAGCCGAGCCGACCCCGGGTGAGACCGTCCGCGAGTTCCTCGCCCGCCGCACGGGCGTGGCAGAGGCACAGTCGGCGATGGACGCCGCGGCCGAAGCACTCGGTGAGGGCGGCGACGATCTCTACTCCCCCGCTCTCGACCGCTGGCTGCACCTGGGTGGAGCCGACTTCGACGAACGCGCCGAGCAGGTCGCAGCAGATCTCGGCCTGACCGTCGACCTAGATCTACCGATGTCGGCGCTGTCCGGCGGGCAGGTGGCACGAGCCGGGCTGGCCGCACTTCTGTTGTCGCGCTACGACATTCTCCTGCTCGATGAACCGACCAACGACCTCGACCTCGACGGCCTGGCGCAACTCGAGGAGTTCGTGTCGAGCTCGCGGACCCCGATGGTCGTTGTCAGTCACGATCGTGAGTTCCTGGCGCGCACCGTCACCGGAATCGTCGAACTCGACCTCGCCCAACAGCAGGTGTCGGTGTATTCCGGCGGCTACGAGGCATTCCTGGTCGAACGTGAGGTCGCCCGACGACACGCCCGTGAGGCATACGACCAGTATTCCGACACCAAGGATGCGCTGACCGATCGCGCTCAGATGCAACGCAATTGGATGGAACACGGGGTCCGCAACGCGCGACGCAAGTCCAAGGACAACGACAAAGTCGGCAAGGGCCTGCGACTGGAGTCCACCGAGAAACAGGCCTCGAAGGCCCGGCAGACCCAACGCCGAATCGAGCGGCTCGAAGAGGTCGCGGAACCGCGCAAGGAGTGGGAGCTCCGCATGGAGATCGCGGCCGCGCCTCGTTCGGGCACCGTGGTCGCCACCCTCAACGAGGCAACGCTGACCCGCGGCGAGTTCACACTCGGCCCGATCAGCACCCAAGTCGACGCCGGTGATCGGATCGTCATCACCGGCGCCAATGGGTCCGGCAAGTCGACACTGCTCTCACTACTACTCGGCGCGCAGGTACCCGACTCGGGTTCGGCGTCGCTGGGGTCGGGTGTGCAGATCGGCGAGGTCGACCAGGCCCGCGGATTGTTCACCGGTGACACCGCTCTGGCCGATGCGTTCGCCGCGCAGGTCCCCGATCAGACCGACGCGGACGTCCGAACTCTGCTGGCCAAGTTCGGCCTGAAGGGGCATCACGTCACCCGCTCGGCCGACTCCCTGTCACCCGGGGAACGCACGCGCGCCGCCCTGGCCCTGCTTCAGGCTCGCGGCGTGAACCTGCTGGTGCTCGACGAACCCACCAACCACCTGGATCTGCCCGCCATCGAGCAACTCGAGCAGGCGGTCGAATCATTCTCCGGCACAGTGTTGTTGGTGACGCACGACCGCAGAATGCTGGCCACGGTCCGGGCAACGCGGCGTTGGCAACTGGCCGGCGGTCAGCTGACCGAGACCTTGGCCTGAGCCGAACCCCGTCACGAACTCGATCTACGATCGCCGCCGACGGACCCGCGGCTTCCAGGTCGAGTAGGCCAATGCGGTCAGCGCATCCGCGGTCTCGTCGCAGAACGACTCATGGTCGGCGAGCCCGACCGTCAACGCCCGGATGGCCGTTGTCGCAACAAGAAGGTCGAAGATCGAGTCCGCCCGCTTCTCTAGTGATTTCGGCGGCCACCCGGGCAGGTCGCCGCGAAGCAGATTCCGCAGCAGGACCCGGACATCGTGCTCCGACCGATTGACGAGGCGCTCGTAGAGATCACCCTCGTGCTGGTACGCGAGCATGAGGCCCGGAATCGCCGCCCGCGCAACAGGGTTTGCGAAATGCCGCAGGAAGAGCTGCGCCCACGTCCGCAGGTCGGCCCACAGGTCACCGGTGGCCTCCGGGACCACACCCGGCTCGACGGTGCCGAATGCGGCGTCCTCGATCAACGCTTCCCGACGCGCCCAACGGCGGTAGATGGTCGGCACCCCCACGCCCGAGCGCCGGGCCACCGCGGCGATCGTCGCCGCCTGAAAACCGCCCTCGACCAGCAGTTCCCGAGCCGCCCGCAGGACGTCGATGTCCTTCTGGGGATCACGTGGTCGACCGGGGGGCGGTTGGGCTGAGGTGGTCACCCGATGAAAGTACCGCAAAACCCACATTCAATTACGTTCCATGCCCTAACGTATTGCTTGTTGCCTCAGGCTCCCCCGATGAAGGAGACCATGCCCGTGTTGACACCCAACGACGAGATCCTGGCTCACCAATTGCCGACCACGTTCGACCACGTATCGCAGAGCGATCTGCGCTGGGTGGAACGCGTTGTGATGTACGGGTTCGACAAATCCGGCGACCTCAACGTGATGACCGGGATGGCCCGCTACCCCAACCGCAACGTGACCGACGCCTACGCAATGGTCACCAGTCGCAATGGCCAGGCCAAGGTGGTCCGGATGTCCACCACACTCAACCCGCAGACCGGTGGTCTCGGTGAATACACGATCGGCCCGTACACGTACACGATCGAAGAACCTTTGCGCCGGGTACGAACTCAGGTCGCACCCAACAACCAGGGACTGAGCCTGGATCTACGCCTGACCGGCCAGTTCGACGCCTACGAGCAGACCGCCGCGTTTCACCGGGTCCGCGGGCGCGTCTCGGAAGACGCGCGCCGGTTCTATCAGAACGGCATGGTCGAAGGCTGGATCGACATCGACGGTGAGCGCATCGAGATCGATCCGCAGCGTTGGTGGTTCGGTCGGGACCATTCGTGGGGCATCCGACGGGGAGGTGGCGGCGGCAGCCTTCCCGACGGAACCGAACTCCAGCCGACCGATCTGCCCGCGGGAGTCCTCTACTACATGGGGATCTTCCAATTCGACGACGAGCTGGTGCATTTCGCGCAACGGGAGAACAGCGACGGGTCGAGATGGCAGTTCGAGGGTGAAGTGCTCTACCCTCTCGGCTCCGACCGGCCACACGAGGAGATCATCGATGTGGAGCACGACCTAAATTTTCGCGATGATGCCCGAGTCGTGTCCGGGGGGACCTTCACGGTCATCCGTGGCGACCGGTCGAGGAGCACCATCGAGGTGCATCCGATGACCGACTTCTGGCCCGGACTGGCCGGTTACGACCACTACAACGGTTACGCCAGCGGGTATTACCGCGGTGACGACTTCCGCGACGGTTTCACGGTGAACACGAACGATGCCGAGGCACTGGCCCCGGTTCGGATGCTCAGCGAGACCCTGTGTGAGGTCCGCATGGACGGCAAGGTCGGGCACGGATTGGTCGAGATGGTCTTCATGGGCGCCTACCCGCGCTACGGATACCAGGGCTGGTGAGGCCATGACACCGACCCCGCCGTCCCGACTGTCGGTCGACGAACTACCTGCCGCGCTCGAAGCCGTACTACGACAGAGGGTTCCGAACGCCGCCGGCGCCACCATCCTCGATTGGAGAGCCGCGCAGCAGGGATTCTCCACCGAGACATACCTCTTCGACCTGGTCGATGTCGGGCCGACGGCCGATGCCCGCGCCGAGGCGCAGGGTCTGGTGTTCCGGCGACCACCGGACTTCGCGGTCCTGCCGGACTTCGATCTCCGGCGGCAATACCTCGTGATGCAGCGTCTGGCCGGCTCGGCGGTCCCCGTGCCGAAGATGCGGTGGATCGACGCCGACGGAACCGACCTGGGAACGCCGTACTTCGTCATGGACCGCATCGATGACGTCGTCACCGTCAGCGATGTCCCCGCATACCACCAGCAGGGCATCTACGCCGACGCCGATGACGCGGGCCGGGCGCGGCTGTGGAACGGATGTGTCGACCTCATCGCCCGGGTCCACCAGATCGATACCGCCGAAAGGCGCCTGGGTTTCCTGGATCTCGGCGGGTTCGGCACGAAGCCACCGCAGCGTCTGGTCAACTTTCTGCGATACGCGCTCAACTGGGCGGGCAACGGCAGTCCCCTGCATCCGGGCCTGGCGAATGCACTCGACTGGGCGGACCGCCACCTGTACGAACCGGCTCGGGTCGCGTTGTGCTGGGGCGATTCCCGGATGTCCAACGTTCTCTACGCCGACGCCGACCACCATCCGGTCGCAGCACTCGACTGGGAGATCGCCTACCTCGGGGACCCGGGCGCCGACCTCGCCTGGATGTTCCTGACCGATTGGGTCAGCAGTCCACTGCAGGACCACAGTCCGGCCGGCGGAACGCCATCACGTCAGGAGACACTCGAACGGTACGAGCGGCTGACCGGAACGCGGCCGACCAACATGCTGTTCAACGATGTCACCGCTGCGCTACTGCTGGCCGTTCCCCTGATCAGGCTCAACACGAAACTCGAACTCGACGGTATCGATCTCGCCGACATCTGTGCCCAGCGCCTCGAGATCGTACTCGGTGGCGGCTGACGTCTACCGGCCACCGGACATCCACGTGCACCCGGCATTCCGTGGCACGATGGGACGATGGGCACGGAGGTCGGCAACCGGGAATTCAGCCGGGAGGACAGGCGGCGTTTTCGTCAGCAGGTGGGACGTTGCACGGAAGCGGTCGCGCGCATGCTGGCCGACGGGCTGTTCACCGACCAGGGAAACCCGCCGGAACCCCTGCTGGGCATGGAAGTCGAACTCAATCTTGTTGACCGTGCGATGAATCCGGCGATGGCAAACGCAGCCGTGCTCGACGTGATCGCCGATCCCGACTACCAGACCGAACTGGGCCAGTTCAACATCGAGATCAACGTGGCCCCCCGTCCCTTTGTCGGCGCCGACACCGTATCGCTCGAGTCGAGCCTGCGCGATTCACTGAACCGGGCCGAGGCGAGGGCCGCGACCACGGACAACCACCTCGTCATGATCGGCATGCTGCCGACCCTGCGGCAAGAGCACTTTGCGCATCAATGGATTTCAGCAAACCCACGCTATGACCTGTTGAACCAGCAAATCTTTGCTGCCCGCGGCGAGGACATCGAACTCGACATCACGGGTGTGCCTCTGGTGCCCGGCGACCGTCCCGACCATCTGCAGACATCGATTGATTCGATCCTGCCCGAGGCCGCGTGCACGTCGCTGCAATTGCATCTGCGTGTTGCCCCCGAGCGCTTCGCCGATCATTGGAATGCTGCTCAGGCATTGTCCGGGGTGCAGGTGGCACTCGCAGGCAACTCGCCGTTCCTGGCAGGCAAGGCCCTGTGGCACGAGAGCCGCATCCCGGTTTTCGAACAGGCCACCGACACCCGCCCACAGGAGCTCATCAACCAGGGCGTGCGGCCGAGGGTGTGGTTCGGGGAACGTTGGATCACAACCATATTCGACCTTTTCGAGGAGAACACCCGATACTTTCCCGCCTTGCTACCGGTGGTGTCGGAGGACGACCCACTGGCGCAGTTGGAAGCCGGTGAGATACCTGAGCTGACCGAACTCCGAATGCACAACGGGACCGTGTACCGGTGGAATCGACCGGTCTACGACGTCGTCGACGGGCAGGCGCATCTGCGCATCGAAAACCGTGTCCTGCCTGCCGGACCGACCGTACTCGACATCATGGCGAACACAGCGTTCTACTACGGGACCCTGCGCGGACTCGTCGACGCCGAACGTCCGATCTGGTCACAGATGACGTTCAATGCAGCAGCAGAGAATCTCCACACCGCGGCCCGAGACGGTATGGATTGCCAACTGTATTGGCCGACAGTCGGATGGGTACAACCCGACGAGTTGGTGTTGCGCCGGTTGCTGCCACTCGCCGAAGACGGTTTGCGGGCATTCGGAGTCGCGGCCGACGTTCGGGATCGATACCTGACCATCATCGAGGGCCGGGCGATCAACGGGCAAACCGGTTCCGTGTGGCAACGCGCACGGGTGGCGGCCCGGGAGGCGGCCGGCGACAGCCGTGAGGTCGCACTGTCGGGCATGCTCGGTGAGTACATCGATCGCATGCACGACGGTGCGGCCGTGCACACCTGGGATCTGTGACATCCCTTGATGTGTCCGGCCGCACCCATCGAACCTACTACCGGGTGACCACCGGTTCCGGCTCGAACGATTGCGCATGCTTGTTCGGATCCAGCAACCCGCTGACCTTGAGCCCGACCATCGTCAAGCCGGCAAAGATCAGCACGCCTCCGGCGACCCACATTCCGCTGTTCTCCGAACCGGTGGCATCGGTGAGTCCTCCGGTTATGTAGGGCGCAGCGAAACCGGACAGATTAGCCAGTGAATTGATCAAGGCGATCCCGGCGGCCGCTCCGACCCCGGTCAGGAACTCTCCAGGGATCGCCCAAAAGACCGGGTAGGCCGCAAACACTCCGATTGCGGTCAGGGAGATCACGACCATGACAGCGATCGGCGATCCCAGATAGAGCGCGATGGGAACAGTCAGTCCGGCAAGGAATACCGGTGCCGCGACGTGCCACGCCCTCTCGTACTTGCGATCCGAATGTCGCGTCCAGTACACCATCGCCAGTGCTCCGAAGAAGAACGGGACGGCCGTGATCAGGCCTGTCTGGAACAGGTTGAAATCGGTACCGAAGGTCTCCGAGAATCCGGCGATGATCGACGGCAAAAAGAAGCTCAGTGCGTAGATCCCGTAGCCCACACCGAATTCCACGAGCGCGAGTCCGAGTACCAGTGGACTGGTCAGGACACGTCGGAGAGTCCACGGATCGCCCGCTTCGGTTTCCTTCGTATCCGCGTCCATTGTCGCCGTCAGCCAGGCACGTTCTTCCGGGTCGAGCCACTTGGCGTCCGCAGGCCGGTCGGTCAGATAGAACCAGCACACGATTCCCAGGATCACCGCGGGTAGCCCCTCGACCAGGAACATGATCCGCCAGCCCGAGAATCCCATGAAGTCATGGCTGTATTGCATGATTGCCGTTGACACCGGGGCCCCGACCACTGCGGACACCGGAACCGCAAGCGCAAACAATCCGATGGCCTTGGCCCGCTGGCGTCGCGGGAACCAGAACGTCAGGTACAAGATGACACCCGGGTAGAAACCTGCCTCCGCAATGCCGAGAAGGATTCGCACGACGTACAACACGCCGGCACTGTTCACAAAGGCCATCGCCATGGCAATGATGCCCCAGGTCACCATGATTCGGGCGACCCACATACGCGCACCGAACTTGTGCAATGCCAAGTTGCTCGGGATCTCGAACAGGAAGTACCCGACGAAGAACAAGCCTGCGGCGAGGCCGTAGGCAGCTTCGCTCAGTCCCAGGTCCGCACTCATCTCCAGCTTCGCGAACGCAATATTCGTCCGGTCGACGTAATTGATGAAGAACAGAACCGCGATGAACGGGATCAACCGGCGTGACACTTTTCGCATCACACGTTCGCCGAGTACATCGAGTTCGTCGGCGGCCTGTCCCCCGACCTTCACTCCAACCTGCTGCTTGTTTGCCATTTCCGTTCCTCAACCAGTAGCGGATGTCAGATGGGTGGCGGAATACCACCCGGATAAATCGGTCCAAGACATGCATCAGCCACTCCGCATCCTCAAGAAACCGAAGAATTGCAAATGGGCCGTTGAGTGTCTTCAGTTAGAAATAGGCGGAATCTTGAAGGCCAGAAAAGAATGAACCTGGCACTCCAGTGCACCACTGGTCCGCCCCAGCATCATTCGGTGACAAAAGGCGTGGACCCGAATCCAGGTCCACGCGTTGCATGCACAGCGTTCGTACGTACATGCCGAATCCTCTCCGGAGTTCCCCATACACCCAACCTGTGGGGCTCCAACGATGCTTGGACAAGTTGATGATAGTGAGTCTTGCATACAATCTGCCGTCCGGTGGTTTCTTTTGCGTTACTTCTAATCGCCCCAACGCCACACACCGCGTAACCCGAACATTTCAATTTGATCCCTTTATCGCAGCACGTAGACAACTGAAAACCGGACATTCAACAGGAAAATCGGAAATCTCGCAGCCGCCGATGCTCACCAATTGAACATCATCAAATTCGTTACCGCTCCGGATAAGAAACTCGCCGCCGATGACCGCTCAGCAGAGACTCACGACCTGCGGACCGGCCAGTCATCCGTGGGCAGCACCCACATCTGCAGCGCCCTTTCGTCGCCAAGCGCCCGGAGCTTCCCCGACAGAGCGCTTGAAGGCTCGGTTGAAGGCCGATTCGGATTGATATCCAACAGCACTCGCGGCCTGCGCAACACTGAGTGAACCGTTCTGCAACAGTCGGGCAGCAAGCTGGAACCGCCATCGGGAAAGGTAGGTCATCGGCGGTACCCCCACGTAGGCGGTGAACCGATCGGCAAACGAGGAGCGGGACATGGCCACCTCGTGGGCCAGTCCTTCAAGCGTCCACGGCTCGGCGAACCGACCGTGGATGAGCCGCAGTGCCGAACCGACGTCGGGGTCGCGAATGCCGGCCGCCCAGCTGCGAGCGTCTGGGGACAACCCGTCGATGTGGGCACGGAGCGCTTCGACAAACATCAGTTCCGACAGTTTCGCGAGCATCGCCTCCTGCCCGGCGTTGCGACCGTCACTCGCCTCGAGGGCCGCGTCGAGCAGCCGCGACATCCAACCCCAGCTACGACTCGACACGGGGGCGTGGACCATGCGCGGCAACGATTCGAGCAACGGGTTGAACGGATGCCGGTCACAGGCGAAGTATCCACACACGATCCGGCAGCGATCGGCGTTCGTGTCGCTGTTGATGTCGATGACGAACGGCAGGGCTTCAGTCAACGGCCGGTAGTACCGGGACAGATCCGGCTGCCCGCGGAGGCCTTGAGCCGATGCGAGCAGGTGTGCCTCGCCGCTGGAGACGATCACCATCTCACCGGCCCGCAGCAACTGCGCGGGTTCGGGCGCATCGACCGTCTCGACCCAACAAGAACCAAGAGTCAGGACGTGGAAGGCGATCAGGTGTTCGGCGTCCGTGGCGATCTTGGCAGCGATCACATCGGTGGGTGGACTCTCGAGAACGAAGGGCGAGCGGGCATCGATGTCGAAGTACACCGCACCGGTCAACCGCACAGCGAGCAAAACGTCGGATAGGACGTCCATGGTGTGACTCCCGGACGATCGGACAACTCTCCCGGACGTGCGGCAAAGACCGAGCCGCAACGTGGACGTACGGGCAAGTCCTTCGGGGTAATGGGCATTCCCGCACGTCACCGCTGCTTCGTACCGTTCAACTACCCAGTCTCCCACCATGTGAGTCCGTACAGAAGGAGCACACCAAATGTCCGCTATCGAAGCCACCCCGGATGCCGTCATCTCCGAGTTGCGTCAGACCATCCGCGGTCCGCTGATCGGTCCCGAAGACCCCGACTACGACGAGGTACGGAAGGTCTACAACGCGGCCATCGACCGTCATCCGGCGGCTGTCGCCTGCGTCGCGGATGTCGCCGACGTGATCGCCTGCGTCAACTTTGCGCGCCGCCATCAGATCCCCATCGCGGTCCGCGGCGGCGGTCACCACGGTGCCGGGTTCAGCGTGTGGGATGACGCCCTGGTGATCGACTTCCGCACACAACGCTCTACCACCGTCGACCCGCAGGCAGGCACCATACGCGTGGACGCCGGCTGCACCTGGGGCGATGTGGATCATGCCAACGCGGCATTCGGGAGGGCCACACCGTCCGGCTTCGTCTCCACAACCGGGGTTGCAGGACTGACACTAGGTGGTGGTACTGGTTATCTCACAAGGCATTTCGGCCTGACCATCGACAATCTGTTATCCGCCGACGTGGTGTTGGCCGATGGGTCTTTTGTGACCGCAAGCGCCGACAGCCAGCCCGATCTGTTCTGGGCGCTACGCGGCGGTGGCGGAAACTTCGGCGTGGTCACCTCGTTCACATTTCGATCTCACCCGGTGGGTGACGCCGGTGACGTCATCGGCGGGCCGGTCCTCTACGACATTGCCGATGCCGAGGAGGTCTTCAGGTGGTACCGCGACCTGATCCCGACGCTGCCCGACGAGCTGAACGGCTGGATCGGTGTCCTGGAGGTCCCCGGCGGGCCACCCTTCCCCGAGGAGCTGTGGGGCCGAAAGGTCTGCGGGATCGTGTGGTGCTATTCGGGGCCGCACCAGCAGGCCGACCAGGTCTTGGCACCCGTTCGGGACTTCGGCTCACCTCTTCTGTTCGGCCTGGCACCGATGCCGTTTCCCGTGCTTCAGAGCGCGTTCGACGGTCTGCTGCCCACGGGCTTGCAGTGGTATTGGAAGGCCGACATCTTCGAGGAGATCACCGGTACCGCGATCCCACTTCACCGTCGGTACGGCGAAGCCCTCCCGTCGTCCCTGTCGACAATGCACCTGTATCCGATCAGCGGCGCTGCCGAACGTGTCGCGGAGGACGCAACCGCATTCCCCTACCGCAACGGCGGATGGAACGGAGTCATCGCCGGGATCGATCCCGATCCCGCCAATCTGGGACGGATCACAGAGTGGGCCAAGAACTACTGGGAGGATCTGCACCCGACTTCTGCCGGCGGCGGCTATGTGAACATGATGATGGACGAAGGCCGCGAGCGCGTGCAGGCCGCCTATCGGGGCAACTACGATCGGCTCGCGGACATCAAGCGAACCTATGATCCGCACAACCTCTTTCGGATCAACCAGAACATCGTGCCGACCTGATCCCCGACGCGGCTGTTCACCGGGCCGCGTTCTTGATGAATTCTTCTACTCCCGCAGCAGGTTTGGTGCCGCCGAAGTAGCCGCCGCGAACATGGCGCCGCTGGGTGTTGTCGTCGGTGGCCCGGGCCGCGGAGTGCCAGAGGTAGGCGTCGTGCAGGATGATGTCGCCGCGTTCGGCGTAGATCCCGACCTCACCGCGGATCTTTTCAAAACCCAACGGCATCTCGAAAGGTGGCTTACGACTGGTCCGTCCACCGGATGGCCGAGCGGTGTCGGGAACGGATACGCCGTTGACGTTGCGGTACGGGGCCGGGGTGTCCCAGAGGTGACTGCCCGGAACCACCCGCAGAAACCCGTTGGCCGGACTGGTTCCATCGACGTGCAGGGTGAATGCCGTACCGGGCCACACATCCAGACTGGGGCTGGACTGCCAATCCGAATGCCACCCGATTCGGGTGTATCCGGACTCCTTCCCGGGACGGGCGTCCTGATAGACAACCCCATACTGCTCGTGATCACGTAACCAGGAATCAGGGCCGAGGATTCGGTTCATGACCTCGCGCATCACCGGGCCGGAGATCGCAGAATCGACAGCGGGCGACACCTCGCTGACGTATTCGACATAGTTGGCGAACTTCTCGGCCTTGGCGGCCTCGTCGAGGAAAATGGTCGACCCGTATCGGGCATCCAATTCCCCGGCGATCACACCATGTTGCGCGGCAACACATTCCGATTCGATGGCGTCGACGTCGGCCGCACTCAGCGCACCCCGCAGGGTGGCATATCCATACATGTCATAGAACCAGACCAGGCCCTCGAGATCGTCGGGACCGAAGACGCCGGGTGTGGAAAGCGGTGCAGCCATGGACCAGACTTTAGGCGCGCAACGGCAATCCGTCAGCGCAAGTGCCCTCGATCACTCATCGAACATCATCTCGACGGCCGATATCCGCGCGCGATCTGCCCCAAACACAAAGAGACCGACACCCTTCCGATCACCGATGACCAAGGCGACGGCAACCGTGTTGCCGGACGCCAGATGTTTGTGCGACCGCACCCCGGCGAGCTGCCCGACGACGTGTTCGACGCCGGTGGCCGCACCACCGAGGACAACAACCTGCGCATTGGGGTCCAGGTGATCGCGAGCGCCCGAGACGTCCCCCTGCGAAGCGGCCTCGAGGAAACGTGCGACGGTTGCTTTTGCATCCGCACCGACCCGCCGAAACCCTTTGGCAAACCCGATCGTGCCGCCGATCCCCTGGTTCCGTAACAGTGCGCCGGACAGTTTCGCCCGACCGGCACCGCGGCCACGCCGCAGCGCGCGAACTGCGTGATCATCTGCGGCAGTTCCCAGTAGGCGGCGAGTCGGGCGATGCGCAGATCGTCGCCGGCGTCGCACAGGTCGTATCGGATGAAGACGGGCACGCGCAGCGTCACCTTCGGCGACATCTCGACTTCCAGTTCGAGGTCCCGGATGACGGTGCGCTCCCCTACGAAGTCGGTACCGCGATGAAAGGTGATGTTCCGTGGACCGATGAACGTGTCGTAGAAACGCCTGATCTCGGCTCCGCCGACGTGAGGCCGTGATCCGACGGGATCGTTGACGATGCCGTCGTCTACGAACAATCCGGCCCACTCGTCACGGTCGTGGGCACTTGCGGCGGCAGGCGAACGTTCACCGAGTGCAAGCATCCGATCCCGGCCATACATCGCCATCGGTTGACGCCACCTTTCCGAGATCAAGAACGTGTTCTACTCTCAAGGTAGAACACGTTCTAGCGCCGAAGCTGCGAAGGGGTTGCGCCCGCTTCGGGTGGGCGAGAGTCGATGTGACGCCGCTCAGTCCTTGGTCACCAGTCCGCGACCGGTGATCTGCGGGAGGTCAAGGGCGGTGAGCAGCCCGGGTGGAGCGTCCACCACGGCCTCCACCGCGTTCACCAACCGCATTGCGGTGACCAGCATTCCGGAATCGTTGTGGTCGCCGTTCTCGCCATGGTGGACGAAGTCGACGGTCATCACCGGGTCGCCCTTGATCTCGATGCGGTAGCAGCCGTCGCCGTGGCTCGGGATGGGCCACTCCGGCTGAGCGTCGCGCTGGGTACGGGTGACGTGTTCGAGGACGATCCGCGGCACCCCGTTCACGGTCCCGATCACCTCGAAACGCACTGCGGCCATGGTGCCTTTCGCGATGTGGCAGGAGGCGATGTCGTAGTCGCTCTCGGCCGGACGACGGTCGATCTTCTCCACCAGCGGTTCGTCCAATGTCACATCGAGACCCGCCGCGAGTTGTCGCACCACCGGCCCCCAGGCCAGCGACAGAACTCCTGGCATCCACAGCATCGACTGGGTGTCCATCGGTTTGCCGAAACCGAACAGCTCGGTCATGGTCATCGGCTGGTAGTACGTCGCATAGTCGGCGATCTCGGCAACGCGCAGCTCGTCGATCCGCTTGGAGAGCGATGTCATCGCCAGTGGCAGAACGTCATTGGCGAAACCCGGATCGATACCGTTGACGTGCAGGGTGGCATTGCCCCCGCGGGCCGCACTGCGGATGCGTTCATTGAGCTCTGCCGGCAGCACACCGTCGGGGTATACCAGCGCGACCGGACCGGACGAGACCACGTTGATCCCCGCGTCGAGGAACCCGATCAGGTCGTCGACCGCCTCCATGATGCGGTCGTCGGTCATCGCGCCGTGCACGATGCAGTCAGGCCGCAGCGCCAGCAGCGCTTCGGTGTCGTCGGTGGCTGCGATGCCGATGTCGCGGCCCAGCCCCGCCAAATGGCCGACGTCTTTGCCGACCTTGTCCGGGTTCGACACCCACACCCCGACCAGTTCGAGTTCGGGGCGGGCCAACACCCCCGCTATCGCCAGCTTTCCGATGGTTCCGGTGGACCACACCACAACACGCAACGACACCACAGACCTCCGAACGCAGGAACTAGAACGCGTTCACCCTAGCCTGCCAACCCCCGATGATGTGCCCTTTTGGCGAACAAAACCCCAGGTGGGGACCGCCAAAAGGGCACACTATCGGGTTCAGGAGAAGAGTTTGGGGAGGGTTCCCTCGAAAGCCTCACGCAGCTCGGTGAGCGGCACGGTGAACGCATCCTGGACCTCGACCGAGTCGCTGCCCTGATCGACGACACCGATGCGGGTCCACGGCATCTGCCGCGCATCGAGCATGCCGCAGAAACGGACCTCCTCGGAGCGCGGCACCGCGACCAGCACCCGGCCGGACGACTCGGAGAACAGCCAGACAAACGGGTCGGCACCCTCGGGCAACACGATCCGGCAACCGGTCTCGCCCGCCAGCGCGGCCTCGACGACGGTCTGCGCGAGCCCGCCCTCGGACAGGTCGTGCGCAGCCGAGACCAGACCGTCGCGCGATGCGGCAGTGAGGATTTCGCCAAGCAGACGTTCGCGCTCGAGGTCGACCGCCGGCGGTGTACCACCGAGGTGATCGTGGGCCACCTGCGACCAGATCGATCCGTCGAACTCGTCGTGGGTGTCACCGAGCAGGATCAGCGTCTCGCCGAGCTCGGTCCCGAAGCCGGTCGGGATGCGTCGACGCACATCGTCGATCACACCCAGGACACCGACCACCGGGGTCGGCAGGATTGCCGTCGCACCGGTCTGGTTGTAGAAGCTCACGTTGCCACCGGTCACCGGGATGCCCAGTTGCGCACAGCCATCGGCCAATCCGCGGACGGCCTGCTGGAACTGCCACATCACGCCCGGATCCTCGGGCGAACCGAAGTTCAGGCAGTTGGTGACGGCCTTGGGCGTGGCACCACTGACCGCAACGTTGCGGTAGGCCTCGGCCAGTGCCAGCTGCGCACCGCGGTACGGGTCGAGGTAGGTGTACCGACCGGAGGCATCGGTCGACAAAGCGATTCCGCGACCGGACGATTCGTCGATGCGGATCATGCCGGAGTCGGCGTGCTCGGCCAGGACGGTGTTGCCGCGGACGTAGCGGTCGTACTGTTCGGTGATGAACCGGCGACTGCACAGAGCCGGTGACGAGATCATCTCCAGCAGGGTGGCCCGCAGCTCTTCCGGCGATTCCGGCCGCTTGAGATCTTTTGTGCTCGAAGCGATCACATCGTCCTGCCACTCGGGGCGGGCAACCGGGCGCTCGTAGACCGGACCGTCGTGGGCCACGGTGCGCGGCGGTACGTCGACCACGGTTTCGCCGTGCCACGTGATCTCGAGATGCTCACCGTCGGTGACCTGACCGATGTCGGTGGCCAGCACGTCCCACCTGCGGCAGACCTCCATGAACGCCTCGACGTTCTCGGGGGCGACCACCGCGCACATCCGCTCCTGCGACTCGCTGGAGAGAACCTCGGCCGGGGTCATGCCGGTGGCCCGCATGGGCACCTTTTCGAGTTCGATGTGCATGCCACCGTCGCCCGCCGCGGCCAATTCCGAGGTGGCGCAGGACAATCCGGCACCACCGAGATCCTGGATACCGATGACGATGCCGGCCTTGTACAGGTCGAGGCAGCACTCGATGAGCACCTTCTCGGTGAACGGGTCGCCCACCTGGACCGCAGGCAGCTTCTTCGGTCGACCGCCGGCGCTGTCGTCGAACGTCTCCGACGCCAGGACGGACACACCGCCGATGCCGTCGAGTCCGGTTCGGGCGCCGAACAGGATGATCCGGTTGCCGGCACCCGAGGCGAACGCCAGATGCAGGTCTTCGACCCGCATGACACCGGCACACAGCGCGTTGACCAGCGGGTTGCCCGCGTACGACGCATCGAAGACGGTCTCGCCACCGATGTTCGGCAGGCCGAGAGAGTTGCCGTAACCGCCGACACCGCGGACCACACCGTCGACCACCCGGCGGGTGTCGGGGGCATCGGCCGCACCGAAGCGAAGCTGATCCATGACCGCGATCGGACGGGCACCCATCGCCATGATGTCGCGGACGATCCCGCCGACACCGGTGGCGGCACCCTGGTACGGCTCGACGTAGGACGGGTGGTTGTGCGATTCGACCTTGAACGTGACCGCCCAGCCATCACCGATGTCGACGACGCCGGCGTTCTCGCCGATTCCGGCGAGCATCGACGACCGCATCTCGTCGGTCGTGGTCTCGCCGAAGTAGCGCAGATGCACCTTGGATGACTTGTACGAGCAATGCTCGGACCACATCACCGAGTACATCGCCAATTCGGCGGCGGTCGGGCGGCGACCGAGGATCTCGCGGATCCGCTGATACTCATCATCCTTCAAGCCCAGCTCACGGTAGGGCTGCGACTGATCGGGGGTATCGGCGGCGACAGAAACGGTATCTAGGTCTGCACTCACGAGAACAGTCTAGGTGGTGCCGCACCGCCCGCTGACCACGCCGCCTCCGAGGACCCGCCAACGGCACCGTTCCCGACTGTCTCCGGGTCCCGAACCGGCCAGGCGCCGGGTAGTCTGTGCCTCGCGTGCCGGGGGTGGCGCGCCCGGGGGGACACGGGGGACGTCATGAATGACAGGGCAGCTACACCGGGCTCTCGCTCAGCGGTGGCCAAAGCACGCCGGCTGTTCGACTTCGCGGTGCTCAGCCTCGGCATCCCGGTCGACACCGAGCAGTACCCGCCCGACCGGGACAAGGCCACACTCGCCTTCACCCGGGCCACCGAATGGGACCCCACACTTGCCGACGCCTGGCTCGGACGACTCGCCTGTGGCGACAACTCCCCTGCCGTGATCCTGCAGCTGTACCGGACCCGGGCCAACATTGGCGCCGAACAGCGACGACTCGGCCTGCCCGCCCGCACTCTTTCGGGGCGATTCTCGACCGGCTTGTACATCGACTACCCACTCGCCGACCGGACCGAGGCCATCACCGCCTACGCCGCCACCCTCATCGCCGGCGGCGACCACCAGGGTGCCGAAGCGGCGCTCGACGAAGCCGCCGCCACCGTGGCCGGCCGCGCGCCCATCATCGACTACCTGCGGGCCAGCCTGCACTTCAAAACCCAGCGATGGCCCGACGTGCTCACCTCGTTGGCCGAGTCCGGCTCGTGGTCGGACGCCTACATGAACGCCGGCGCCGATCTCATGGCCGGTTCGGCGTGCGTGCAGATGGGGTTGTTCGCCGAAGGTGTCCGGCGGCTCGAGGCCGCCCAGGAAGGCCCGATCCCGGCGGCGGCCACCGCGGCCATGTTCACCCACGGCCTGGCACTGCGCGAGCAGGGTTCCGAAACAGCGGCGCGCGAACGATTCGAGGCTGTCTATTCCCGCGACCCATCGTTCGCGGCCAACGCCAAGGCGCTGTCCGATCCACGATTCCGGTTGGTGATCAACACAGCCGAAGAGATCGACGCGCGCACCGACAGGTGGGATCCGACGTCTGTGCCCGACGCGCCGGTCCCCGGCAACGTCGGCGGCGACCCCGGATTGCTGGCGACCGCCCAGGCCGAACTCGACGAACAGATCGGACTGGAGTCCGTCAAAACCCAGGTGGCCAAACTCGAGTCCGCCGCCAAGCTCGCCAAGATCCGGTCCGACAAGGGTCTGGCGACCGGGCCTCGGAGTCTGCATCTGGCATTCACCGGTCCCCCCGGAACCGGCAAGACCACCATCGCGCGCATCGTGGCGAAGATCTACTGCGGACTCGGATTGATCAAAACCGATGCAGTGGTGCAGGTTTCACGTCGCGATCTGGTCGGCGAGCATCTCGGCAGCACCGCGATCAAGACCTCGGAGGTGATCGACCGGGCGATGGACGGCGTCCTGTTCATCGACGAGGCCTACACCTTGATCCAGAGCGGGCTCTCCGGCGGCGACGCGTTCGGACGTGAAGCCGTCGACACCCTGCTCGCCAGGATGGAGGACGACCGCGACCGGCTCGTTGTCATCATCGCCGGCTACGACGCCGAGATCGACCGGCTGTTGTCGGTCAACGAGGGCATGTCGTCCCGCTTCGCCAAGCGGATCCGATTCGACTCCTACCGCCCGAGCGAGCTCGCCGGGATTGCCGAACTGATTGCCCGCAAACGTGATTCACTCCTGAGTCCGGAGGCACTCCAAGAGCTCGAATTCGCCTGCGGACCGCTCTATCACCAGATCCAGACGGACCCGTCCGGTGGAGATCGCCGTTCCATCGACCTGGCCGGCAACGGGCGGTTCGTGCGCAACGTGGTCGAAAGTGCCGAGGAAGAACGCGAACACCGGCTCACCAGTGGCGACATCGACCTGGCCGACCTCGACGACGACGCCCTCATGCGCATCGAGGTCGCCGACATCCAGGCCGCTCTGGAGAACGTGCTGCGATCCCTGCAGCGCCGGCCGGCCTGAGCGCTCAGCCCCGGCGGGTGACCTCGAGGATCGTCTCGGCCAGCTCCGGGCGGCAGATCACCAGGTCCGGCAGGTAGACGTCGCGCTGGTTGTACTGCAGCGCAAGCCCATCGGCCCGGCTGCACCACAGCCCCTGCGACTTCGCCACCGCCACCGGTGCCGCCGAATCCCACTCGTACTGGCCACCGGCGTGAACGTACGCGTCGGCCTCACCCCGGACCACCGCCATCGCCTTGGCACCCGCCGAACCCATCGACAGAAGCTCACCACCCACCGCCGCAGCGACATCCGCCGAGAACGCCGGCGGACGCGACCCACTGACCACCACTCGCGGCACGTCCCCCCGCGATGTCGCGGCCAGGCCCACCGCAGGCGCGACGGGCTCACCGTCGCTGAGGTACGTCACCCCCAGCGCCGGCAACGCCACCGCACCCACGGTCAGGCCCAGATGCTTTTCCCAGAGTGCAACATGCACCGCCCAATCGCCACGGCCCTCGGTGCCGTACTCACGGGTGCCGTCGACCGGATCGACGATCCACACCCGGTCGGCGTCGAGGCGGGCAAGGTCATCGAACGATTCCTCGGACAACACCGCGTCACCGGGGCGCTCCTGCGCCAACTCTTTGAGCAGGAGAACATTCGCCCGGAAATCGCCGGCGTTACCGAGATCTTTGCCGGTCAACCCGGACGTGGCACGCAGGTCGAGCAACAACTCGCCGGCGGCAGTGGCCAACCGACCTGCCAGCTCGAGATCCTTCGGGTTCGCAGTCACACGCCCAGGCTACGGCGAATCGACTCGGCAACGTCCCTGGGCGCACCGTCGGTAGGGGTGATGACAACATCCGGGTCGGTCGGTGGTTCGTACGGTGAGCTGATCCCGGTGAAATGCGGCACCTCACCGCGCCGCGCCTTGGCGTACAAACCCTTGGGATCTCGTTGCTCACACAGATCGAGGGGTGTATCGATGAACACCTCGTAGAACGGGATCCCTCGCTGCGCGTGAATCTCTTTGGCCCGCTGCCGTTCCGCCGCGAAGGGACTGATCAACGACACGATGGCCACCGCGCCGGAGTCGGCGAACAGCGCAGCGACCTCCGCGGTCCGGCGGATGTTCTCCCGCCGATCGTCGTCACCGAACCCGAGGTCGGAGTTGAGGCCGTGGCGCAGGTTGTCGCCGTCCACCAGGTAGGCAGGTCGGCCCTCGGCGACCATCGACCGCTCCAATTCCACTGCTATGGACGATTTGCCGGCACCAGAGAGGCCGGTCAACCAGATCGTGGCGCCCTGATGGGCCCGCTGCTGCCGCGTGACCGACGAACTGTGCCAGACCACGTGGGAATCACGGCTCACCGGACCGTTGATCATTCCGGCGCCGACCGTCTTGTTCGTCGCCTCATCCACCAGGATGAAGCTACCGGTGTCGCGATGCTGACGATAGGCGTCGAACATCATCGGTTGCGCGGTGCGCACCGTGACCCGCCCGATCTCGTTGAGCTGCAGCCCTTGGGCGTTTCCGTCTCGATGCAGCGAGTTCACGTCGAGGCGGTATGTGAGATCGCCGATGACCGCTTTCGTCTCACGGGTGGCGCTCTGCAGCGTGTACCGGTTACCGGGCTGGAGCGTGGTGTCCTCGGAGAACCAGCAGACCATCGCGTCGATGTCGCGGCCGACGTGTGGCCGGTTGCCCGGACGGGCCAACATCTCCCCCCGGCCGATGTCGATGTCGTCGGCCAGCGAGATCGACACCGCCATTGGCGCAAAAGCCTCGTCGATCTTCGCTCCACCCGGACCCCAGATCTCCGACACCGTGGTGGTGAACCCGCCGGGCAACGCCACGACCTCGTCGCCGGGTTTGAAGGTGCCGCTGGCGATCGTGCCGGCATAGCTACGGTGATCGGTACCGTCGCCGAGCTGGGGCCGGATGACATATTGCACCGGAAACCGCGCATCGATGAGGTTGTGATCGGAGGCGACGTGCACGTCCTCGAGGTGCGTGAGCAATGAACCACCCTGATACCAAGGCATATTCGCGGACGCATCCACCACGTTGTCACCGCGCAGAGCCGAGACCGGAATGAAGCTGAGGTCGCTGACCTCGAGTTTGGTGGCGAACGCGGCGAACTCGTCGCGGATCGTGTTGAACCGGTCCTCCGACCAATCAACCAGATCCATCTTGTTCACGCACAGCACCACATGTGCGACACCCAGCAACGACGACAAGAAGGCATGGCGCCGGGTCTGTTCGAGAACTCCCTTACGGGCGTCGATGAGGATCAGGGCCACGTCGGCGTTGGAGGCCCCGGTCACCATGTTCCGGGTGTACTGCACGTGTCCCGGGGTGTCGGCGATGATGAACTTCCGCTTGGGCGTGGCGAAGTACCGGTAGGCGACGTCGATCGTGATGCCCTGCTCACGCTCGGCACGCAGCCCGTCGGTCAGGAGCGCCAGGTCCGCGTATTCGTCTCCACGCGCAGCGCTGGTCCGCTCGATGGATTCCAGCTGATCGGCAAAGATGCTCTTGGAGTCGTAGAGCAACCGTCCGATCAGTGTCGATTTGCCGTCGTCGACGCTGCCGGCGGTGGCCAGGCGCAGCAATGCTTTTCGGCCACCGATCGCTGTTCCGGCGGCGAGCGCCTCATGGTCGACGGTCATCAGAAATAGCCCTCCCTTTTACGGTCTTCCATGCCGGACTCGGAGATGCGGTCGTCGGCCCGGGTGGCACCGCGCTCGGTCAGCCTGGTCGCGGCGATCTCGTCGATGACCTGATGGACCGTGGCCGCATCACTGAGCACGCAACCGGTACATGTGGCATCGCCGACGGTCCGGAATCGCACCTGTTCGGTATGAACTCTTTCGTCCGGGCCCAATTCCAGGAATTGCGTTCTGGCCAAGAGCATTCCGTCGCGCGGCACCACCTCGCGCCGGTGCGAGTAGTAGATGGTCGGCAGCTCGATCCCCTCTGCGGCGATGTACTGCCAGATGTCGAGTTCGGTCCAGTTGCTCAGCGGGAAGATCCGGATGTGCTCGCCTTTGTGGTGCCGCCCGTTGTAGAGGTTCCACAACTCCGGCCGCTGCGCGCGCGGATCCCAGGCGCCGAACTCGTCGCGAAAGCTGAACACCCGTTCCTTGGCCCGGGCCTTCTCCTCATCGCGACGAGCCCCGCCGAAGACCGTGTCGAACGCGTTCTCCCCGATCGCCCGGAGCAGCGCGACGGTTTGCAAGCGGTTGCGGCTGGCACCCGGGCCCATCGGTTCGACGACCCGACCGGAATCGATGTCGTCCTGCACCCGCGAAACGATCAGCCGGACACCGGTTTCGGCGACCACTCGATCCCGGTAGTCGATCACCTCGTCGAAGTTGTGACCGGTGTCGACATGCATCAGCGGAAAGGGAACGGGCGCCGGCCAGAAGGCCTTGCGGGCCAGGTGGAACATCACGACCGAGTCCTTGCCCGCGGAGAACAGCAACACCGGTCGCTGTGCGGTGGCGGCGACCTCGCGGAAGATGTGGACCGATTCGGCTTCCAGCGCGGCCAGGTGTGAGAGTTCGTACCTCGTGTTCACCACCATGATGACCCTTCGTCGAGGTGTCTCGAGAGGTTGACATGTCGAATATTCGACACTAACGTCCGACAATGTGACATCGACGGTAAGCGACAGCACTGGCACGGGTCAACCCTCTCCACCGACCCAACGCGTGGTCCGGACCATCGAATTGCTGGCCGACAACATCGACACGCCCTTGTCGCTGGCCGAAATCGTCCGGCGCACGGGATTCTCGAGGGCCACCTCCCATGCAGTCCTCTCGCAACTCACCAACGACGGCTGGGTGACCCGCCACGACGGGTACTTCAGCATCAGCGCCGGATTTGTTGCGCTGGTCCGTCACACCGAACGCGGATTCCCCGTGCGCAGGCTCGCGGCGTCGGCGGCCCGGGACATGGCCGAGAGCCTCGACCTGCCGGCCTTCGTGGCCGAGCGCACCGGCGAATCGATCACCGTGACCGACGTCGTCGGCTCACCGGGTTTGGAGTGGATCCGCCCCGGTCGTCGCATCACCCTGCGTCCCACCGTCTGCCGCGAGTTCGTCGCATGGTCACCCGAGGACGAGATCCGGAGTTGGCTCGACGCCGCACCCGCGCAGGCCCGTGATCGCCTCAGGGACGTCCTCGCGACCATCCGCGACCGCGGCTATGCAGTCGAACGTCTGACGCCGGACCATGCCAAGATGCTCGACACCCTTGCCTCCCTGCGCGATTCACCGGTGTCGGATTCGCTGCGATCCCGGGTCGACGGCCTGCTCAGCGAGTTGACAACCATCGACTACCTGGCAGACGAAGCGGTCGGCAAGGTCGCGGTGGTCACCGTCGGCGCACCCATCTTCGACGAATCGGGCGCGGTGATCGCGTCCATCGTCGCCGTCCCCGACCGCGAGATGCCTTCCGAGGAATTGCATCAGGTCGGGAAGTCCGTGATCGCGGCGGCCGACCACGTGTCCTCGGGCATACGCGGATCCCGAAGGTCAGCTGCGACGCGCGAACAGCTTCCGTAGACGACCCTGTCGCCGGAATCGCCGACAGACCCCTGGCTCGCAGAGCGCGCAGTCGGTACCTGATCGAAGATGCTCGTGGGCAGCCTTCACATGGCCACAAACACACGGCACATCGGCTGCATCAGACCTCGCCACCAGACACCCTCCCGAGCCGCTCAGACGTTGGCAAACAATACGTCCATCACCGCCGGTGGGTACCTGAAAACAGGCCATGACCACCACCGGGGTTTACCAACCAAGCACTTGCTAGGTATGGTGTCCGGTGTGACGATCCCGAGCCCCCTGAGCGCCGCCGAACTAGGTCCCGACACCTCTCCGGTGGCCTACGACGTTGTTGGCGCCACGGCATACATCACCCTCAACCGCCCCGAGTTCCGCAACTCCCAGAACTCGGTGATGACATACTCCCTCGACGCCGCCTTCGGGCGCGCGGTCGACGACGCAGGCGTCAAGGTCATCGTCCTGCGCGGAGCCGGCAAGCACTTCTCGGCCGGCCACGACATCGGCACGCCCGAACGTGATGTGCACGTCAAATACCCCAACACCGCATCCCTGTACTGGGACCACACCGACCGGGTCGGTGGCGACCAGCGCCTGGCCCGCGAGACCGAGGTCTACATGGGGATGTGCCGGCGCTGGCGGGAGATCCCCAAGCCGGTGATCGCCCAGATCCACGGCGCCTGCATCGCCGGCGGGTTGATGCTCGCGTGGATCTGTGACTTCATCGTCGCCTCCGACGACGCCTTCTTCTCCGATCCGGTGGCCCGGATGGGGATCCCCGGCGTCGAGTACTTTGCGCATGCCTTCGTCCTGGGCCCGCGCCGCGCCAAGGAGATCCTGTTCACCGGCGAGCGGTTCGGCGCAGCCGAAGCACTCGAGTGGGGCATGGTCAACCACGTCGTTCCCCGCGACCAGCTCGAAGCCAAGGTCGACGACATCGCCGGACGCATCTCGGAGATGCCCCAGCTCGGTCTCGCATTGACCAAGAAGGCCGTCAACATCTGCGAAGACCAGATGGGTCTGCGCAACGCGATGGATTCGGTCTTCGGCTGGCACCACTTCGCACACAGCGCCAATGCCGAAGCACCTGACGGCGATTCGCTCGGTGGAATGGATGCCAAGTCGATGAAGTCGAGCGCCGAGAAGAAGAGCTCCTGATGGACCTACTTTTCGATTCAGCAGCTGACGAGTTCCGCGCCGAGGTCCGTGGCTGGCTCGCCGAGAACGTGCCCACCGAGCCACTGGCGTCGATGGACAGCGCCGAAGGTTTCGAGCAGCACCGGCAGTGGGAACGCAAGATGGCCGATGCCCGGATGTCGGTGGTGAGCTGGCCGGTGGAGTTCGGTGGCCGCGACGCACCGCTGCTGCACTGGATCATCTTCGAAGAGGAGTACTACCGAAGCGGGGCGCCCGGACGGGTCAGCCAGAACGGCATCTTCCTGCTTGCTCCAACACTTTTCGAGCATGCCCATCCCGACCAGTTGGCGCGGATCATGCCGCGGATGGCCCGGTCCGAGGACATCTGGGGTCAGGCCTGGAGCGAACCCGAGGCCGGCAGCGACCTCGCATCGCTGCGGTCGACCGCGACACGCACCGAAGGCGGCTGGCTTCTCAACGGCCAGAAGACCTGGAGCTCGCGTTCGAGTTTCGCCGACTGGGGGTTCGGGCTGTTCCGGTCCGATCCGGACTCGTCGCGACACAAGGGCATCACGTACTTCATGTTCGACCTGCGGGCCGACGGTGTGACCGTACGCCCGATCAACCAGCTCGATGGCGAGCCGGGTTTCGCAGAGCTCTTCTTGGAGAACGTCTTTGTTCCCGACGATCCCGATGCACCCGGTGAGTCCGGTGTGATCGGCACGGTGAACAACGGCTGGAAGGTCGCGATGAGCACGGCTGCCAACGAACGCGGCCTGTCGCTGCGTTCGCCGGGCCGGTTCCTCGCCACCACCGACCGACTCCTGGCCCTGTGGAACGACATCGACGCCGAAGCCCGCGAAGGCCATGGCGGTCAGGTCGCCGACGCCTGGATCGGCGCGCGAGCCTACGAGCTCTCGACCTATGCCACCGTGAGCCGGCTTGCCGAGGGTGGCCAGCTCGGCATGGAATCGTCGATCAACAAGGTGTTCTGGTCGCAGTGGGACATCGCCACGCACGAGACCGCGCTCGATCTGCTCGGCGCCGACGCCGAACTCGCGCAGCGGCAACCGTCCGGCGCCTGGATGGACGGCTACCTGTTCTCGCTGTCGGGACCGATCTATGCCGGCACCAACGAGATTCAGCGCAATGTGATCGCCGAACGCTTACTGGGACTACCGCGAGGGGATCGCTGACATGAGGTTCCTGCTCGAAGAAGAGCACCACGACCTGGCCGCGTCCATCGACTCGATGCTCGCGAAGGCCGACCTACCCGGCGTCATCCGCTCCTGGAACGACGGTGACACCAAGTCCGGCGAGCTCGTCTGGTCGAAGCTGGCCGAGACCGGCGTCAACGCCCTGCTGATCGACGACGAACACGGCGGAATGGGTGCCGGTGCCGTCGAGATGGTGGTCGCGGCGCATCAACTCGGCCGCCACGCGGTACCGGGTCCGGTTGCCGAAACCGTTGCTGCATTGCCGATTCTGCTGGCCGAGGCCGGCGCCGGTGATCGGCTGGCAGCGATGGCCGAAGGTGAACTCGCCACCCTCGCCTACGCCCCACTGGTCCCCTATGCCGTCGATGCCGCGGTGGCCGGGCAGGTCTACCTGGTCGCCGACGGCACGCTGAGCACCGGTGTCGCCACCAACCCACGGCCCTCGGTCGATCTGGCCCGCACGTTGTCCTCCGTGGATGCCGTTGCCGCGGTCGGTTCAGTGGATCCGGCTCGTGCCTTCGACTTCGGAGCCCTGGCAACCGCCGCCCAGCTGATCGGGTTGGCCGACGCGATGCTCGCGCTCACCAGCGAATACGCCAAGACCCGCAAGCAGTTCGGCCGGGAGATCGGCTCGTTCCAGGCGGTCAAGCACCACGTGGCCGACGTTGCGGTCGCGGTCGAGATGGCCCGCCCGCTGATCCACGGTGCCGCACTGGCGCTCGACGGCCAGGTCCCCGAACCCCAGTTCGCGTCCCGGGACGTCTCGGCGGCGAAAGTTGCTGCCGGACAGGCTGCCTACCTTGCTTCACGGGTGGGATTGCAGGTCCTCGGCGCGATCGGTTACACCCAGGAACATGACCTGTCGCTGTATCTCACCAAGACGCGCGCCCTGGTCACGGCTTGGGGCACCCCGGCTGTCCATCGCGCGCGGGTACTGGAGGCGATCACCGCATGAGCATCTACTCCCCCGGTATCGACACCGAAGAACAGGCGGCACTGCGCGATTCCGTCGCGAGCCTGCTGCGCCGCAGCGGCGATTCCACAGCGGTACGGTCGGCGATGGAATCCGAGGGCCGAACCGATCGCGCCCTGTGGTCGACCCTCTGTGGACAGATCGGCGTTGCCGCACTGTCGATTCCCGAAGAGTTCGACGGGATCGGTGCGTCCCTGACCGAAACCCACGTGGTGCTCGAAGAGCTCGGTCGCACACTGTCCCCGGTCCCGATGCTCGGCTCGGCGGTGCTGGCCACCCAGGCCCTGCTGCTCAGTGGTGACACCGACGCCTGCTCCGCCACACTGCCTGCGCTGGCCTCCGGCGAGAAGACCGCGGCACTGTGCTGGGCAGATGCCGACGGGTGGCACCGCCCGGGTGTCGAGGCAAACGCCGGGATCTTGTCCGGCACCGCCCACTATGTACTCGACGGTGAAACAGCCGACGTGCTGGTTGTCCTGGCCCGCAGCGGCGGTGTCGTCACCCTGCATGTCGTCGAAGCCACCGCAGACGGCATCACCCGTTCGCCGCGCCCGACGATGGACCCGACCCGGCCGTTGACCAGCATCACCTTCGACGATGTCGACTCGACCGCCATACCCGCACCGGTTGATCTGGTGGACAAGCTGCGCGCGATCGCCTACGTCGCCATCAGTGCCGAACAGGTCGGAGCTTCTCGCGCAGCGCTGGACCTGACGGTGGAATACACCAAGTCCCGCAAGCAGTTCGGCCGTGTCATCGGGTCCTTCCAGGCGCTCAAGCACCGGATGGCCGACATGTATGCGCTCACCGAGATCGCGCATTCGATCTCGTATGCTGCGGTCGACGCGCTGGTATCAGGATCCGACGAGGCACTCGACCTCGCCGCAGCGGCGCGCGTGTACTGCTCGGATGCGTTCTCACACATCGCAGCCGAGACCATCCAGTTACACGGCGGGATCGGCATCACCTGGGAACACGATGCCCATCTGTACTTCAAACGAGCGCACGGCACCGCCCAGCTGTTCGGTCTGCCGCACGAATCCCTGCCTCGTCTGGCCACTGCCGCCGGTCTCTGACCCCCCCTACCCCACCGTCGACCGTGCCCTTATCACCGTCGAGCGTGCCAATGATGCAGCGCGCCATCCCGACATCGGCGATAAGGGCACGCTCGACGGTCGGTTCGGCACGCTCGACGGTGCGGTCAGCGGGACTGTAGACGCACCTTGGCCTGCTGGACATGCTGCTCGTCCATCGGCGGTTCGATGATCTGTTCGGCACCGGGACGCAATCCGGCGATGGCGAGCGCAAGATGTCGCCGCCACGCGGTCTCGCTGACACCCCGGGTGGATTCGATGACTCCACGCACCGCCCAGTAGATGACATCCAGATCCGACTCGGCGGCATCCTCACGGATCCGTCCGTGCTCTTTTGCCGACGCGAGAAGTTCCGAGGTGATCCGCCGGTATTCGTTCTTGAGTGCGGTGGTCTCGTCGTCATTCCACATCCGCGAGATACAACCTCGATGCGAGGCCTGGACCTCGCCGGTGCCGTACATGACCTGCTCGAGACCAGAGCCATCGGTCACCTCGAGAGCCTCGGTGGCAATCGCGACCAGATCGATCAACAGCTGCCGAACCAGTTCGCTGATGAGTGCGTCCTTGGTGGGAAACCGTCGGTACAGCGTGCCGGTTCCGACGCCGGCGACCCGCGCGATCTCGTCGACGCTCGCGTCGAGACCGCGTTCACTGAAGACCGTTGCCGCCGCATCGAGCAACCGCTGCCGATTCTCCGCGGCATCACGGCGCAGCACCTTGGTGCCAGCGGATCCCCCATGGACACTCACATCAGACCTCACTCGGACTTGTCGCCCGCCAGCGTACCGCCGGCGACCATGGCGAGTTCGGGATGTGAGAGTTCCGCAATGTCTTCGAGATGGGTTGTCTTGTTCCGCTTCACCGCCGGGATGAACAGGGCAGCCACAGCCGCCAGTCCGCCGGCGATGCCCAGCATGACAAATCCGTTCCGGTAACCGGACTCGGTCGGAAGTCCGGACGACGACGCACCGATCGCGACGACGCTGGCCATGAATGCCGCGCCCAGCGATCCGCCGATGGTGCGGATGTTCGCGTTCATACCGCTGGCGACACCGGTTTGTTCCGGCGGCACCGCAGCGACAACAACATTGGACATCGCCGCGAAGGCCAGCCCGAACCCGATCCCGTTGACCGCCATCGCCAGGTAGATGTCGATCTCGGACGAATGAAGTAAAGCGATCATGAAGTAGGACGACGCGCTCACCAGCGATCCGACGATCAGGAGGTTCTTGGAGCCGAACCGCGCCGCCAGCCGGCCCGAGAAGAGCCCGACAAAGAACATCCCAACCGCGTTGGGCAGCAACATCAGTCCCGACTCGGTGACGGAAGCACCGAATCCATAACCGGCCGAACTCGAGGTCTGCAGGAACTGCGGCAGGAAGCCGAGTCCGGCGTACATACCGATACCCATCAGCAGCGCGATCAGATTCGCAGCCCACACGCTGCGGATTCGCATCATCTTCATGTCGATCAGCGGATTCGACGACCGGGACTCGGCGACGATCCAGACCACCACCACGACGCCTGCGGTCACGAGCATGCCGATGACCTTTGCCGAACCCCAGCCCCACGTCGGCGCCTGACTGACCGCGAGCAGTAACGAGACAAGCCATGCGGACAGCAGGAACGCGGTGAGCCAGTTGATTTTTCCCGCCGACCGGATGGGCGACTCGGGTATCAACACGAACGCTGCGACACCGGCGAGGCTGGTGATGATCAACGGGATCCAGAAGAGCCAGTGGTAACCGAGAACATCGACGATCGGACCGGCAAGCACGACGCCGATACCGGCGCCGACAGATATGAGTGCAGCGATCAGACCAACTGCTCCGGGTACCTTCTCTTTGGGGAACTCGTCGCGGATGATGCCGAAGGCCAGAGGTAGGACACCTCCGCCGATTCCTTGGATGGCCCGCGCGGCGATCATCACCGGCAACGACGTCGCCAGCGCGGCCAGCAGCGAACCGAGCGCCAACGCGACCATCGCGATCACGAACATGCGCTTCTTGCCGTGCATGTCCCCGAGCCGGCCCAGGATCGGCGTGAAGATCGACGCCGACAACAGGTACGCCGTCAGAACCCACGTGACGTCGGTCTGGTTGGTACCCAACGCAGCCTCGACGGTCGGGAGGACCGGCATCACAAGGGATTGCAGGAGGGCGAAGGCCGATACCCCGACGGTGAGGACTGCAAAAGTCACACGATGGTGTGCCCGGGCGGGTGCGGATTCCATTCATTCTCCTGAGACAAGCGGAGACATCACTCCGGATACTCAAAACAACCTAGCACCCGAAGCGGAGGAACCACTCCGTATAGCCAAAAGCGAAGAATTGCTCAGGCGAAGGCCGCGTTGACCTCTGCCTCGGTGAGGCCGTAGTCCGCCAGCGAGTACTTGTGTACCGGCTTACGGTCGCCCGATCGGCTCTCCTCGTCCAGGGCACGCATTGCGGCGGACGCCTCATCGGTGAACTCGAGTTCGAACGTCCGATAGATGTTCTCCATCGTTCCCAACGGATCAGTTCGGAAGTCTCGAAAATCGACGTCGATGAACTGGGCCGGGTTGTATTTGGCTCGTGCGGTGTTGAACTGGCGCAACCCGCGGGACCACAATTCCAGTTGGGTCTTGCCGATCAGCTCACCCTGGAACACGGTCGACCATCCGTCCCCGGCCGCCTCGGCCAAACTGCACATCGACGGGATGATCGTCGCCGGCGGCCGGTGGGTCTGAATGATGAGCGCATCGGGGTAGACCGACATCAATTCGTCCAGTGCGAACAGGTGGCTGGGGTTCTTGAGAATCCACCGATGCTCGGGCTCGTTCACACCGACCAGCTGCAGGTTCTTCTTGTGCCGGACGTAGGCGTTGACCCAGTCCTGTTGCTGTAGCCACTGCGAGTACGTCGGCAGATATGCCAGCGACTCATACGAGATCGATTTCATGGTCTGCCGGAGCAGCTGCCAGCATTCCTCCACGTCGGACGCACTCATGTAGTGCAAGCCCATGAACTCGGGATTCTCGACGTGGTGTTGCTCGAGACCCGACTGGATCTGCTGGAACACCGGATTGGACTCCCAGTCCTCGCGTGGGGGCCGCGGCTGGGGGAACTCGGCGAGCCACATCTCGAGTCCCTGATGACCGGGATCGGCGGTCAGCATCCGATGCAGCGCGGTGGTACCGGTTCGCGGTAGTCCGGTCACGAAGATCGGCCGGTCGACAACAACCGAGCTGTACTGGGGGTTCGCCTTCCACGATGCTTCGCTGAGCAGTCGGGCGACCAGCGCACCGCGCAGGAAGAACCGATTCATCTTGCTCCCGAGCTCGGTCAACCCGGCGTCACGGACATACGATTCGAGCAGCACCCCGAGCGCCTCGGTGTAGTCGTCCTCACCGAAATCGTCGAGACCACAGGCTTTGGTCGCCGACGCCTTGAGGTCTTCGACGGTTCCGACATCAGTTCTCGTGGTCACAACAACTCCCTACACGTGGTACTCGCCGCAATTGACATCCAGCGTCTGGCCGGTGATCGCACTGGCCCAGTCGGACGCCAAAAATACTGCGGCCCGGGCGATCTCGTCGGGCTCCGGGAGTCTCTTCAGATCAGACTTCGACGCAGTCTGCTCATAGACCTGCTCGGGGGTGATCCCGTACTTCTTGGCGACCTCACCGAAGTACCACTTCAGCTGGTCGTCCCAGATGTAACCCGGTGCGACGGTGTTGACCCGAACACCCTTGTCCCCGAGCTCGGTGGCCAGCGTCTGCGACATCGCCAGCAACGCTGATTTCGCCAGCTTGTAGCTGCCGTATCTTGGCTCGGAATGACGGATCACCATCGAATTGATCATCACCACCGACCCCGCGGTCTTCTCGAGTTCGCCGGTGAACGCCTTGGTCATTCGCAGCCCACCCAGGATCGTCAGGTCCAGGCCGGCGCGGATGTGATCGAAGTCCGTGCGCGCCAACGGCTTCATCGACGGCAACGCGAATGCGTTGTTGACGAGCACATCGACCTTGCCGAACTCGGAGACCGTCGCGTCGACGAGCTCGGTGACCGCGTCATCGTCGGTGATGTCCGTCGGCACCTGCAACGTGACCCCACCGGTCGCGGCGATCTCCTTCGCGATCTCTTCGAGACGCGATGCGGTGCGGGCCGCGAGCACAACCTTCGCCCCGGCCGCAGCTGCCTGCAGGCAGATCGATCGGCCCAGCCCCGGCCCGACACCACCCACGACGACAACCTTGCCGTCCAGCAATCCGGTTCCCGACGGTGCTGTTCCCACAGTTGTCATCCGAGCATCCTTTGTCCAAATCCTCGTTGACGCTCCGCGATCCGCGCTCGCCACTGCTCGTCGTTCACGACATTCGACTCGTAGTACGGCAGATGTGCAGGCACATCTGCGACATCGATGATCGCCACCGATGGCCCATCGGCAGCCGTCAGGGCACGACTGACCCGCTGCCACCGGAACTGTGCGATCCCCCGCTGCCGTCCGGTTGTCTCGATCCAGTTCGCCACACCCGGACTCTTCGCACTCACCACGAGCCGGATCATGCCGTCGGGATCGACCTGCGCCTGCGAGACATTGAGGCTGGTCTGGTGATTGACGTAGTCGAGCGATATGTACCACATGCTGCCGAGCTGGAATCCCTGATACGGCACATCGGATCTCGGCACGGTGATGAGCATGGCCTGGTCGTCGGCGAGTCGGTAGTGGCCCACCGAGGAGAACTGCGTGCTCAGACCACCGGGGGTGAGTCGGGGTTCGGTGAGCGTGTTGACGGGGAGGTCGAGGTAGAACCACTTGGGAAAGTTGAACCAGGTGTTGATCCTCGACAACAACATCTTGCCGGCAATCTGATAGCGGCGCGTCATCTGGGCCAAGTCGGGCTCATCCGGTGCGGTACCGACGGTATCGACCCGTTCGATCTGGATGGAACCTCTACGTTGCCCCCAGTCGTTGAACACCTCTCGGACCGCCAGCATCGATGATCCCTCACCGAGAACGAAGTAGTTGGGGCCGGGGTTCGCCGTCTTCGGCCCGAAGCGCAATTCGAACGAGCCATCGGGCCCGATGTGCAGGCGCCGGTCATCGAAGGCGTCGTCCCCGCCGGGAACATTGGTCGAGGTGTAGTCACCTCGCAAGACCTGGAAGCTCAGATCGACTGTGTCACCGCGCGTTCCGGTGATCAGGTACTCCGCATCGGGAACGACATTTGCGTGGTAGTACAGCGTGTCCGGGTTGTCCAGACCCATCTTGGCGTAGGGACCAGTGGAGGTGACCAGGTACGGATGACTCTTCGCATGCGCCCAGGCCATCTGCAGACTCGCCTTGATGCTGCCCGCCAGATAGTCGAAACCCTCGGCCAGATCCTGCTCGTTCTGGATGAATTCGGCTCCCGCAATGAGCTTTTCGGCCTCGGCGATCGCCTCCCGGAACGGCCCGGTCACATCAGGGGCGAATGGTTGTGTCATCTCTCTCCTTTGAGAAACCCGCGAGACCTACAACCAGGTGTCGCCACCGTTCCAGGTCAGGAAGTTCTCCAGCTCGGCCTGTGCGGGGGTGACCCGCGGGTGCTCCGTGGACAGGTATCCGCCACGGTAGAACAACAAGGGCTTGTCCTGCAGCACTTCTCCCAAAGTCTGCACCCGACCGATCGCGATGTAATGGTCGCCGCCGTCGTCGACACGGTCGAGTGTGCAATCCACCCAGGACAACGAATGTCTGATGACCGGCAACCCCAGTGGGGAACGCTCCCACTCGATGCCGGCAAACTTGTCCTCACCGGGCGCACCGAACGCGGCACTGACGGACTGCTGACTGTTCGAGAGCACATTGACGCAGAACTTCTTGCTCTGTTCGATGACCTTCCAGCTGCGCGAGGTCTTCATCGGGCAGAACAGCACCAAGGGCGGATCAAGCGACAGTGCGGCGAAAGACTGGCACGCGAACCCGACCGGCGTGCCGTCGGCGGTCACCGTGGTGATCACCGTGACCCCGGTGCAGAACTGCCCCATGGCGGTCCGGAACTGCCTCGCATCGAAATCGTCGGTACCGCGTGGATGCCGGGTGATCGCCTCACCCTCGGCGCCCTCTGCGACCACCGGTCGAGCTGCGTCTGAAACCATCAGGCGTTCTTGAATCCGATGGAGAAATCGTGGCCCCACAGACTGACCGCGGTACTCTCCCTGGCGATCCAATCGTGATCTTCGACCTGGCGTCCCTCACAACCGAATTCGATGTCAAACCCTCCCGGGGTCTTCATGTAGAACGAGTACATCAGATCGTTGACGTGCCGGCCGAGCGTGGCCGACATCGGCACCTTCTTGCGCAGGGCCCGATCATGCGCCAAGCCCACATCGTCGGAGTTCTCCACCTCGATCATCAGGTGCACGATCCCGGTGTCGTTCGGGAACGGCATGAACGCCAGGCTGTGATGACGCGGGTTGCACCCGAAGAAGCGCAGCCACACCGGAGGGCTGCCCGGCTCACGACCGGCGATCTCCGGGGGAAGCCGCATCGAGTCGCGTAGCCGGAAACCGAGAACATCCCGATAGAACTCGAGCGATGCGTTGTCGTCGTCGGTGGTGAGCACCACGTGCCCCAGGCCCTGTTCGCCGGTGACGAACTTGTGCCCGTACGGACTCACGACCCGGCGGTGTTGCAGCGCCACCCCCTGGAACGCTTCGAGTACGTTGCCCGACGGATCGGAGAAGACGATCATCTCGACCACCTGGCGGTCGGCGAGTTCGAAGTCCTTGGCCTCCCGGAAGATCACGCCCGCTGCGGACAGCCGATCCCGGACATCCTGTAATGCAGCGGCATTGGCGCACTCCCAACCGGAACTGGCCAGGCGGTCGTGACCGCCCGGGACGATCACCAGCCTGGCCGGGAAGTCGTCCATCCGCAGGTACAGGGCACCTTCGGTGGGCCCACTGCCCTCCGACATGCCGAGTACCTTGAGTCCGTAATCACGCCAAGCCGACACATCGGTGGACTCGATACGCATGTACCCCAACGAACGGATGGGGCCAGAATCTTGCGTCATCGTCGATCTGCTCCTTGTACGAGGGTTTTCGAATTGGGGGGCGACGTGTCAGACCATCGTGTCGCCGATCGGGATACCGAACTCGCCGTTTCCGTATGCGACATAAGCTCTTTCGGCATCATTTGCGGCGTGCACCCGTCCGGCATGGGCATCGCGCCAGAACCGCTGAATCGGGGTGTCGAGGTCGAGTGCATGCGCGCCCGAGTTCTCGAAGAGCCTGTCGATCGAGGCGATGGACCGGCCGGTCGCCCGAACCTGATCGCGGCGGGCCTTGAGCCGCAGTTCCATCGGAACCTCTTCGCCGGCCAACAGCAGGTCGTATTCGGCCTGCAGGTTGCCCGACAGCTGCGTCCATGCCGCATCGATGTCGCTGGCCGCCTCGGCGATCCGGACCTTGGCGAACGGATCGTCTTTGGCCTTCTCCCCCGCATATGCCGCCCGCACCCGCTTGCCCTGATGTTCGACATGCGCTTCATAGGCGCCGTAGGCCATGCCGACGATCGGGGCGGAAATGGTGCTGGGATGGATTGTTCCCCAAGGCATCTTGTAGACCGGCGCGGTGTTCTGTTCCAGGCCCGGTGCCGCTCCGGTGCTCATCGCCCGAAAGCTCAGCATCCGGTGGTTCGGCACGAAGACATCCTTGACGTCGATCGTGTTGGAGCCGGTGCCCTTGAGTCCCACCACGTTCCAGACATCCCGGATCTCGTAGTCAGGGCGCGGGATGAGAAAACTGACGAAGTCGACCGGCTTGCCGTTCTTGATGACCGGCCCGCCGAGTACCACCCAGTCGGCGTGACCGGACCCGGACGACCACGCCCACGATCCGTTGACCTTGTAACCGCCCTCGACCACCTCACCCATCCCCATCGGCGCATACGACGACGAGATCCGGACCGAGGTGTCCTGCCCCCAGACGTCTTCCTGCGCCTGCTGGGGGAACAGCGCCAGATGCCAGTTGTGGACTCCGATGATGCCCGAGACCCAGCCGGTGGATCCGCACGCGGATCCGAGGCGGCGCACAGCCTCGTAGAAGGTCACCGGGTCGGCCTGATAGCCACCCCACTGCTGCGGCTGCAACAATTTGAAGAAGCCGATGTCGACCAGAGACGCGATCGTCTCATCGGGGATCTGCCGCAGATCCTCTGCTTCTTGTGCGCGTTGCGCGATCTCGGGCAGCAGGGCACTGATCTTCTCCAGTACCTCCGCCCCTGCCTGGCTGCGGTCACTCATCGAGCAACTCCTCGTTGTCGTTCCACGTCTACTCCAAACGAGACTAGAACACGTTCTCATTTATGTCGAGTACTGGGCGTTTGCCTTGCTTTCCTGCACCGTTTACCACGTTTCACTGGCGTCGAACCCGACTCTTTTGTAACATGTTCTACTAAGCGTCTGTGCTTAACAAGCGAGAAGCACCAGGATGTGCCGACAAGGCGGGCAAGCAAAGTATGAGGGAGCAGCAGATGACCGACATCGATGGCGGCGCGATCCGCGAAATCGACACCGGAACCCCACCGACCCGCTTCGCGCGGGGTTGGCACTGCCTGGGGTTGCTGTCCGATTACGACGACGGGAATCCGCATTCGGTCCAGGTCTTCGGCACCAAGCTGGTGGTCTGGGTATCCGAGGGCGAACTGAAGATCCTCGACGCCTACTGCCGGCACATGGGCGGGGACCTGTCGCAGGGATCGATCAAGGACGGCAACGTCGCCTGCCCATTCCACGACTGGCGCTGGAAGGGCAACGGTCGTTGCGCCGGCGTGCCCTATGCAAAACGCGCCCCCAAGCTCGCCAAGACCCGCTCCTGGCCGGGCATGATCCGCAACGGCCAGATCTTCGTCTACAACGACCCGGAGGGCACCCCGCCGCCGGACAACGTCGTCATCCCGGAACTCGAAGAGTTCGGCAGTGACCAGTGGACCGAATGGACCTGGAACAAGATCGTCATCGAGGGCTCGAACTGCCGCGAGATCATCGACAACGTGGTCGACATGGCGCACTTCTTCTACGTTCACTACTCGCTGCCGGACTACTTCAAGAACGTCTTCGAAGGCGAGACCGCGGCGCAGTACATGAACTCGCATGGCCGGCCCGACATCGAGATCGGCACCGCATACGGCGACACCCGACTCGAGTCGATCGCCGCGTACTACGGGCCCGCCTACATGCTCAACCCGATGGTGCAGCACTACAACGGATTCGCCATCGAGACGATCCTGACCAATTGCCACTACCCGATCGACAACAACTCGTTCGTCCTGATGTACGGCGTGATGGCCAAGATCCCGGACGGGCTGACCCCCGCGCAGGCCAACAAGATGGCAACCAAGATCACCGCCGGCATCGAGGTCGGTTTCCTTCAGGACGTCGAGATCTGGAAGCACAAGAGCCGCATCGACAATCCCCTGCTCGTCGAGGAAGACGGTCCGGTCTACCAACTGCGCCGCTGGTACGAACAGTTCTATGTCGACGTCGCCGATGTCACCGAAGAGATGACCCAGCGCTACGAGTACGAGATCGACACCACCAAGGCGCTCGAGAACTGGAATCTCGAGGTCGAGGAGAATCTACGGCTCAAGGCAGAGCGCGAGACGGCGGATAAGGATGCCGCAGATACGGTATCGGCGACCTGATGTCCGATCGGTCATGACCTCGGACTGGGCCAAGGCCCCGGATTTCACCGATCCGGAGCACCGGGCTGCAGTCCGCGCTGCCACCTTCCGGGACAAGGAACACTACCTCCGTGGTGGCCTGACCGAGATCGAGTGCCGGGCCTGCCACGCTCATGTGCTGGTGAAGAAATACAGCCCCCATCACACCAGCGTGCAGTGGACCGCACAGGCGCGCGAACAGTGTCCTGAACTCGAGGCCATCCGGGCCACCGGCGGAAACCCCGCGATGCACCCGACCTGCCCGCGACTGTCCGCAAGTATCGATCATGGCGTCAGCGAGGGCATCGTCGCCAAGGAGTCACCGGACGTCGACCCCGACGGGTACTACTGACCCGCCGCCGGCAACGTAAAGGGCTACTGCTCCTTCTCTGCTCCCGGTTGCCCACCTTCGGGCTCCGGGCTCGGATTCTGTGCAGGCCCCGGATTCCGAGCAGGATCCGGGCCGGGACCCTGCGGCGGCGGACCGTAACCACCGGCAGGTGGCTGTCCGTACCCCTGCGGCTGCCCGTACCCCTGCGGCGGAGCCTGGCCATAACCACCGGGTTGCTGTTGCGGAACACCGTGATCTTGTTGCGGCACACCGTAACCCTGCGGCAGCGGCTGACCATGGCCGGGGCCGGCGGCCGGGATGCCGGGCTTGGCGGTCAGCGCGAGGTAGGTGGCAAGGCAGGCGATAACCAGCGCGGCAAACGCGCCCACGGTGACGAGCCACAAGCCCCAGCCCGCACTGACTTCGGATGTGTCGCCGGCATCTCCGCTGACCACTGCGCTTCCCGGATCAGATATGAAGATCAACACCATGACCACCGCGATCACCCCCAGCACAGCGCCGACGAGGGCCGCAATCGCGGGGAATATGTTGACGATCAATGCAGCACCCGCGCCGACGACGAGCACGCCGACAACCATCGTGTAGAGGCCGGGAGCGCTCGTGTCTTCCTCTGCCCTGGCTTCGGCCACGGCGACCTGGTCCGGGCGCGCGTTGCTGCCGCCGGCATCGATTGAGACGGAACCGGTTCCGGTGATGGAGATCCCGCCCAGGCCCAGGTCCTGGGATGCCCAGTTGAAGAAGCTGAACACCACCATCGCCACTCCCGCGACGACCAGTGCGATTCCGGCGATCTTCAGTGTGCGGTTACTGGACGACGGTGCCAGCAACGCAGTCGTCGGCTGACGGCCGGACTCGTCGGGTGGATATCCACCGCTGTTTCCCGGTGGCGGTCCGTACGTCATGGTGAGCCCCTGATCTGTCGTCCGCCCGCCGGTGTGCGGGCACAAAAAAATGCAATTACGCGATTATTGATCGTAACGCTCCACGACAGATCGTTAAAGGCCCTTGGGATTTCCTGGAATTGGGCGAAGTGTCAGGTCACCATTGTCGGCGGTCGGCAGTCCCGGTGGAGGCGGCGACGCCCGGCGACTGCGTGGCATCGGCGGCAACCCACGATCGGCACCCGGGTTGGGGGTGGCCCGCCGAACCGGGGGCAGTACAGCCGGATCACCATGGGATACAGGTTGATTCGACCGAGGACGGCTGCCGGGCGACGGCCGGTACGATGCGATCTTTCGGGTGCCTGCCCCGGCGCTTGACGGTGGGTGCGGCAGGACGTCTTCGGACGGGCGCCGGCCCATTCGAGAGGTCGCATTGGCCGGGCGCGCCCGATACCCGGGCTCCGGCCGAGGGCCGTGGGTGCGGTTCGGGCGTGAAGCGACAGATACCTGGTCGCGGTAACGAGGTGCCGTGGTGCGGGGACCCGCATGTACCGACGACTCCACCGAAGCCCGCCGCGCCGGTCGACCCCCACCGGAGTTCCTGTGCGCGAGCGGTTGTCGCGTGGCGCGCAGCGCAACGACAACGGCGTAGAACGACACCGGCACCGCCACGGCCGCACTCGCGGTAACCAACCACAGCCCGATTGCGGCAAACCCGATCCCGGCGTCACCGGTGCCCTCGAGCACCGCAGCGCCTGGGGCGAACAGATATTCCAGGGACATGAACAATCCGATCAGTGCCGGGACCGCACCGGCCAGAGCCCCGATACCCGGATACCGGTTGATCAGCACCACCGTTCCCGCGACGACGATCAACGCGCCGAGTGCGGCGGTGACGACGCCAGGGGAATTGCTCCGTTTGTCCAGTTCCGCGGCAGCCTCGTCCGCCCCGCCCAGCGCTGCGGCTCGTTCCTCGGAGATCTCGAGCGTCACCGAGCCCATACCGGTCACCGAAATGCTCATACCGTCGTCGCCGGCAGCCGTCCAGGTGAAGAAACTGAAGACCACCATCACCAGCCCGGCCACGGCAAGCACACAACCCGCCAGCCGTAGTCGCCGCTCACCCGATCTTGCTGCGAACAACCCGATATCTGCACGTGTCCGGTCGTACGTCATCTGCACCCTCGTGATCAGCTCGCACTGCAGCCGACCCACGCCGGAGTCGCCGATTCGGACAGATCGTAACCCCGAACCCGCTGACAATGCGGTTCCGCGCGCTATTCCCACGGCGTCCCATTGGCCGGAAAGTGTCTGGCACCACACATGCCACCAACTGTGAGCTGTACCTCGCGCACCACCGGCGCGCAACGTTCGCGAAAGGACAACTCATGGCACAAGCGGCGCCGACCACGACACCCCCACCTCCGGACAACGTAAGGGGGTGGTCGCCCAGATTGATACTGTCCCTGGTCTCGATCGTTGCGCTACTCGAAGCGTTGACGATGAACTACTCGATGGTCGCCACCGGCCTGCCGCTGATCATGGCCGACTTCAAGACCACGCAGGGCGCCTGGATCCAGACGATCTTTCTCCTCGTGGCCGCAGTGATCAGCCCGACGCTGGGCAAGGTCGCAGACACCTACGGGAAGCGGAAGGTGCTGCTGTGCTGCGTATTTCTGGCGGCCGCGGGGTCTGCCATCTCGGCCGTCGCACCCAACTACGCAATTCTGATCGCAGGTCGTGCACTCGCCGGGCTGGTCGTGTCATGCCTGTTCCTGAGCTACTCCCTCATCCGTGACGTCTACCCCGCAAAGATCGTGCCGTTGGCGGTTGCCATCGCGACGAGTGGAATGGGCCTGATCAGTGTCCCGATGCCGTTCATCACCGGCTGGCTGATCGACGGCTTCGGTTGGCGCAGCCTGTTCTGGTTCTTCACGATCATCCTTGCCGTCGTCGGCGTCGGGATAGCGATGACCACCGACGAAACGTCATACCGCCTGCGCTCACGGATCGACCCCATCGGCGCAGTCCTGCTGGGTGCAGGCATCGGCGGGATCTTGATCGCGGTCAGTTTCGGGGCCGACTGGGGATGGTCCTCGGCGAGGACCGTGACGTTCTTGGTGGGCGGTATAGCCCTTCTCGGACTATGGATCGTCTCGGCGCGGATCGTGCCGGAGCCGTTGATCGATCTCGGACTGCTCACTCGTCGATCAATCGGCTTGACCACAATCACCGCAGGCACCTTCTACGGGTCGACCGCCTTGAGTTCGACGTTGCTGCCGTTGATGTGCATGACACCGACAGCTCTCGGACTCGGCTACGGATTCGGTGTCGACGCCGAGGGTTACGCGTTGTTCCAGTCACCGCTGGGAGCCGCAACCGTGATCGGCGGCCTCGTCGTCGGCCTCCTCGTGGGTCGCGGCGTCCGGCCGAGGATCTTGGCCATCGCGGGGGCCGCGGTGCTGGCACTGAGCAGCTTCGGCGTAATCGCGGGTATGGACAGCCGCGCACTCCTTGTGGTGATGATGATCGGTATCGGCCTCGGCACCGGTCTGGGTTACGGCTCGATTCCCAACCTTCAATTCGAGGCGGTCCCACCGCAGTTGCAGGCCTCGACCGCGAGCATGGTGGCGACCAGCCAGGCCATGATGTCTGCCATTCTCCCCGTCATCGCCTTCAGCATCATGAACGCACACATCGGTCCGGTCGTCGACGGCGTCGGATTCTTCTCCGCCACCGGGATGAAGTGGGCTTTGGTGCTCTGCGGCGGCACGGCACTTGTCGGTCTCTTCTGCGCTGTGTGCATACCCCGTCAGATCACCCGGTTGTCCGTTCCCGACGCCACGGCGGCGGGTCCCGCACCGGCTGACGATCTGGCGGCACGCGTGGGCGGCTGACAGTTTCGACCACGGCCGGTGATCAACCGGCAAGGTCTGCCGGGCAGTTGGCGACAACTGTCCGGCAGACCTGTCTTCCGACCCGAGCTCTGTCATCTTCCGGCGTTGGCATCCTGCTTCTTCTTGAGTTCCAGTGCGATATCGATCAATTGGTCTTCCTGACCACCGACGAGCTTGCGGCTGCCCGCCTCGATCAGGATGTCCGCGGCACTGACGCCGTACTTCTCGGCATGCCCTTCCGCGTGCTTGAGGAAAGAGCTGTAGCAACCGGCGTAGCCCATCATCATCGAGGGCCGATCGACCAGGCATTCAGTGGGCATCACCGGCCGGACGACGTCCTGCGCCGCGTCCGCGATCTTCATGAAATCGATGCCGGTGGTGATCCCGAGTTTGTCGCAGACCCCGACAAACGCCTCCACCGGGGTGTTGCCCGCGCCGGCCCCGAAGCGGCGCACCGAACCGTCGATCTGCTGGGCTCCGGCCCGCACGGCGGCAACGGAATTGGCCACCGCGATGTCGAGGTTCTCGTGCCCGTGGAATCCGATCTGCGCGTCATCTCCGAGTTCGGCCCTCAGCGCCGAGACCCGATCCGACACCTGCTCGAGTACCAATGCGCCGGCCGAATCGACCACGTAGACGCACTGGCATCCGGCGTCGGCCATGATCCGCGCCTGCTTGGCGAGCACCTCCGGCGGTTGACTGTGCGACATCATCAAGAACCCGACGGTCTCCAGACCCAGTTCACGGGCCAGACCGAAATGCTGGATCGACACGTCGGCCTCGGTGCAGTGGGTGGCGATCCGGCAGATCTGGGCACCGTTGTCCTGGGCCGCCCGGATGTCGTCCTTGATGCCCAGACCGGGCAGCATCAAGAATGCGATCTTGGCGGAGCGCGCCGTTTCCACGGCCGCCCTGATGAGCTGCTGCTCCGGCGTTTTGGAGAATCCGTAGTTGAAGGAGGAGCCGCCCAGACCGTCCCCGTGCGTCACCTCGATCACCGGGACCCCGGCACCGTCGAGGGCACCTACGATGTCGCGGACCTCCTGCTCGGTGAACTGGTGTCGCTTGTGGTGGCTGCCGTCGCGCAACGACGAGTCCGTGATTCGGATGTCGAGGGTGTCGCTGTACTTGCGAGGATCGTTGATACCGAACATGACTCAGACCCCTACCTTCTTGTGCGCTGCGGCCAGTTTCAGTTTCGCGATCTCTTCGCCGACCTTGGTGGCGGCGGCCGTCATGATGTCGAGGTTGCCGGCATACGGGGGCAGGAAGTCGCCGGCGCCTTCGACCTCGACGAAGATCGACACGCGGGCCATCCCGCCGTTGCCGACGCTCGGCGGGTCGAACTGGGGATCCTGCAGCAGCCGATATCCCGGCACATACTCCTGGATTTCCTTCTCCCTCTTGTGAATCGACTCGGCGATGGCATCGAGGTCGGCGTCTTCGGGGATGGCACAGAAGATGGTGTCGCGCATGATCATCGGCGGGTCGGCGGGATTGAGGATGATGATGGCCTTGCCTCGCTCGGCCCCACCGATCGTCTCGATGCCTCGAGACGTGGTCTTGGTGAACTCGTCGATGTTGGCGCGGGTCCCCGGACCGGCCGACTCCGACGACACCGATGCGACGATCTCCGCGTAGATCACCGGAACCACCGACGACACGGCATGCACCATCGGGATGGTGGCCTGCCCGCCACAGGTGATCATGTTGGTGTTCGGTGCATCGAGGTGCTCCCGCAGGTTGGCCGGCGGCACCACCGCAGGTCCCACGGCCGCGGGTGTGAGATCGATGGCGGTGATGCCGGCCGCCTGGTACTTGGGCGCATATTCGCGATGCACGTAGGCAGAGGTGGCCTCGAAGATGATGTCCGGCTTCTCTTCCGATGCCAATAGTTCGTCGGCACCTCCCGACATCGTGATCAGCCCCCGAGCCGCCGCCCTTTTCATACCTTCGGATTCGGCGTCGATACCCACCATCCACCGCGGTGCGATGACCTCCGAGCGTGCGAGTTTGTACATCAGATCGGTGCCGATGTTGCCGGACCCGATGATTGCTGCGGTGATCTTGTCTGCCACGTGTGCTCCTAACGTTGGACTGTGTCAGTGGCGAAATCTAGGTGAAATCCAAAGTCACACTTCCCAACCCGACAAAGTTGGCAACAAAGTGATCGCCGGGACGAATATCGATCGCCCGGGTCGCGGTTCCGGGCAAGATTACATCGCCCTTGCGCAGTTTGACCCCGAAACTCTCGACCTTCCTGGCCAGCCAGGACACCGCGTTGAGCGGATGTCCGAGGACCGCGCTGGAATTGCCCTCGGCGATCAGTTCGTCATTGCGGTGCAGGGTGGCGTCGATGTTCCCGGTGTCGATATCGGCGATCCGAACCCGCTGCTCGCCCAGCACCCACCCGCAGGAGGAGGCACTGTCGGCGATGGTGTCGGGTAGCGAGATCTTCCAGTCCCGGATGCGGCTGTCGATGAGTTCGATGGAGGGGACCACCCATTCCACCGCGGCGATCACGTCTTCATTGGTGCATCCGGCACCGGGCAGGTCTTCACCGAGGATGAACCCCACCTCCACCTCGACGCGGGGGTAGCAGAACTTCGTCGCGTCGATCGGCGTGTGCTCGTGGTACTGCATCACGTCGAGCAGGTGCCCGTAGTCGGGTTCGTCGACACCCATCATCTTCTGCATCGCCTCGGAGGCCAGGCCCACCTTGTGCCCGGCGATCGTCGCGCCGGCGGCCAGTCGCTTCCGGATGTTGATCAGCTGGATCTCGTAGGCATCGGTCACGTCGAGATCCGGGTACGCCGCGGCGGGTGGATCGATGGCGACGGCATGCTGTTCGGCGGCCGCGAGATCGTCTGCGATCTGTTGGCGCAGCCGGTCGGAGATCGTCATCAGGTGCCCCCTGCTCGGTTCTCGCAAAATAGAACGTGTTTCGATTTGGACCCTCCAGAGACCTCGCCAACCCATTCCTGGCTGGTATAGCCTGCCTCTTGAGTCAGTTTATAACGTGTTCTACCTTGCGGGTGGAAGTCGGCGATGCGCGAAGGGGCGAATCATGAGTGGTCCGGACAGCGGACAGGGCGACGGCAATCAGCCGATCCCGGGAGACGAAACGTATGACGTGATCGTTGTCGGTGCCGGGGGCGCCGGAATGAGTGCTGCCATCACCGCCGCGGCGCACGGTCTGAGCACGACCATCGTCGAGAAGTCCGCCTACTGGGGCGGGTCGACATCACGCTCGGGCGGTGGAGTATGGATTCCGGACAACCGGATCCTGCAGCGCGACGGGGTGAAGGACGACCGTGAGGCCGCCCGCACCTACGTCCGATCGATCGTCGGAGACGTGGTCTCACCCGACCGCATCGACGCCTACATCGACCGCGGTCCCGAAGCCCTCGAATTCCTGATAGAACATTCGCCACTCGACCTCGAATGGGTCAAGAACTACTCCGACTATTACCCGGAAGCGCCCGGAGGCCGGGTCGGTGGGCGATCCTGCGAACCCCGCCCCTTCGATTCACGCAAACTCGGTGACGACTTCAAAACCCTCCACCCGCCGTACACGAAATCCCCGTTGAACGTGGTCGTGATGCAGTCGGACTATCGCTGGCTGAGCACCGGGCTGCGGCATTGGAAGGGCCCGCTCCGGTTCATGAAGGTCGGAATGCGGTTCGCCTGGGCCAAACTCACCGGCAAGAAGCTGATCGCGATGGGCGCCGCGCTGATGTCGGAACTGCTCCTCGGTGTGCGGCAGGCCGGAATTCCGTTGCAGCTGAACACCGGTCTCGTCGATCTGGTCACCGAGAACAACCGGGTTGTCGGCATCGTGGTCGACTCCGGCGGAACAAGACGCACACTCCATGCCCGCCACGGCGTGGTGTTGGCCTGCGGCGGTTTCGAGCACAACGCAGAGATGCGGCACAAGTACCAGCGCCAGCCCATCGGATCCCAGTGGACCACCGGGGCGGAATCCAACACCGGTGACGGCATCAACGCCGGTCTCAAAATCGGTGCCGGCGTGAGCTTCATGGAAGACGCCTGGTGGGGTCCGACCATTCCGCTCCCCCGCGGACCATGGTTCGCGTTGTCGGAGCGCGCGTTGCCGGGAAGCATCATGATCAACGACCGCGGCCGACGATTCATGAACGAATCCCTGCCCTATGTCGAAGCCGTTCATCAGATGTACGGCGGCAGGTTCGGGCAGGGCGAGGGTCCTGGCGAAAACCTTCCCTGCTGGCTGGTCTTCGACCAGACCTACCGCAACCGATACATGTTCGCCTCGGTGTCCGGGCGGCAGCCGTTGCCGGGCAGTTGGTTCAAGTCGGGTGTGATCGCCAAGGCCGACAGTCTCGAAGCACTCGCGGAGAAGATCGGCGTGCCGGCCGATGGTCTCACCCAGACCACGCAGCGGTTCAACGAGTTTGCCGCGAAAGGTGTCGATGAGGACTACGGCCGCGGGGTCAGCAAGTACGACCACTACTACGGCGACATCACCAACAAGCCGAATCCGAGTCTCGGCCCCCTGACGAAGGGCCCGTTCTACGCGGTGAAGATGGTGCCCGGCGACCTCGGCACCAAGGGCGGCATCAACACCGACGCGTCGGGACGCGCCCTTCGCGCCGACGGTTCTGCCATCGACGGCCTCTACGCAGCGGGCAACACCAGCGCGCCGGTGATGGGCCACACCTACGCCGGACCCGGTGCAACCATCGGTCCGGCAATGGTTTTCGGCTACCTCGCCGCCCTCGATATTGCCGCGCACGCCCAACAGGACCGAGTGAAGGAAGAGAAGGCCGGCTGATGGCGATCGACCCGGATATCGCGCTGGGTGCGGTGGTCTCGAAGGAGACCTACAGCTGGAACGCCTCCGATGTTGCGCTCTACAACCTCGGAGTGGGCGCCGGGGCGGATCCGCTGGACCGTGCCGCCCTTGGCTATTTCGACGACAACGATCCGAAGGTGTTGCCCACCTTCGCGACAGTGGCAGCCCATTTCCATGACACGGAACCACCGAAGGTCTCCAAGCCCGGCATCGAGATCGATCTCGGAGACGTGGTTCATGGTTCACAGGAAGTACTGCTGCACAAGCCGATTCCGGCTTCGGGATCGGCAACCACCACGGTCAAGATCATCGAATTGCAGGACAAGGGTTCGGCTGCGGTGATCATCGAAGAGTTCACCACCGTCGATGATGCCGGCGAGCCATTGTGGACCGCACGGTCGTCGATTTTCGCCAAAGGCGCCGGTGGTTTCGGTGGAGAGCGGGGCAACTCCGACAAAGTGGTCTATCCCGACCGCGAACCGGATCACGTCATCGAGACGACGACACTCCCGCAGCAGGCGCTGCTCTATCGACTGTGCGGTGACCGCAATCCGCTGCATTCAGATCCGGAATTCGCGGAGAAATCAGGCTTCCCCAGGCCGATCCTGCACGGTCTGTGCACCTACGGAACGGTGTGCCGCGCTGTTGTGGACACCCTGCTCGACGGTGATGTGAATCGGGTCGAACGGTTCGGCGCCAAGTTCACCGGAGTTGTCTTTCCCGGGGAGACGTTACGAATCAGGGTGTGGGAAGACGGATCCCGTCTCCTCATCAAGGCGACGGTGGCCGACCGCGACGACGCGCCCGCGCTGGGCGATGTCGTGCTGACAACTATCCGTCCCAAGGATTGACGAAGCCTGCCCGGATTCGGGTCAGGCGGCACTCATGAAGATGGCAACCAGGCCGACGAAGATCGCCGTCAAGGAGCCCAGCAGAGTGAGGACGCGCCAGATACGTAGTTTGATGACGGGTGTGTTCTTGACATGCGTTGAGGCCATTGGATTCCCTCTCTAATGAACATGGCCAGCCCGGCTGGGTCGGTCGTCACCAGCAACATCGAGATGGTGTGTTACCAGCGTGACAAATGTGACACACGTGACAGGTGATACAGGCCAGCGACACCGGCGATAGTGATAACGATTACACAACACGAACAGTTGCCAGGAACAGGTTTCACTCGCCTAAGTTAGATAAATGGACTCTTCCGGGGGCACTCCGACGCGTGACAGACTCGGCTTCCGCGCAATTTGGCTCATAGTTGTCGCCTGCGCCGCGCTGAGCCTGGTCATCGCCGCGATGGCGTCCCTCAACACCGCGATACCCGACATCGCCCCGGCCGTCGGCGCCAACTCCAACCAGGTCACCTGGTTGATCGACGGTTACACCCTCACCATCGCGGCACTGTTGCTTCCGGCCGGGGCCATCGGTGATCGATACGGTCGGCGCGAGGTACTGATCGGCGGGCTCGTCGTCTTCACCATCGGCTCACTGCTACCGATCTGGGTGTCCAACCCCGATCAGTTCATCGCCGCCCGCGCACTGACCGGTGTGGGCGCAGCGTTTGTCATGCCCGCGACGCTGTCGGTGATCACTGCCGGTGTACCCGAATCCAAACGCCATCTCGCCGTGAGTATCTGGGCAGGTGTTGGTGGATCCGGCGGCATTGCCGGGTTCTTCGTGACCGGCGTGCTTCTCGAGTTCTTCAGCTGGCACTCGATATTCGTCACCTTCGGCGTCTCTTCCGCCGTCACCGCCGTGCTGGCCTGCACTATCCCGACCTCCAAGGACTCGACCGCGCGCAGGTTCGACTGGATCGGGTCGATCACCTCGGCAGTGGGCATCGGCGCGCTTGTCTTCGGCCTGATCGAAGCGCCCCATCGCGGTTGGCTCGATCCGCTGTCGTTGCTCGCGCTCATCGGTGGTCTGGCGCTCATCGGGGTGTTCTGGTGGTGGCAGCTCAAGCGCACAGATCCGTTGCTCGACGTGCGGTTCTTCAACAACCGCGCCTTCTCGGCCGGCACACTGAGCATCACGGTGCAGTTCCTTGTCGTTTTCGGGATCTTCCTGGTGTTGCTGCAACAGTTGCAGCTGGTTTTCGGATACTCACCACTGAAGGCGGCTGTCGCCCTGATGCCGATGGTCGGTCTGGTGATGGTGTTCTCACTGATCGGCAACTGGCTCGTCACCCGAACCAGTCTGCGAATCATCCTGGTGTTCGGAATGACCGCGATGGGCGTCGGAGCCATCTATCTCGGTGCGGTTCAACCCGACGACTACAAGACCATCGTCGTGGCCATGGTCATCTTGGCCGTCGGCCTGGGTATCGCCACTGCGCCTTCGACAACCGCGATCATGGTCAACACACCGACCGACAACCAGGGCGTCGGCTCGGCGGTCAACGACACCGCTCGCGAACTCGGTTCGGCCATCGGAATCGCCGTCGGCGGAAGTCTGCTGGCGGCCGGCTACACCCGAAACATCGAACCGGTCGCCGCGGACGCCGAGGCCTCGATGCAACAGCTGTCCACTCAGCTCGACGCTGCCGGCCAGACCGCGCAGGCCCAAGAAGCCGCGACCGCCGCCGACAGCATCGCCGAGCACATCACCAACACTCTTGCAGAGGCGCTCCAGGTGGCGGGCCAACTGTCCCCCGTCCAGCCCGAACTCGCCGCGCGGATCAGCAGTGGCGCCATCGAGGCATTCGAAGGACCGATGGGTACCTCGTGCCTCGCCCTGGGCGGCGTATGCCTGGCGACGGCCATCGGCCTCGTGTTCATCACACCCAAACAGGTCGACGACGGCGCGGCGGAACGTGCCACCGCCAAAGCCGAAGCAGACATCAGCGATTGACGTTCCCGCTCGGTGCTGTCGCCCGGCCGGGTTTCGGCCGGGCGACAGCACCGAGCGGCACTTCACACTGTGGAGTTGTCAAAGACACCCGCGCGGTCCCGACGAGAAGACGGGCGCGCCAAGGGAAGTCAGTAGTTCAGGTCAGGCGGCGGGTCAGGCTGCCAGGGTCAGGGTGCGGCGGTTGTAGGCCGGTAGGGGTCTTCGCTGCGGATCGATATCGGCCGGCGGGATCAGCCAAGGATGTCCGTCGGAGCCCATGATCACATCCCAGCCGGTGTTGTGGACGGCCATATGGCAGGTGCGGCACAACAGGCATCCGTTCTCGAGTGTGGTCGCGCCGCCGTCCACGAAGTGCACGATGTGGTGGCAGTCCGACCAGCTGGCATGGCCGCCGCATTTCACGCAGCAGGCGTCGCGGATGATGATCGCTTTGCGAACCAACCCAGTGAACAGCCGTTTGGGTGGACTCAGATCGATCGGGACGTCCTGCCCATCGAGGGTGATCGAGGTGATCGCCGAATCGCACGCCAACATCGCAGCGGTCGCCTCGGTCACCGGACCCATCCACGGCAGGGTGGCAGCCTCGGGATGATCAGCAGGAACGGTCACCATCACCTCGGTCCGCGGCGCCGACACCAACGTCTGTCCACCACCGCCGCAGTCCAACAATTGATGCAGCGCATCAGCGCGGCGTTGGGTCGGGGACCGCGGATCATCCGAACCATCGGGTTCCGGACGTGCCCGGGACCAGCGATCCAACGCCGAGTGCAACTTCTCTCCGATCACCGCATCCACATCGAACGTGCCGACACAACGGCCCTCACGAACTTTGTATTCGAGGCTGTTCAGCGACCGGTCTTCTGCCGGCGGCGGACCACCGGTGTCTTTGGCGATCTCGTTGCCCAGCGCTCGGGCTGCGGCGCTGATCTCTGCAGGTGGCGCTCCGGAGATGGCGTGGTTCAACAGTTTCCGCTCGAACCGGACCTGCTGCTCGGCGGTGACCGGATCCTCGGACCGCCCGACAACATGGGCGACACCTTTGACCACCGCATCGACGTGCTCGGAGGACAGGAATCCGTCGCGTGAATATCCGGCGGTACGATCCAGACCCGCCAAAACAGGCCCGATCCGCAGCCATCGGTACGCCGATGCCGGTGCTGCTCCGTTGGCCTGCAACAACTTTGACGTCGTCGACCCGGCCTGCCGGGCGATACCCGACTCGTCGATCAACGCCGCACACACCGCCAGTTGATGTTCGGTGGTGTTACGCAGAGTGATCAATTCTCGTGTCATGCCGAGCACCTCGCCGGGATCGTCCGGCAATACCAGGTCAACCAAAAAATCAACCGTATCGAGAAGCCGCATCACAAACACCTCCAGAGCACGAATGCAGCAGGGAAAGTGGCCAATCCTCTAAGGGAGGTGATTAACTCGGCTGTGTCGTAGTCTCGGCGGCCAACTGCTTCCAATCTACCGACTCGAACAGATGTTCGCAAGGGATTAAGCGGTCGAATATGACTCGACCGCAATACATTTCGATAGTCAGCCAAACGAACAGTGTGGATCCCCGACCCGGCTTTCAGTTCGGAAGTGAAGCCGCCAAACCGATGGACGCCACTCACCATGCAACCGGCGCGAGATCTGAGATCGAACCAACCAAGCCAGCGGTGCACGACATCTGGGCCGGCCGCGTGTTCCACACCGACCCTGCAATAGCGCTCGGGTGTCATTTCAAGATCGCCAACACACAGGTAGAAGTCGCCATAGGCGCGCGATGACCCCCCATCGCCCTCTCGGCAAAGTTCGAGCGCTGTCGCGTCTTGACAGAGACAAAAGGCACCCGAAGCCAGAACCGATTCAGTCGGAGGGCGTGCCGATGCCGCGGAGAAGGTTGTCGACCAGCGCGTCGGCGAAGGCGATGGTCAAGGGTTGCGCCGGGAGCAACAGGCGGTGATAGGCCGCGCCCCACAACTGGTCGACGACGACTTCGAGGTCGATGTCAGCACCAACCTCGCCCGCCTCCTGCGCCGATCGAAGACGGTCGACCGCCAGTTGACGGCGCGGCCGCGTATAGGTCGACTCGATCGTTGCGGCGAGCGCAGGATCCGATTGAGAAATCCCTACCAACTCTGCGATCACCCGACCGCGAGGGGTATCGACGAGCAAGTGGATGAACGAATGCAGTTGCCCTTTGAGATCGCGACCGAGATCGCCGGAGTCCTCGAAACCCAGCTCCACCTGCACCGCCGCGAAATACGCTTCGAGCGCGAGCGCCCCCGGTGACGGCCACCATTTGTACAGGGTCATCTTGCTGACGCCGGCATGAGTTGCGACCTTGTCGAAGGTCACGGCCTTGATCCCGCCCGCGAACAACAGGTCCGCTGTCGCAGCCAGAACAGCCTCGTGCACTTCTGCGGCTGCGCGCCGCCCACGTCCGGCGCGCAGCTTGATCTCCTTGTCGGCGGGCAACCCGTCCGTCGTCATGGCCTCATCCCTTGCCTCATATGTACAAGTAGTCTACATTTTTAGTTATGTACAACTCGTACACATATGAACGGAGTGCGTCATGGACGACACGAAGCACAACGCCCGCACCGCCATCGTCTTCGGTGGCTCCGGCGGAATTGGAAAAGCAGTCGCCGAACGCCTTGCCGCCGACGGCAACAACGTGGTGGTCCACTACGCCGGACGCGCCGCGGCAGCCGATACGGTGGCCAACGGCATCACCGAACAGGGCGGCACTGCGATCACGGCCCGTGGTGACGTTGCGGACGAGGTGCAGATGGCGCATGTCTTCGATCAAACCGCCGAGCAGTTCGGTGGCGTCGACGTCGTTGTCAACACCGCGGGCATCATGCTGCTTGCGCCTGTAGTCGACATGAACCTCGACGACTTCGACCGCATGCACCGGACCAATGTCCGAGGGACGTTCGTCGTCTCCCAGCTCGCGGCCAAGAACCTGCGGCCGGGCGGCGCGCTGATCAACTTCTCCACCTCGATAACCCGTCTGCAACAACAGAATTACGCTGCGTATGCCGCGACCAAAGGCGCTGTCGAAGCGTTGACACTGATACTCGCGCGCGAACTACGAGGGCGCGACGTCACCGTCAATGTGGTCGCGCCCGGTCCGACCGCCACACCACTGTTCCTCGACGGCAAACCGAGCGAGCTGATCGACCGGCTGGCCAGTGCTGCACCACTCGAGCGATTGGGAGAGCCGGACGACATCGCAGAGGTCGTCGCCTTCCTGGCGGGACCGGGGCGGTGGGTGAACGGACAGACCCTGTACGCGAATGGCGGTATTGCGTGACTAGCTACTCACCGCATCCGACACCGACGCGCCGAGTGCGGCGTCTTTGGCCCACCGGTAGTCGGCCTTGCCGGCCGGCGTCCGTTTGATCTCATCGACCAACACCAGCTGACGGGGAATCTTGTAGCCTGCCAGCATCGTCCGGCAATGTTCCTGGATTTCGTCGAGGGTCGGCGCAGTCTGCTCCGGGCGGACCGCCACGACCGCCGACACCTTTTGACCCATCCGCTCGTCTGGGGCGCCGACCACCAACGCGTCGGCGACTGCCGGGTGCGCGTGCAGGCAGGCCTCGACCTCTTCGGCGAAAACCTTCTCACCACCGGTGTTGATGCACTGCGAGCCGCGTCCGAGGAAGACGATCGTTCCGTCGGCCTCGACGTGCGCCATGTCGCCGAGCACCGACACCCTGGTGCCATCCGGCAACGTGGGGAACGTTCGCGCCGACTTCTCCTCGTCGCCGTAGTAACCCAACGGCACGTTACCGATTCGCGCGATCATCCCCACCTCGCCGGAGCCCGGTTCGATCGGCTCCAGTTTTTCGTCGAGCACGGTCATCTTCGGCGACGGCGGCATAGCCAGCGTGCCGTCCTCCCGAACCTCGAAGGCACCGTCGTTTCCGGATTCCGAGGCCCCGAAGTTGTCGCGCAGCAACAACTCCGGCTTTGCCGCGACCATTCGATCCCGCACACCGACCGACCAGACCGCACCGCCGGAGGTAATCGAGAACAGGGCCGACATGTCGACCTCGTCCTTCAGTTTGTTCATTGCATCGGCCAGCGGGGAGCCCATGCCGTCGCCGACGATCAAGATCACGTTGACCTTGTCGGACTCGATGGAGCGCACCACTTTTTCGGGGTCGAATGCTCGCATCAACACCAGCCGGGCGCCCAGGGTCAAGAACGTGAACAGCGAGTACAGCGCCGCACCGTGCATCAACGGCGCCGCGATCAGGAACGCCAGTTCCGGGAATTCCTTCGCCGCCGCGGCCACTTCGCCGAGATTCTTACGCGGGTTGTTGTCCTCGTAGGGGTTACCGCCCGACAACGGCTTGTGGAAGAAATCGTCGTGCCGCCACATCACACCTTTGGGGTAGCCGGTGGTGCCGCCGGTGTAGAGAACCCACAGCTCATCGCCGGTCCGGGGTTCGAAGTCGCGCTCATCCGAATATCCCTCCGGCGCAAAGGGAGCGATGGTCACTCCGGCCTGCGCCGCCGCATCGGTCAAGGCCTGGGACACCTCACCGATCACCAGCACCGTACGCAGCGTCGGGATCTGTCCGACGATCTGTGCCAGGTTCTCCTGGTGTTCGAGCTCTTCGACGACGATCGCCACCGAGTCGGAATTCTCGAAGATGTAGAGCAACTCCGCCGGGGTGTATCGATAGTTGATGTTGATGGGGACGGCGCGCAACTTGATGACACCGAGGATCGTGGTGACGTGCTCCAGGCTGTTCTTGAGGAACAGCGAGACATGCTCGCCGGCACAGATTCCCGCGGCGGACAGCATGTGCGCGACCTGATTCGACTCACGCTCGAGCAGGCGGTAGCTGTGGTCGACACCCTCGTAGGTCAACGCGATTCGGTCGGGAACCGAATCGGCGACAGTCTCGAATACATCGGCGAGGTTGAAAGCCATCTGAGAAATCTCCTTTGCGACGAGAACTGGGCACGAACTATGCGGTGAGGACGAGACCGCTGGTGGGGACGCCGGTTCCGGCTGTGACCACCACCGCACCTGCCCCGTCGACCTGATTGACCGATTGACCCCGCAACTGCCGGACAGCTTCTGCGATGCCATTCATTCCGTGGATGTACGCCTCCCCCAGCTGCCCACCATGGGTGTTGAGCGGCAGCCGACCACCCACCTCGAGCGCACCGGGCTCGCGGACAAGGTCTTTCGCCTCACCGCGACCACAGAACCCGAGCTCCTCGAGTTGCATCAGCGTGTACGGGGTGAAGTGGTCATAGAGGATCGCGACGTCCATGTCTTCGGGGCGAAGACCCGATTGCTCCCACAACTGCCTGCCCACCAGGCCCATCTCGGGGAGTCCGGCGATGTCGTCGCGGTAGTAGCTGGTCATGATGTATTGGTTTTCACCACTGCCGGACGCCGCACCGGCAACGACAACCGGGGTGTGCGGCAGATCCCTGGCCCGCTCGGCCGACACCACCACGATCGCCACACCACCATCGGATTCCTGGCAGCAATCGAGAAGGTGCAGGGGCTCGGCAATGTACCGCGAGTTCTGATGGTCGTCGAGCGTGATGGGCTTACCGTAGAAGAAGGCTTCCGGGTTGACGGCGGCATGCTTTCGATCGACGACCGCGATCTGCCCGAAGTCCGTACTGGTGGCGCCGTATTCGTACATGTACCGCTGGGCAACCATCGCCACGAACGCGGCCGGGGTGCTCAGTCCGTGGGGGTAGCTGAAGGCGTTGTCGGTGCCCGACGAGTTGTCCTGCGCGACCAGCGAGGTGTTCACCTGCCCGAACCGCATCCCTGACCGTTCGTTGAAGGCCCGGTAGGCGACCACCACATCCGCAACCCCGGTGGCCACCGCCATCGCCGCCTGCTGCACGGTGGAACACGCCGCTCCCCCACCGAAGTGGATGCGGGAGAAGTATTTCAGCTCACCAATACCCGAGGCGCGGGCGACCGCGATCTCGGTGTTGGTGTCCATGGTGAATGACACCAGCCCGTCCACGTCCGCCGGTGTCAGGCCCGCGTCGGCGAGTGCGGCGGTCACCGCTTCGGCGGCGAGTCGCAATTCGCTGCGTCCCGAGTTCTTGGAGAAGTCGGTGGCGCCGATACCGACGATCGCCGCCTTGCCGGACAGTCCGCTCATCGGCCCACTTCCGCTTCGCTTTTCCCTGCCGGAGCAGGGACTTTCGTGTGGTCCATCACCAGCGTCACCACCGACGTCACATGATTGCCCAGGCTGTCTTTGCCCACCACGTCGACGGTCACCAGATCGTCGTCCACCGCGCTCACGGTGCCGGCGAGCGTCAACGTGTCGTAGGCGTACCAGGGAACACCCAGCCGCAGCTTGATCGACCGGATCTGTGCGCGTTGCCCCGCCCAGTCGGTGATGTACCGCTGCACCAGTCCGGTGTCGGTGAGGATGTTGACAAAGATGTCCTTCGAACCCTTCTGATGAGCCAGGTCGCGATCGTGATGGACATCCTGAAAGTCCCTGGTGGCCAAGGCCGTCGAGACCACGAACGTAGGCGTCGCGTTCACCGTGAGACCGGGCAGTTCCAGGCCGACGGCAACGGCGGGCGGGGTGACGGGAACACTCATGACTTCACTCCTGTCCCAGCCGGCTGCCACGCATACAACGTCCAGGCATCTGCACCATCAGCGGCCGGAAAGTCGAGGAACTCGACACGTACCGGAAGTCCGATCTCGACCTGCGCGGGATCGACCCCGCGCAGCTCACCCAGAAGCCGTACTCCTTCTTCGAGTTCGACCAACGCGACGACAAACGGCAACTCCCGGCCCGGAACCTTCGGTGCATGGTGCACCACATAGCTGTAGACGGAGCCCAGGCCGGCGGCGACCACGAAGTCGGTGTCTTCACCCTTGGTCTTCCAGATCGCCGGCACCGGCGGATGGCGCAGCGACCCGTCTTCGAGTTTCTGGATGCGCAACTCGTGCTCGCGCACACCATCCCAGAAGAACAGGGTGTCCAGAGAAGGTGTGGGGCGCATCATCTTTGCCGGATCAAAGCCGGACGTCGGTGAACTGAGCGACGAGATCACCGCACTGTCGGCGACAGCGGGCCCAGGATCCCGGACCGACACAGCGTCTTTGGCAGGCGGCCGGAACTTGAGGATCCGGAAGTCCATCTCGGCGACGACTTCATCGCCGACCTTCCAGGTGTTCCTGGTGGTGAAGAACCAGCCCTCACCGAGCCCGGTCTGTTTGGGCCCCACCACATCTGTCAGCGCAGCCTCGATGGTGACCTCTTCACCCGGCTTCGTGTACCGGTGATAGGTCGAATCACAATTGGTCGCGACGACGGACGTGTACCCCGCCTCGTCCAGAATCTGCGTGACCCGACCGAGCGGGTCGTCGTCGGCGCGCGACCCGGTCAAGCCCCGCATCGTCCAGACCTGAGCCATCGCCGGAGGTGCCACGATGCCGTCGTAACCGGCCCCACGCGCGGCCTCGTCATCGACATAGATCGGGTTGGCATCCCCGATGGCCTCGGTCCAGTTGTTGATCATGGCCGTGTTGATGGGGTCACGTCCGGCGACCGGAGCGCTGGTTCCTGCGGCCCGGACCCGGTCGGTGGCCGCGATGATCGCCGACGCGTCAACAGTTGTCATGCAAGGACTCCTCTCAGCGCTTTCCACGGGGCAGGCCGAGCCCGGCGGTCGCGATCATCTCCCGCATCACCTCGTTGACACCGCCGCCGAAGGTGATCACGACATTTCGTTTGGCCTGGACGTCGAACCAGTCGGCGAGGGCCGCGGTCTGCGGGTCGGAGAAATCCCCGTGCCTGCCCAGGATCTCGTCGATCAACCGGTGGACGTGCTGCAGTCGTTCGGTGGCGAAGACCTTGGTTGCCGCGGCGTCCGCCATCGAGATCGAGTCACCGCCCGCCGCCACCTGCCAGTTGAGCAGTTCATTGATCCGGTAATAGGCATGCAGTTCTGCCAGAGCACGTTTCACGTCCGCATGCTTTGCCGGAACGGTGCCGTCAGGCCCCGGCCGCTGCGCCCATTCCGTGATTTTTGCGAGGAGTCCGTCGAGTCGTCCGGCGGGTCCGAGCATGACGCGCTCATGGTTGAGCTGCGTGGTGATCAGGCGCCATCCGCCATTGACCTCACCGACGACCATGTTCGCCGGCACCACCACATCCGAGTAGTAGGTGGCGTTGACGTGATGGGCGTGATCGGCGGTGATGATCGGGGTCCAGCTGTAACCGGGGTCGGTGGTGTCGACGATCAGGATCGAGATGCCCTTGTGCTTGGCCACGTCCTTGTCGGTGCGGCAGGCGAGCCACACGAAGTCGGCATCATGCCCGCCGGTGGTGAAGATCTTCTGCCCGTTGACGATGAACTCGTCCCCGCGACGTACCGCGGTGGTCTTGAGTGACGCGAGGTCGGTACCGGCGTCCGGTTCGGTGTAGCCGATGGCGAAATGGACCTCGCCGGCAAGGATCGCGGGCAGGAACCGTAGCTTCTGCTCGTCGGTCCCATAGAGCTGCAGCGTCGGGCCGACCGTCTGCAATGTCACCGACGGCAACGGGACGTCCGCCCGCGCGGCCTCGTTGACGAAGATCTGCTGTTCGATCTGGCCAAAACCTCGGCCGCCGTATTCTTTTGGCCATCCGACGCCGAGCCAGCCGTCCTTGCCCATCTGACGGATCACCTTGCGATAGGTGGGACCGTGCCGCTCGGTGAGCATGACTTGCGCGTCTTCGTCGGAGATCAGCGTCGAGAAGTATTCGCGCAACTCTTGTTTCAGATCGCGCTGCTGCGGGGTGAGATCGATGAACATCAGGTTTACGCTCCTGCCTCTACCTGCTCGGCCAGTGCATCGAGACGACTGGTGGGTCCGCCGACCAGACGAGCCAGGTCTTTGGCGATCGAGAAGTACCGGTGCAGGGGGTACGTGAGGTCGACGCCGATACCACCGTGCAGGTGGACCATCGTCCGCATCGTCGCCGGGATCTCCTGCGCCAGCCAGTACGTCGCCACCGCCAGATCCGTCCCCGCATCAAGACCTTCGGACAACCGCCAGCCGGCGGCCGTGGTTGCCAATGTCATCGACCGGGCCACCACGTAGATGTCGGCGAGCTGCTGCTGCACGGCCTGGAATGTCCCGAGTGGTTTGTCGAACTGGATGCGCTCGGTGACGTGGGTGGCCGTCAGGTTCATCGCACCGGCGACCAGTCCATCGGCGTAGGCGGCGATGCCCAGCGCGTGGTGCGCTGTCAACCACTCCGGATCGCCCTCGACGACGGTCTCGACGGGCACATTGTCGAATCGGACTGTGTACTCGCCCCATCCGGACGACGAGGTCGTCCGGACAACGGTCACTCCCGGGGCGTCGGCGGACACGATGGCAACACCCGCGTCGGTGGCGACGATCAAGGCGCTCGCGCCGTCGGCATGCAGCACACCGGTTTTGGTTCCGGTGAGCTTCCCGCCCGACACCGAGGTGTGCGGGGTGGCCGTCATGGCGGCGCCCGGTTCGTTGATCGCGGCGGCCAGCCAACCGCCCGCCTGCACCGCGGCACCGAGCGCGGCCGCCGCATCGGGAGCCCGGGTGGCCAACGGCGCCAGGCCCGAGATCAGGGTCCCGATGGCGGGTGTCACGGCCGCGGACCGACCCAAGGAGGTGGCGACGGGTATCAGCCCGTCGACACCGACATCATCACCGCCCTGGCTCTCGGGCAACGGCAGCGCGAGCACGCCACCGCCACCGAGCGCCGACCACAACGAGGTCTCGAACCCGCCGCGATCTGTCAGATCTGCGTCCCAGGCCGTCTCGTGCCGTTCGAGCACCGAGCCCATGACATCGCTCACAGTTTGGGCGGTGGAATCCAGCGTGAAATCCACGTTCTACACCCCTCCGAAGAATTAGAACTTGTTCTAGTTGTATCAGACGAACACGGTGTCCGTTTCGGACTTGGGCGAAGCCGCGGAACGAGCTACCGGGGCAGACCCAGCAGGCGCTCGGCCGTGGCCGTGAGCAAGATCTGCGTGGTGCCGCCCGCGATCGACAGGCACCGGTTCAGCAGGAATGTGTCGGCAGCCGGGGACAACGCCATACCTTCGGTACCGCGGAGCTGCTGGGCGAACTCGGGTACCGATTGCCGATGCCGTACCCCGATGAGCTTGCGGACGCCGGCGACCGCCCCCGGATCCGTCCCGTTGATCGACCCGAGGACCGTCCGCAGATCCAGTACCTGTCCCAGTTGCGCCTGCACGATGAGGTCGCCTAGCTGTTCGGCCTGAGCATCGGTCAGGATCGTGTCACCGACCTGCTCGAGTAGCGCTTCCATTTCTTTGCCCAGGGCCGAGCCACCCATCGCCACCCGTTCATTGGCCAACGTGGTGCGCGCCAGCCGCCAGCCGTTGTCGACCTCCCCGACCACACAGTCGTCGGGGACGAAAACGTCGTCGAGGAAGACCTCGTTGAACAGGGACCGACCGGTCAACTCGCGGAGCGGCCGCGTCTGGATCCCGTCCGACTTCATGTCGACCAGGAAGTAGGTGATGCCCTTGTGCTTGGGGACATCAGGGTTCGTCCGGGCCAGGCAGATGGCCCAATCGGCCTCGTGTGCGTGCGACGACCAGACCTTCTGCCCCTGCAACCGCCAGCCACCGTCGACCTTGGTGGCCCGGGTCCGCAGTGAGGCGAGGTCCGAACCCGCGCCCGGCTCGGAGAACAGCTGGCACCACAGCAATTCGCCATCGAGGGTCGCCTTCACGAACCGCTCGCGCTGCGCATCGGTACCGTGCGCGACGATCGTCGGGATCGCCCAGCCGGCGATCACCAGATCCGGCCGTCGAACTCCTGCGCGTTCGAGCTCGGAATCGATGAGTACCTGGTGAGACGCGTCGGCACCGAGGCCGTACGGCGCCGGCCAGTGCGGCGTCAGATATCCGCCTGCCGCGAGCGCCCGGCGCCGGTCCGGTGCGGCCGCAATCGACTCCACCTGCTCCCGCACCTGCGGACGGTCACGCTCGGCGTCCCCCAGGTCGATCGTGAACGTCCGCCGGATCCCCGCCCGGTTCAGCTCGGCGACCCGCATGCGCCACCGGCCGGGACCGCCCAGCTGGGCCTGCCAGGCCAACGCTCGGCGCAGGTAGAGATGCGCGTCATGCTCAAAGGTGAACCCGATTCCGCCGAGCACCTGGATGCAGTCCTTGGCGTTGGCCACGGCCAGTTCGGCGACCACCGCCGCGGCCGCCGCGGCGCTGATCTCCAGCTGCACGGTCGCAGCCTCGCGATTGGCGCCCTCGGCCTCGGTCAATTCGTCGATGGCCTCGGCGAGGTCCCAGGCCGCGGCACCAACCAGTTCGCTGCGACAGAGCATTTCCGCGCACATGTGTTTGACGGCCTGAAAGCTCCCGATCGGCGACCCGAACTGTTCGCGCACCTTCGCGTACTCGACGGCGGTGTCGAGGCACCAGCGGGCGACTCCGGCCGCCTGAGCGGCGATCCCGGCGATGATCGTGGCCCGCACAAACGAGTCCGAGACATGCAAGACCTCGTGGGCCGGGATCCGAACCTGTTCGAACCGGACCCGCGCGAGGTCCATCGAGAAGTCGAGGGCCTCAACCCGCTCGCCGACCACACCCGGGGTCTTCGGTTCCAGCAGCACCCACCGCCGACTTCCCGCGATGTCCACCGGCGCCAGCAGGGCCACTCCGTCGGCGTATCCGGTCACCAGTCCGAGGTCACCGTCGGCCGACAGGACTCCGCGTTCGGCTTCGGTCGACAACGCCATGTCACCGCCCGTGAGCACACCCGTTGCGATGGCGACCCCGACCTCCCCCGCCAGCAACTGTCCGAGTAACGCGTTCTCGTTCGGGACACCTGCCACCGCGGCCAACAGTGCGCCGACAGCCGTTCCTGCCACCGGACCGGGAACGAGGCCGTAACCCGTTTGTTCGAGCATGACGGCGAGGTCGATGAACATCGCGTCCATTCCGCCCTGGCTCTCCGGCACGGCCGCCGCGAACACCCCGAGACCGGCGAGTTCGGGGAACAGCGCAGGCCAGGCATCGGCCTGGACGTCGGATCCCGGCTCGGCCGCCCGGACCGAGGTGATCGCCGACACCTTTTTGGACCATTGACCAATTGCATCGGCCACAGCGGTATGTTCTTGAGTGGTAGCGATCGTCATGGGCCTGAACATCCTGACTACTCGGAGTTGTCGGTGCGTAGTAGAACCTGTTCTAATATTGCACGTTCGAGACGGCAGAATGGAAGGGGCCGGGGCACGCGGCACCCAAATCGCATTTTCGGCAGCAGCGATTAACGTGTAGTTGGCCACTTGCAATAACGGTCATCCGACAGAAAACCCGGGCCCCCGAGGCGCAAAAGACGAAAGAGGTCAGTCCACTGATGGCAAGCCCGAATCCCACCAGCGGTTCGGTCGGCGACGCTGCCGTCGGTACCGAGGTCGACCTCGGCTCCAACGCCCAGCGTGAACGTCGCCGCCGCATCCTCGACGCGACGCTCGCCCTCGCCTCCAAAGGCGGCTACGACGCGGTACAGATGCGCGCTGTCGCCGACCGCGCCGACGTTGCCGTGGGAACCCTGTACCGGTACTTCCCGTCCAAGGTGCATCTGCTCGTCACCGCCCTGGCCCGCGAGTTCGAGGCCGTCGAGGCCCGCGCCGACAAGACCCGACTCCGCGGCGACACGCCACTCGAGCGTCTGCGCCACGTCCTGGACATGATCACCCTTGCGATGCAGCGTGATCCGCTGCTGACCGAGGCGATGACCCGCGCATTCATGTTCGCCGACGCATCGGCCTCCGCCGAGGTCGACAAGGTCGCGAACATCATCGACCGACTGCTCGCCAATGCCATGGTCGAAGGCGAACCCGCCGATCTCGATCTGAAGATCGCCCGCGTCGTGTCCGACGTCTGGATGTCGAACCTGGTGCAGTGGCTGACCCGCCGGGCCTCGGCCACCGACGTCACCAACCGCCTGGAGCTCACCATCACGCTTCTGCTCGCCGGCCGCGACCACGACGCCGCAAACAAGTAACCCGCAAGACTCGGCTCAATACCACTTCGGTCGACAACAAAGAAGGGGCGCAACCACTTTCGTGGCTGCGCCCCTTACTTTGTATCGACTACTTCTCGGAGTCGCCTGTCTTAGCCAGTTCCACCGGGGTGTCGGGAAGCTCGATCGGCCTCTTCGAACCCTTGAAGGTGAACTTGGCTTCGTCGCCGTCGCCTTCGCCATCCCAGTTCTCGACATCGACGACGATGATCTCGCCGGCACCGATCTCGTTGAACAGGATCTTCTCCGACAGCTGATCCTCGATCTCGCGCTGGATGGTGCGACGCAGCGGCCGGGCACCCAGGACGGGATCGAAACCACGCTTGGCGAGCAGGCTCTTGGCCTTCTCCGTCAGTTCGATATCCATGTCCTTGTTCTTCAACTGCTTCTCGACGCGGGCGATCATCAGGTCGACCATCTTGATGATCTCGTCCTTGGTGAGCTGATGGAACACGACGATGTCGTCGATACGGTTGAGGAACTCGGGACGGAAGTGCTTCTTGAGTTCGTCGTTGACCTTCTGCTTCATCCGCTCGTAATTCGAGCCCTCCGCATTGGACTGCGAGAAGCCCAGACCCACGGCCTTGGAGATGTCACTCGTACCGAGGTTCGAGGTGAAGATCAGCACGGTGTTCTTGAAGTCGACCGTACGACCCTGACCGTCGGTGAGACGGCCGTCCTCGAGCACCTGCAGGAGGGTGTTGTAGATCTCCTGATGTGCCTTCTCGATCTCGTCGAAGAGCACCACGGAGAACGGCTTGCGGCGCACCTTCTCGGTGAGCTGGCCGCCCTCTTCGTAGCCGACGTACCCGGGAGGGGCACCGAAGAGCCGCGACGCGGTGAACCGGTCGTGGAACTCGCCCATGTCGATCTGGATGAGCGCGTCGTCTTCGCCGAACAGGAAGTTCGCCAAGGCCTTGGACAGCTCGGTCTTACCGACACCGGACGGGCCGGCGAAGATGAACGAACCGGACGGGCGCTTGGGGTCCTTCAGACCGGCGCGGGTACGGCGGATCGCCTTGGAGACAGCCTTGACCGCTTCGGTCTGACCGATGATCCGCTTGTGGAGCTCATCCTCCATCCGGAGCAGACGGGTGGTCTCCTCCTCGGTGAGCTTGAAGACGGGGATACCGGTCCAGTTACCGAGGACCTCGGCGATCTCGTTGTCATCGACCTCGGCGACGATGTCCATGTCGCCACTGCGCCACTGCTTTTCACGCTCGCCGCGTTCGGTGACGAGCTGCTTTTCCTTGTCGCGCAGGTTCGCGGCCTTCTCGAAGTCCTGGGCGTCGATCGCCGATTCCTTCTCTTTGCGAGCATCGGCGATCCGGTCGTCGAACTCACGCAGGTCTGGCGGTGCGGTCATCCGGCGGATACGCATCCGGGCGCCCGCCTCGTCGATCAGGTCGATTGCCTTGTCCGGCAAGAACCGGTCGTTGATGTACCGGTCTGCCAGGGTCGCGGCAGCAGCCAGCGCGCCGTCGGTGATGGACACGCGGTGATGCGACTCGTAGCGGTCCCGCAGACCCTTGAGGATCTGGATGGTGTGCTCGACACTCGGCTCGCCGACCTGCACCGGCTGGAACCGACGCTCGAGAGCGGCGTCCTTCTCGATGTACTTGCGGTACTCGTCGAGGGTGGTCGCACCGATGGTCTGCAGCTCACCGCGGGCCAGCTTCGGCTTGAGGATGCTGGCCGCGTCGATGGCACCTTCGGCAGCACCTGCGCCGACGAGCGTGTGGAGCTCGTCGATGAACAGGATGATGTCGCCGCGGGTGTTGATCTCCTTGAGAACCTTCTTGAGGCGCTCTTCGAAGTCACCGCGGTAGCGGCTGCCGGCAACCAGCGACCCGAGGTCGAGGGTGTAGAGCTGCTTGTCCTTGAGCGTCTCGGGAACGTTGCCGTTCACGATCGCCTGGGCCAGGCCCTCGACGACGGCGGTCTTGCCGACGCCGGGCTCACCGATGAGCACCGGGTTGTTCTTGGTGCGGCGGCTCAGCACCTGCATGACGCGTTCGATTTCCTTCTCGCGCCCGATGACCGGGTCGAGCTTGCCCTCGGCGGCAGCTGCGGTCAGGTTGCGACCGAACTGATCGAGGACCAGCGAGGTCGACGGCGTGCCCGCCTCGGTGCTGCGACCGCCGGTGCCGGCTTCCTGGGGCTCCTTGCCCTGGTAACCCGAGAGGAGCTGGATGACCTGCTGACGCACCCGATTGAGATCGGCGCCGAGCTTGACCAGCACCTGAGCTGCCACGCCCTCGCCCTCGCGGATGAGGCCGAGCAGGATGTGCTCGGTGCCGATGTAGTTGTGGCCGAGCTGCAACGCCTCACGCAGCGAGAGTTCGAGGACCTTCTTCGCGCGGGGAGTGAAAGGAATGTGCCCGGACGGCGCCTGCTGACCCTGGCCGATGATCTCCTCGACCTGGCTGCGTACGCCTTCGAGCGAGATTCCCAGCGACTCGAGCGACTTGGCGGCAACGCCTTCGCCCTCGTGGATCAGACCCAGCAGGATGTGCTCGGTACCGATGTAGTTGTGATTGAGCATCCGCGCTTCTTCTTGAGCCAGGACTACAACCCGACGAGCGCGGTCGGTGAACCGTTCGAACATTGTTCTCCCTTACGTTTCAATGGGTCGAGCTCGGCCTAAGCTTCATGTCCCAGTCTGACTGGTCCACCGGCGTCGATCTCCCCAGGGTGGGCATATACCGAGAGCGACGTCGATGCGTCGGCCTCAGCAGCCTTGGCTCCACTCTAATGGCCGCAGGTCACCGGCACCGCAGATGTCTCACCCTGTTCGACCCGAAGGCCCGTTTTCAGACCTACCAACCCATCAACACCGCAGCTTACGCGGGGTATCGATGTTCGATACGCCGTCAGCGAACGGGACACCCGTCCTTCGATCGCGATGAGTTTTATCCGATCGCGGATGGTTTGGAGTGCCACACCAGCAGGAATCCGGTCGCAGAGCGCTGCGCCCGCGCGCCGAGTGAACGATGGACGGCTCCGGGTTCTCCGACCCCGCCCCCACCCGGCTAACGAGACACCAGACCGGTGATGAGCACCGTCAGCGCGCCGGTGTCGAGCACCGCCCGGACGATGTTCCAGCGCACCCACGGCCCCTCGAACGCTTCTCGGACCGCGCGCAGATCGCTGATCCGCTCCGGGTCGCCGACGGCGGCGATCTGATTGTTGAGCGGGATGTTGAAGGCGATCGTGGTGATCAGCGTCAGTCCGTAGAGGACCGCGCCGGCCACGATCCACCACAGCATCGCGTGGTCGCGGTAGAGGACCGCGGCGACCACCGTGAAGCCCAGACCGCCGAAGAACACCAGCAGAAACAGCGGATTGACGATGGCCACGTTGATCCGCTGCATCACCGACACGAAGGACGCATCGTCGACGCGTCTGAGCGCAGGCATCACGGCGATGGCAAAGGCGGCATAGAGACCGGCCATCAGACCGACCGCCACCACTCCGAGGACGAGTAGCGATTCGCGAACCACGGTCATGACCAGGCTCCCTGTGATGCCGCCCTCTTCACCACATCGGAGAAGTCGCCGGGTGCGCGTCCGAGGATCTCGCGGACACCGTCGGTCACCGATTCGTTGCGCCCGTCGAACAGCGTTCCGAACAGCGCCATCACCATGTCCGTGTACTCCTGACCGATTCCGGCGGCCAGCAGCGCGCTGCGATAATCGACGTCGGAGACCGACACGAACGCGATGTCGCGGCCGAGTGCGCCGGCGATCTCGGCGGTGGCGTCGGCAAAGGTGAGCAACCGCGGGCCGGTCAGCTCGTAGACCCGTCCGGTGTGGCCGGTCCCGGTCAGCGCTTCGAGCGCGGCGTCGGCGATGTCGTCGGCGTCGAGGAACGGCTCACCGACCGGTCCGACCGGCAGCACCACCTCGCCGCCGCGAATATCGTCGACCAAGAAGGCCTCACTGAAGTTCTGGGCAAACCAGCTGCACCGCAACACGGTTGCGGGTGTTCCGGCCCCGAGGACCACCTCTTCACACGCCTTCGCCTCGGGCTCGCCACGCCCGGACAACAAGACGAGCCGGTCGACACCGGCGTCGTCGGCCGCAGCGACAAAGGCGGTGATGTCATCGACGGAGTCCGGCACGATCAGGTCGGGTTGATAGGTGATGTACACAGCGCCGGCACCTTCGAGCGCGGGTTTCCAGGTACCGCGGTCGGTCCAATCGAAATGCGTGGCCGAGGTACGACTGGCCCGCCGGACCGGCACTCCGGCGCGGTCGAGTCGATCTGTCACTCGCGCACCGGTTTTGCCGGTGGCACCGACCACCAGGACGGGACGTTGTTCTCGGGTTTCCGTTGTATTTGTCATGTGAACCAGTACAGGCGATGAATACGAGCGTTTCCATGGTTTATCCGCTCGCTTTCATGTTCAATCGTCTTGTGGATGCGCTTGGCAGTGTGCTCAACGGACCCCGCGCGAAAGACGCGTTCTTGTTGCGGGTGGTGATGTCGCCGCCCTGGTCCGTCCGAATCGAGGACAAGGCCCCACTGACGGTGGTGGTGACCGTGTCCGGGACCGCCGCCATCGACTTCGACGACGGAGAGCACGCGGACGTACATCGCGGCGATGTCGCGATCATCCGCGGACCCGACCCGTACACCTATGGCGACGGCACCTCTGCGACCACCGCCATCATCGAAGAAGGCCAGCATTGCGTCGGCGACGACGGTGCCGAACTGGCCGACGAGATGCGCCTCGGCATCCGCAGTTGGGGCAACAGCGTCAATGGTGAATCGGTCTCGCTGGTCGGCGCCTACGGTGTGGCCGGCGAGGTGTCGACCAGGCTGCTGAACGCGCTCCCCCGACTGATCATTTTGCGTGACAACAACTCTCCGCTGATCGAGCTTCTCGCGGCCGAGATGTTGCGGGACGCCCCGGGACAAGAGGTGATGCTCGACCGGCTTCTCGACCTCGTCCTGATCGACTCGTTGCGCACCTGGTTCTCCACCACCGAGTCGGCGGGATCGAATTGGATTGCCGCCGAGTCGGATCCGGCGGTGGGTCGAGCACTGAGCCTGATCCACAACAATCCTGAGCAGTCGTGGACCGTGGCCGCCCTGGCCGCCCGGTGTTCGGTGTCGCGGGCCGTGCTGGCCAAGCGGTTCACCGAACTCGTCGGCGAACCGCCGATGGCGTATCTCACCGAATGGCGCCTGTCGCTCGCAGCCGACCTCCTGGCCGACGGAGGCCTCACGCTCGATGCCGTTGCGGCGCAGGTCGGCTACAGCGGCGCCTACGCGTTGAGCGCCGCCTTCAAGCGGGTTCGGGGCATCAGCCCCCGCGACCACCGCAGGTCCCTGGCGAGCTGAACCGGCGTGATTGGATGGGCGTCATGCTCAACGGCCGGTCCACCCCCGGAATCGGATTCGTCGTCTTTCTGCTGTCGATCGTCATGGCGGTCACGGTCGGAGCGGTGTTCGCGATGGATACGCCGCCCGAAGACACGTCCGAATACGACGGCGGCACGCTCCGGTCGTATCGGAGCGAACCCGCGGAGCGATGGAGCCTCGACCTCAGCGACATGCGCACGTACGGTTCCGGCGCCACACCCCTGGTCGCGGGCACCCATCACGACACCTGGCTGATCTCCTATCCGTCCGGAGACGGCACCACCTATCTCGCCATCGATCGCCGCGACGGCCGACGACTCTGGGCCCAGCCGATCGACGCCGGGCTGGGCACCTGCGCGATCAACGGCAAGGGTCAGGTCGGCTGCGCGGTGCGCCTGGCAGATCGTCCGGACGGTTTCTATATCGCCGACCTGGACACCGGAGAACTCGGCTCTCTCTCCGCCCTCGACAACACTGAGACCGTCACCGGATACGGGCCCGACTTCCTACGCGTCAACAGCTCCGGGTACCAGGTGAGCCGCAACTCGCCGAACGGCACCGAGATCTGGGCCCGCACCTTCGCCGGCGCCGCCACGGTCGAGGTGAACGGCACCGTCGCCATCGTCCGGGCGTCCGACGGCACACAGCATCTCATCGACCCGGACACCGGCGACGACCTGTTCGGATGCGCCTGCGATCTGGTGGTCTACCCGACCGGCATCGCGGCGCAGTTCTCGGAGCGGGGAGCCCAGCGCGTCGAGTTCCTCCGACCGGACGGCACCCGGACATCGGACAACGACAAGCAGCAATTGGTACCGGGCCGGTCCACCCTGCCCATCACGACGGGGGCCGGCAGCGAGCAGGTCTTCCAGACCCAGGGCACCTACGCCGCGTTCGACCCACAACAGAAGACCCGGCTATGGCAGGTCACCGACCCGGAGTTGTCGAAGGTCGGCGCCCGGCCCTGCGGTTCCACGGTCTCCTTTGCCCGCAAGGACGGCACGCGTTCGGTTCTCGACATCGTCTCGGCGGACAAACTGGGTGAGCTCCCCCGCAGCGATCCGATGGAGCCCTCCGCCAACATCGACATCCTCGGCTGCATCGGGCAGGGCGGCAACATCATCGTGTTCGGTGCCAACTCCCAGCTGACCGCCTACGACTTCACCACGGGCACCGTCGCGTGGCAGCGATCGGTGGTCGGCGGGCGGCCTGCCGTGGTCGACGGATACATCGTGCTCGAGGAGGGCACCACCCTCTCCCTGCTCGCTCCGTCGTAAAAAGTTCCCCGTTGGGCGTCGGAAAACCCCCGCCGCCGACGACTATGAGTATGTGAGCAGCTCAGCGGGTGGAAACTCCCACACTCCGTCCGGCCCGGCGCCGGCCGGTACTGCGCTGCTCGCTCTGTACGACGAGGCCTTGCCCGCGGTATACGGCTACCTGATCCGGCGGGCCGGTGACAAGAACATCGCCGAGGACATCACCTCGGACACGTTTCTGGCCGCCATGGACCGGGCACGAGTCGACGATTCGGTCGAGCCGTCGGTCCCGTGGCTCATCGGCATCGCCAGACACAAACTGGCCGACCACTGGCGCAAGATGCAACGCACCCCGACGCCGGTGGACGAGGTTCCGGATCAGCCGGCCGGCGACGAGTGGGATGTGCACCTCGACCGGATACTGGCCGAGTTCACCCTCGCGCGGCTCTCGACCACCCACCGCGCGGTGCTGACGCTGCGGTACGTCGACGACTGCACCGTGCCGCAGTGTGCCGAACTGCTCGGGCGCACGGTCATGGCCACCGAAGCGCTACTCACCCGGGCCAAGCGGGCTTTCCGCGCGGCCTACCCCGACAACACGATGCCCATCGCGAAGGGAGGCCAGTCATGAACGCTCCGAACTCATTCGACCCGTTCACCGTGCTGGCCACAGCCGACGTGCCGGTGTCCCCCGACGCCGACTTCGCACGTCGCCTGCGTACCCGCCTCGAGCGTGGACTCGAACTACCCGAAGGAATCACCATGAGCACCGACATCGGCTCTGCGCCGTCGGCCGAGAACCTTTCGTCGCAGATCCTCACCTCCGTGGAACGTCCAGGGGCACTGCCCTATCTCACCGTCGCCGATCCGGCCGCCGCCATCGACTGGTACGTCGCCAACCTCGGTGCCCGACTGCGCGGCGAACCGATCGTGATGGACGACGGCACCATCGGGCACGCCGAACTCCTGATCGGCGGTGGCGTGATCTACCTGGCCGGCGAGTTCGGTGACCTGGGCCTCAAAGCCCCTGCACCACAATCAGTCTCGGTATCACTGATGCTGCCGGTCTCCGACACCGACGCGGTGTTCACCCGCGCCCGCGACGGTGGCGCGACGGTCCAGCGTGAACCCTACGAAGATCACGGTGCCCGAACCGGTGTGATCGTCGATCCGTTCGGACATCGATGGATGATCACCGGGCCGACGACCGGTGCGAAGGTGGAACAGATCCACCGTGGGGACATCGGTTACTGCTCGCTGTGGACCACCGACGTCGACCGCGCCGCCACCTTCTACGGGTCGGTCCTGGGCTGGGAGTTCAACGCAGCCACCAGCCAGGTCACCAATCTCTCCCACCGCCTCGGGATCTACGAGGTTCCTGGCGATCCGACCATGCAGTGCGTGTACGCCGTCGACGACATCGACGCCGCCCGGTCCGCCATCATCGAGGCCGGTGGCACCCCGAATCAGGTGCAGCGGTTCGGCTTCGGCGAGCTACTCGATGCCGTCGACGACCAGGGTGTGGACTTTTCGATCTACCGGCCGAGAGGCCAGGAACCGCGTCCACCCCTCAACGCGACCGGCCACGGCGAACTCACGTATATGACCCTGTACACGCCGGACAGTGAGCGGCTTCGGGACTTCTACGGCCGAGTGCTGGGCTGGACGTTCAATCCCGGGCGCATCGATGACGGCTGGGAGGTCGACGGTATGCACCCGATGACCGGTATCGCCGGCGGCCAGGAGCGTTCGGTGGCGGTCCCGATGTGGGTCGTCGACGACATCGACGTCGCGGTCGCGCGGGTGCGTGAGGGCGGCGGCACCGTCCTGGATGGTCCGTCACAGCAGTCGTACGCCATCTCCGCCGAATGCCTCGACGATCAGGGCGCGCGCTTCTACCTCGGCCAGTACTGAGCTCCCCCGCACTCCGATGATGTGCCCTTTTGGCGAACAAAAGCCCAGGTGGGCGCCGCCAAAAGGGCACATCATCGGGTTCAGGGAGCGGGGGTCAGGGAGCGAGGAATGCGGCGAGGGCCGCGGAGTACATACCGACATCGGCGCTGCCCATGACCTCACGGGCACTGTGCATCGCCAACTGCGGCGCCCCGACATCAACGGTGTTGAGGCCGGTGCGGGTCGCGGTCAGCGGACCGATCGTCGAACCACACGGCAGATCGGCGCGATGGACATAACGCTGCAGCGGAACCCCGGCCTTGTCGGCCGCGACCGCGAACAACGCTTCACCGGCCGCATCGCTGGCATACCGCAGATTCTGGTTCACCTTCAGCACCGGACCACCGTTGATGGCGATCTGATGTGACGGTTCGTGGCGCTCGGGATAGTTCGGATGCGTCGCATGGGCCATGTCGCCGGACGCGCAGGCGCTCAACGCCATCGACCGCAGATAGTCTTCCCGAGATCCCCCACCGGCCAGCACAATTCGCTCGAGCACGGTACCGAGCAGATCCGACGACGCACCGCGGTCCGACCCGCTGCCGACCTCTTCGTGGTCGAACAGTGCCAGTACCGGGATGGCCGCCGACGACTCGGCGGCGATCGCGTCGATGAGCGCCCGGGTACCGGCGTAACAGGTGCCCTGGTTGTCCAGACGGGGTGCGCTGACGAGGTCACCATCGACCCCGACAACCCGGCTGGGGGCCAGATCATGGGTCATCAGTTCCCAGCCGAGCACCTGATCCAGTGCCACATCGGCTTGCGCGGCAATCCATTCCATGAATCCCGGACCGTCGGCGCCGACACCCCAGACGGCGTTGACGTGACGCTGCGGATCCAGCGACACCCCGCCGCGGTCCTCCGAGAGGTGGATCGCCAACTGCGGCACCCGCAGGACCGGTTCGTCGATACGGATCAGATGTTCACGCAGACCGTCGGGCTCGCGGATGGCAAGCCGCCCCGAGATCCCGAGGTCGCGATCGAGCCAGCTGTTGAGCCAGGCGCCGCCGTACTTCTCCAACCCGACCATCCGCAGTCCGGCAGACCGCAGGTCGGGGTTCTGCTTGACGCGCAGGTTGGGGCTGTCGGTGTGACCACCCACGATCCGGAAGCTGCGACCGCGGGCAGTGCTGTCCCACGCGACGATCGATCCGCCGCGGATCACATAGTGCCGACCCGGCTGCGACGGCCACTGATGCTCCTCTTTCAGTTGCCGGAAGCCGTTGGCCTCCAGCACTTTCGCCACCGATTCACAGACATGGAAGGGCGACGGGGAGTCATCGATGAAACTGCAGAGGCCGACAGCATCGGCGGACGTTGTCACCATGTGTGCCTCAGGCGTTGGCGAGAACTGCGTCGAGAGCCGAGTAGAACAGGCCCAGACCGTCGTCGCTGGGACCGGTCAGGGCTTCGGTTGCGTGTTCCGGGTGAGGCATCAGACCGACAACCTTGCCGTCGGCGCTGGAGATACCGGCGATGGACCGCATCGAGCCGTTGGGGTTGTCACCGGCGTAGCGGAAGACCACCCGTCCTTCACCCTCCAGTTCGTCGAGTACTGCCTCGGAGGCAACATAACGTCCCTCGCCCGACTTCAGCGGGACCAGGATCTCGGCTCCCTGCTCGAACCGGGAACTCCAGGCCGAGGTGTTGGACTCGACGCGCAGCCACTGGTCACGGCACATGAAGTGCAGTCCCTGGTTACGGGTGAGCGCACCCGGCAGAAGCCCGGCCTCGCACAGCACCTGGAAACCGTTGCAGATACCCAGAACCGGCATACCTTTACCGGCTGCCTCGACGAGCGAACCCATCACGGGCGCGAATCGGGCGATGGCGCCGGCCCGCAGGTAGTCACCGTAGGAGAATCCGCCGGGCACGATCACTGCGTCGACACCCTTGAGGTCGCCGTCGCCGTGCCACAACTCGACCGCTTCGCCACCGGCGATGCGGACAGCCCGGGCGGCGTCGATGTCGTCGAGTGTTCCGGGAAACGTGATGACCCCGATCCGCGCTCCGGTCACGACGATGCGCCCTGTACCCGGGTCACCGAGTAGTCCTCGATGACGGTGTTCGCCAGGAGTTCGGAGGCGATCCGGTCAAGGGCCTCGTCATCGACCGTTTCGTCGACCTCCAACTCAAATCGCTTGCCCTGTCGGACATCGGCGACCCCGGCGAACCCGAGTCGACCCAGGGCGCCACTGATGGCCTGCCCCTGCGGGTCCAGGATCTCGGCTTTGGGCATGACGTCCACTACGACTCGAGCCACTTCGGAACTCCTCTTCAGCTGCGGTTTGCTGGACGTAACTCTACCGGCTGATCGCAGGCTTCCCGGCGGAGGACCTCCGATCAGGCAGCGTTCCGGGCGGCAGGCGGCTCCAGGTTCCGATATGTCGTCGGCCGGGCTCCGTGCAGCAGCGCGAGATCCACACAGTTGATCAGAGCGCCCACCGCCATCGACGCCTGAAGATGCCCGGCCGCGACGGACAGCCTGACGATCCCGCCGCGCCGGGCCACCCTCGCGGTGTTGGCGACGAGCAACCGGCACCACCAGGCATCCGCCGCGAATCCGTCACCGATACCGAGTACCCGAGCCCGAATGCGGTGGCCGGTGACCAGATTGTCCATCGAGGACAGGCCCAGATCCGTCCGAAAGCCGCGGCCGGGCAGGGCTTGGCGGGCGCCCGGCGATGAGTTCCATCGAGGTGCGGCAAAGATCCGCGTGCGCAGTCCCATTCGCTCGAGAACCCGGTCCGCGGCAAGTAACCGCAGGTCGGCCTCATGCGCCCCGAGCACCGCGAACTCGGCACGGCGCCGGCGACCCGGCGCCTGGTCGTAGCCGTGGAGCACGATCGCATCATCGCCGGATCGCCGGCCGCGCAGCCAGTCGCAGGTCGCGGCGTCATCGGCCAGCCGGTACCCGTCCGCCAGGCGCGGGGCGACCAGCAGCGAGACCGGTACATCCCGCGCGGCGAGCCTCTCGGTGAAGACCGAGACCGCCGGCAACGTTTCCGTCCTGATCCCCGAGATGGACACGATGAGTTGTCCTGTCACGGTCACCAGTGTCGCCGCCACAGATGGTCAACGGGTTGCGCCGAGATGGATGGTGCGCAAAGCCTTTCGCCTCACCACCACTGTCGGTGACTGCACTCACACCATGGGAGGTATGTAACAGAACACACATTGCTTGCGTTGGCATCAATAGTTGCGTCGGCGTTACCGTTGGCCAGTGTCAGCAACAGGTGTGGTCGAACAACCCTCTTCCGAGGGCGTGGAGGTCGACGAGGCTTTCCAGACCGTCCACGATTTCATGTCCCGCCTGATGGCAGCCATGGACGTCGACACGATGAACGAGATCATCGACACCGAACTCGGTTTCAGCCACTTCAAGGCTTTGCTGATCCTGAGCCGCCACTGCCGACCGCTCTCGGTCAACGAACTGTCCGATGAGCTGCGCCTTTCGCTTGCTGCGACCGGACGAGCGGTCGACAAGCTGGTCGGTCTCGAGTTGGTCATCCGTCGCGAGGACCAGTTCGACCGCCGCATCAAGCGGGTGTCCCTCGCCTCAGCCGGCGAAAAAGCAGTTGCGGACGCAATCTACCGGGGCCAGGATTCGATTCGGCATCTGATCACCGCGTTACCCGTCGATCTGCGGACCAATCTCAACAACGCGCTCGTGCCGGTGCTGGCCGGCGACTACCTCGCTCCCGCTTCGTGCGCCGACGACCGGGCGTCCATGTAAGGAACCGCGTCGGCATCGCCGACGGACCAAAGACGACAGAATTTCCAACCTTTTCCAGAAAGCAACTCTATGACCTCAACCGATAAGGCCGCGCCGCCGAGCCAGAAGCTCGACCCGGCAATTCTGAAAATCGCCGTGGTCGTCGTGCTCGGCGCCATCATGGCGATCCTCGACACCACCGTTGTGTCTGTGGCACAGAACACATTCCAGGATGAGTTCGACACCGATCAGGCCGGAGCCGCCTGGACCATCACCGGTTACACCCTGGCGCTTGCCGCCGTGATCCCGCTGTCCAGTTGGGCCGCAGCCCGATTCGGTACCAAGAACGTCTACCTGACGTCGCTGGTGCTCTTTGTCCTCGGTTCGGCACTGTGTGCGCTGGCCTGGGACATCACCTCCCTGACCGTGTTCCGCGTACTGCAGGGTCTGGGCGGCGGCATGCTGATGCCCGTCGGAATGATGATTTTGACCAAGGCGGCCGGTCCCGCTCGCGTGGGTTCGGTGATGGCCGTGCTCGGTATCCCGATGCTGCTCGGCCCGATCATGGGCCCGATCATCGGTGGCGCGCTGATCGAATACGCCAGCTGGCAGTGGATCTTCCTCATCAACGTGCCGATCGGCATCATTGCCCTCTTCTACGCCATGGCAGTTCTGCCCGGGCAAGACGAAAAGGCCCGGCCGACATTCGACTTCCTCGGACTGCTCCTGCTCTCGCCAGGCCTGGCCCTGTTCCTCTACGGCATCTCGCTGAGCGCTGAACACGGCAACTTCACCGATACCCCGGTCTGGCTCTCCGCCACCGTTGGTCTGCTGCTGATGATCGCGTTCGTCTTCCACGCCCTGCGTCACAAGAACCCGCTGCTCGACCTGCGTCTGTTCAAGAACAGCAAGCTGTCCATGGCCGTGATCACCATGACGTTCTTCATGATCGCGTTCCTCGGCGCCGCGCTGTTGTTCCCGCAGTACTACATCGGCGTGCGCGGCGAGTCGACCCTGATGACCGGATTGCTGCTGGCCCCACAGGGTCTCGGCGCGATGCTGACCATGCCGATGGCCGGCAAGCTGACCGACCGGCAGGGGCCGGGCAAGCTGGTCATGGCTGGCATCGTGCTCATCGCACTGGGCATGGGCTTCTTTATATTCCTCGGCGCGGACACCTCGTTCTGGCTGCTCAGTATCGCGCTGTTCGTCCAGGGTCTCGGTATGGGTATGACGATGATGCCGATCATGTCCGCCGCGCTGGCAACCCTGTCGGACAAGCAGGTTCCCGATGGTTCAACCCTGATGAATGTGGTCCAGCAGGCCGCCGGTTCGATCGGCACCGCGATCACCTCGGTGCTCCTGGTCAACAACCTCAAGGACGCAGAAACCCTGAGCGAGGCGGCAGATGGCTTCGCCAGCACCTTCATCGTGGTCACTGTCCTGATCGCAATCTGTTTCATCCCGGCGTTCTTCCTGCCCCGCAAGGCCATTGCCAAGCCGCTCGATGCGGACGGGCAGCCGGTGCCGGTCATGATGCACTAGCTTTTCCCAGCTCGAACAAGAACAGCGCCGCCCGGACGAGTTCCGGGCGGCGCTGCTTTGGTATTCGGGGCGACTGCGACCGTCAGACGGCACCGGTCTGCCGCAGGACCCAGGCATACTCGAAAGCAACCTCTTCCCACTGCTTGTAGCGTCCACTCACGCCGCCGTGACCGGCCTTCATCTCCGTCTTCAGCAGGATCGGGGCATCCCCGGTCGTGTTGGCCTGAAGTCGGGCAACCCATTTGGCCGCCTCGGTGAACAGCACCCTCGTGTCGTTGAGCGAGGTCACCGCCAAGATCTCCGGGTACGGCAGCGGCCGGACGTTCTCATACGGCGAGTAGGACCGCATGTACTCGTAGACCTCTTTGTCGGCGAGGGGATTTCCCCATTCATCCCATTCGATGACCGTCAACGGCAGCGACGGATCGAGGATGGACGTCAACGGATCCACGAACGGGACCACCGCCAGGATTCCGTTGAACAGCTCCGGCGCCATGTTGGCGACGGCGCCGATCAACAACCCACCGGCACTGCCGCCCTCTCCCACCAGATGGTCGGCGTCGGTGACTCCGGTGTCGATGAGATGGTGTGCCGCGGCCACGAAATCGGTGAAGGTGTTCTTCTTCGTCAGGGTCTTGCCGTTGTCGTACCAGTGGCGCCCCATCTCGCCGCCGCCGCGGATGTGCGCGACCACGAAGACGACGCCGCGGTCGAGCAGTGACAGACGCGAGATCGAAAAGCCCGGGTCGTTGCTGGATTCGTACGAGCCGTAGCCGTACAGCAACGTCGGGGCCGGACCGGATTCAGCGCCGCGCCTGCGGATCACCGACAACGGGATCTTGGTTCCGTCGGACGCGGTCGCCCAATCCCGGCGTTGCTCGTAGTCGGCGGGATCGAAGGCGCCGAGCACCTGCTGCCGCTTGAGCAGCGTTCGCTCACCGGTCGCGACGTCGAGATCGAAGATCTCGGTGGGATTGATGAAACTCGTGTACCCGATGCGAAGTCGTGGCGCGGCCCATTCCGGGTTGGCCCCGAGACCGGCCGAATACAACTCCTCGTCGAACGTGACCTCGGTGAACACTGGTTCGCCGGTGGTCAACGGCGCGATCGAGAGTCGCGGCAGCGCTTCCCGGCGGTAGCTCAACACCAGTTGGCCGGCGAAGGCGTCGACGTCCTCCAGGCGCACCTCGGTGTCGTGTGGCACCAGGATGCGGGTGGCGGTGGGGTCGCTGATCGGGGCCTCGAGCAGTTCGAAGTTCTCGGCATTCGCGTTGTGCAGGATCAGGAAACAGTCCCGGTCTTCGATGACCGCATGTTCGACGCCGTACTCGACGCCCTCCTCGCGCGGCCACACCACCGAGAACTCACCGGTCGGGTCACCGGCGTCGAGGACCCAGACCTCCGAGGTGATCTTCGACCCGACGGTGATCATCAGATACTTGTCGCTACGGGTGCCACCGATACCCACCCAGTACTGCTCGTCCGGTTCGTGGAACACCTTGACGTCAGGGGTGCCGGCACCGAGATCGTGCCGCCAGACCGTATCGGGGCGCCAGGCCTCGTCGACCGTCTGATAGAAAACGTGCCTGCCATCGAGGGACCACAGCGCACCGGGCGCGGTGTTGGTGATCTCGTCGGCGAGCAGGTCGCCGGTCCGGAGATCCTTGAACCGCATCGTGTATCGCTCGTCGCCGGTGCTGTCGACGCTGTAGGCCAGCAGCGTGCCGTCCTCGCTCACCGACAGTGCGCCCAGACTGAAGAAGTCGGTGCCCTCGGCCTCGACGTTCGAGTCGAGCAGGATCTCTTCACCCGGAACAGGCTGTCCGGGCTCGACTTTCGGCGGCGTCCAATCGTTCGGACCGCTGATCGGGCACCGGGCGCTCAGCGAATACTGTTTGCCCTCTTCGGTGCGGGCGTAGTACCAGTACTGACCGCGGCGCGTGGGCACCGACATATCGGTTTCCTGTGTACGGCTTTTGATCTCGGCATAGATGTCGGCCCGCAGATCGGCGAGGTCGGCGGTCTGAGCAGCGGTGTACTCGTTCTGCTGTTCCAGGAACGCGATGACCTCAGGATCCTCTTTGTCACGCAACCACTCGTACTCGTCGACCACGGTCTCACCGTGATGGGTGCGCTCGAATGGGATCCGTTTCGCAACGGGCGGCACGATGGGTGCGGAATCCTGCGAGGTGTCGGTCACTGTTCTCCCTTCGGCCAGTCATCGAATGACAGACCTGAAATACGTTCATACGCTTCGATGTAGCGGGCACGAGTACGTTGCGCGATGTCATCGGGCAGCGGCGGTGGCGGTTCGTCACCGGCGCGATCCCATCCGGAATCTCCGCTGAGCAACCAGTTGCGGACGATCTGCTTGTCGAAACTCGGCTGCACCTGACCCGGCGTGTAGGTCGTGGCATCCCAATAGCGCGAGCTGTCCGGGGTGAGCACCTCGTCGGCCAGCACCACAGCGCCGTCGTCGTCGAGGCCGAACTCGAACTTGGTGTCTGCCAAGATGATTCCACGCCGCGCGGCCAGCTCCGAGCCGCGTGAATAGATGTCGAGGGTCAGATCCCGCAGACGCACGGCCAGCTCTTCACCGACGGTCGCGACGACCGCCTCGAAGCTGACGTTCTCATCGTGCTCGCCGATCTCGGCCTTGGATGCGGGCGTGAAGATGGGTTCGGGTAGTTTGCTCGACTCCCCCAGGCCGGCTGGGAGCTCGATCCCACAGACCGCTCCGGTGGCGTTGTAGTCGAGCAGTCCGGAGCCGGTCAGGTATCCACGGGCGACGCATTCGACGGGCAACATGTCGAGCTTCTTGACCACCAGCGCCCGGCCGAGCAACTCCGCCGGGATCCGGGGATCCTCGGGGCCGCCCGCCAGGTGATGCGGAACGCCCAATGCCCCGAAGTAGTAGACGCTCATCGCGGTCAGGATGCGGCCTTTGTCGGGGATCGGTGTCGACAAGATGTGGTCGAAGGCCGAGATCCGGTCGGAGGCGACCATCAGCATGGTTTTCTCGTCGATCGAATAGAGATCCCGCACCTTCCCGGCTGCGAGGTGTTCATAGGACTCCAGAGCAGGGCGCATACCTGTAGAGGTTAGTGGCCCGAACATCACCCGCCGTGGTCAGGGCACCGGCCACGCCGACGGGTCCCCCAGTCGGGCCGAGTCAGGCCTCGATCAATTGACCACCGACGACTCTCGCCCTGTGGTCGGGTACCGATTCGCTCGCTAGTCGCGATTCACCCGAATCCGCCGCCGATCAACAGGCCCCTGAACTCACCGCGTCCCCGGCCAGCATTCTCGTCGCGAAGTCCTTTGCATCCTCATACGACGCCGCGATCGCGCCCCGATGGTCCGCACCCTCGTACCTCTGGAACTCGACGTCCGATCCCTTCGAACAGAAATCGTCGACCGCCGCAGTCGTACTCGCCACCGAAACCAGGACATCTGCGGTCCCCTGCGCGAACAACGTCGGCACCTGCGGCGTCACCGTCGCGAGTTCCTGCCGGTCCAGATTCGCCGCCAGCGGCGTCAGGTCCGCACCCTCACGAAAAATCTGATCGACAGGTATCGGTGACACAGCCCGCACCGCCGCCAAACATCCGGTCCGGGCGGCCTCGAGCAGCGGCCGGGCCTGATCGGTCAGCAGCTCTTCGGGAACGATCGTCGGGTCCACCGCCTGCAGACCGAGCAGAATGATCGGAACAAACGGCACACCCGGAGCCATCAACGGATCCCCGGTGGCCACCATCTGCGGAATCTTGCCGGTCCCGTTGCCGGGAGCAATCGACACCGCGCCCTTCAAGTTCAGCTCCGGCGCCCGGTCCGGGCCGATCGCCGAGGTGAAGACCACCGCCTGTCCGCCCTGGCTGTGCCCCACCGCGAACCAATCCTTGCCGACGTTGTCATCGACCTGCCTGGCCGCCCGGACGATATCGGTCACCGCGTTGGCCTCGCTGGTGCCGTTCATATACGGATGACCACCGGGCGTGCCGATACCTTCGTAGTCGGTCTGGACCACGACATAACCACTGCCGACCCACTTGTCGAGGGTCTTGCTCACCAACTCGACAGTGTCATGCACCGGACCATCCGGGGTATCGGCCGACGGAGCACACGCATCGGCCACACCGGTTGTCCCATGCGCCCAACTGATCACCGGCCAACCACCTGACGGAGCGGGCGCATCCGGAATCGCCACCATCCCCGACACCAAAATCGGTTCACCGGAAACGTTCTCGGACATGTACGTGATGCGTTCATTCCGCGCGGCACTGGGAAGGGCCGCCGATTCGGTGAGCTCGTGCGCCGTCACAAGCGTTCCCGGTGACAACCGCTCCCCCGACGACTCCCCGCCATCGGAGGAGTCACCACCAGAACAAGCCGCCAACGACATCCCCAAGCACAGCGCCACAATGCTCCAGCCGGCACCGACCGATCGTCTTTTCCGCACATCCTCCACCGCCGGCCGATGTCGCTCAGTGGTTCGCAACGGTCGCCCCGATCAATCCTTGTGCTTCATAGATCTTGGCCGCGACCTCGTCGCGCATCGAGATGAAGTCCGGCGTGGAACGGATCCCGGTCCCGGTGGAGCGACCGTCCCCCTTGAACGAAATCTTGCGATCGTAGATGACCCGTCCCGGACGGGCACCCATCACGATGACCCGGGTGCCGAGGAAGATCGCCTCCTCGACGCTGTGTGTCACGAAGAGAACCGTCTTGCGCCGTTCCCGCCACAGATCGAGCAATTCGAGTTGCAGCCTCTCGCGCGTCATTGCATCGAGCGCGCCGAAAGGTTCGTCCATCAGGATGATTCGTGGATCGGTGATCAACACACGGGCGATCTGGCATCGCTGCTGTTGACCACCTGACAATTCGTACGGTTTGCGGTTCCCGTACAACTCCAGGCCGACGAGTTCCAACATCCGGTCGGCTTCAGCGGCCCGTTGCGCGCGCGGGACTCCCCTCATCTTGAGCCCGAACTCGACATTCTTTCGCACTGACAACCACGGATAGAGATTCGAGTTCTGGAACACGACACCACGATCGGGATCTGGCCCCTTGATGTGGGTGTTGCCGACCATGATGGTTCCGTCGGTCGCTGCCTCGAACCCGGCCAACAATTGCAACAGCGTCGTCTTGCCGCAGCCGGACGGTCCGACGACACAAACGAATTCCCCAGGTTCGATGGTCAAACTGGTTGACGCGAGTGCGACTACCGACTCGTCTGCGGTGACGTACTCTTTACGGACTTCGGTGAGAACCATCCGGGTACTGAAATCGGTGTTGTCGGTTCCGGCGCCGGCCGTGGTCATGGTTGCCCAACTTTCGTGACCGCGTCCGCGTAGATCCCGTCGGCGTATTTGTCCGGCGCACTGACGGCATCAATGGTGCCTTGCTGCAGGAGAAACTCTGCCGTTCCCGCCAGATTCTGCGCGAAGTCCGCACCGAGATGTTCGGGACCGGCCTGATCGGCCGCCGAGAGGTAGGTGTAACCGCCGAGTTGTGGCGTGATCGCGTCCGGGGCAATGCCCAGCTGCGCAGACATCGAAACGGCTGCGGCGGTGGGGTCTGCGTTGATCCGGCCGACGGCGTAATCCTGCAGTTTTGTCCACATCTCTATGAACTGGGGGTTGGCCGAGGTGAATGCAGTGGTCGCACCTGACAGATCGAAAGTGGGTGCACCCATTGCGGCCACATCTTCACTGGTCATGACGACATGACCGGTTTCCGTCAGCTTCGACAGCGTCGGATCCCACACCCATACTGCATCGACCTGGCCGCCCTGCCAGGCACCGAGCATTGCGTCCGGCTTGAGGTTGATCAAGGTGACGTCGGCCGTCATGTCCGCCGCACCGAGAGCGGCCAGCAGACTGTAGTGCGATGTGCTGCCGAACGGCGTCGCTATCGTCTTGCCCCGCAACCCTTCCAGTGAACTAATCGACGGATCCCTCACCACCAGCGATTCGGCTTTCCCGATGATGTCCTGAATCCAGACCACCTGGATCGGCATGTTCAGCGGAGAGGACAACGCCATCGTCGCCGGACTCGACCCGAGCGTTCCGAGGTCGAGACTGCCGGAGCCGAAGGCCTGGACGACGTCCTGCCCCGAGGCGAACTTGCTCCACGTTATGTCGGCGTTCGGCATGCAGGCTTCGAGTAAACCCTGGTCCTTGACGATCAGGTCGCCGTTGGGGATGTCCTGGTAGCCGATCCGGGCGGTGGTCGTGACCGACTCGTCCACCATGACCGGACATATCGTGGCCGTTTCCAACGCCCGGCTCGTCTCACCGCGGCCGGTCTCCACACACGCGGTCATCGTTGTTCCGACTGCACCCGCTGCCACCAAAGCCAACGCGGCACGCTTCCAGCTGATTGTCATGCCTTACCTTTCCACGGCACCACGATGGTCCCGATCAATTTGATAGCGGAGTCGAGAATGAGTGCAGCACAACCGATGACAATGATGCAGGCGATGGTAAGCGGCGTATTGAGCTGAGTCCCGGACAGATATGCCAGTCCACCGATACCGGGGATCCCGTTGTTCAGTTCAGCGGCCACCACCGTTGTCCACGCGAACCCGACTGCGATTCGGATCCCGTTGATCACTTCCGGCAATGTCGATGGAAAAATCACGTTGGTCAGCACTTGGGTTCGGTTCGCGCCCAGCGCTTTCGCCGCATTGATCTGGTCTACCTTGACCGATGTCACACCGTTGAGCGTCGCGATCGCGATGGGAGGGAACGCGGCAAGAAACAGCAACCATATCTTCGAGGTGTCGCCGATGCCGAACCACACGATGAGTAGTCCGATGTAACCGAGCGGAGGCAACGCACGCAGGAAGTTCAGGTAGGGCTCTACGAACGTGCGGACCGGAACCGACATCCCCATCACGAAGCCGATGAGTGGGCCGACTATCACCGCGACGCCTACGCCGGCGGCAATACGCTGACCACTGGCGATCAGATGCTCCCAGAGAAAGTAGTTCTGCTCACCGAGCACTTCACGATCGACACCGGGCGCAATCTGGTGCCACGTATTGGCTCTGATGAACGCATCCCATACCGAAACCGGGGACGGCAGGAACAGCTCATCGATCACGCCCACCGCGGTGATCACGGCCCACAAGACGACAAACAGCAACAAGGCCGCCAATCGAACTCCGATGGACCGCAGACGCTTTGGCGTCAAAACTCGACTTCTACGCCGAAGGGAGCCGGCGGGCCCGCGCCCACCTGTCGGTGGCGGCACAACGGTCGGCGGGGAACTGGTGGTTGTCATGCGGTCCTCCTGTGCACTCGCTGTGCCGAGGTCTGGTCACGCGCCAATATGAGCATCGAGTCGACATTGACCCGGCTCGGGCGGGTGACAACCCAGGCAACGCTTTCCGCGATATCGTCCGCGGTCAGTGGGTCGGCCCCGGCATACACGGCCTGGGCGCGATCTTCGTCCCCGCCGAAACGTACGATGCTGAACTCCGTCTCGACCATGCCCGGATCGATCTGGCAAACCCGGATCGGCTCCCCGAGCAGTTCGAGACGCAACACTCGAGTAAGCGCTGTCACAGCATGTTTCGCCGCGTTGTAGCCACCACCGCCGATGTATGGTTCGCGGCCCGCTATCGAACCGATGGTCACAACAGTGGCGTTTTCGCTCTCGCGCAGGCGAGGCAACAGGCGCTGCGTCACGCGCAGCACGCCCAATACGTTGACGTCGAACATCGCGGCCCAGTCGGCCTCGACGGCATCGGCGATGCTGTCCGCCCCGAGCGCTCCACCGGCGTTGTTGACCAACACGTCACAACTCTGGATCCGGTCACAGAACGCGTCGACCGATGCGACGTCGGTCACATCGAGATATACAGGGTGAGCGCCGGTTTCGGTTGCCAACTCATCAAGGCGATCAATCCTTCGCGCGCCCATCACCACGTCAAAACCCTCCTTGACGAGATGCCGGACGGTGGCCGCGCCGATACCACTGCTGGCTCCTGTGACCACGGCTACCGGGGACTTCATGACAGACATGGCGGCAAACTCCTAGATGCATGTTTGGTCTCGGAAAGGCCCGAAAGACCTTGTTACTTGACGAACTGTCCATCAGTGTTCACTTCATCTGGCACCTTCTCCAGTGCCACGTGCATGGTCATTTTCTTGGGCCAGCCGTAACGTACTGGGCTTGTGTTAACGCAGTGGTTCGCCTGTGTAACTGGCCCCTCGTTATCGCGGATGATCTGGATCTGGCGCAGGGCCAACGGCATTCCCCATCATTGATTGCACCGCAAGATCCACCAATCCGATCAGGAGGTTTCTGCCATGGCAGCCCCCGCACTCAGTGCGTCACAACGGACCTTTGAATTGGACCGGGCACACGTCTTCCATTCCTGGTCGGCCCAGAAATCGTTGCAGCCCATGGTCGTCGAGCGCGCCGAAGGCTGCCTCCTCTGGGATGGCGACGGAAAAGAGTACCTCGACTTCTCCTCCCAGCTCGTCTACACGAACGTCGGGCACCAGCACCCCAAGGTCGTCACCGCGATACAAGAACAGGCCGCGAAACTCTGCACCATCGCACCCGCGCACGCGAACGATGCGCGGGCCGAGGCCGCGCGCCTGATCGCCGAGATTTCACCTGATGGGATGGACCGGGTCTTCTTCACCAGCGGCGGTGCGGATGCGAATGAGCACGCGGTCCGGATGGCCCGCCTGCACACCGGGCGTTACAAGGTCCTCTCGGCATATCGCTCGTACCACGGCGCCACCGCGGAAACCATCAACCTGTCGGGCGATCATCGTCGGTGGCCCAACGACTACGGCAACTCTGGAGCAGTCCATTTTCACGGGCCATTTCTCTACCGATCCGAGTTTCGTTCCGAGACAGAGGAAGATGAGTGCGGTCGTGCCCTCGAGCACCTCGAGAGCCTGATCCGATTCGAAGGCCCGGCTGCGTTTGCCGCGATCATCATCGAATCCGTTCCGGGTACCTCTGGGATCATGCCCCCACCGCCCGGATACCTCACGGGGGTCCGTGACATCTGTGACCGTTACGGCATCGTCATGATCTGCGACGAGGTCATGTCCGGCTTCGGCCGAACCGGCGCCTGGCTGGCCATCGACCACTACGACGTCGCACCGGATCTCATCACGTTCGCCAAGGGTGTCAACTCTGGGTACGTACCCCTGGGCGGAGTCATTCTGGGAGACAAGATCTATGACACATTCGCCGAACGCCCGTACCCCGGTGGCATGACGTACTCGGGCCATCCTCTCGCCTGCGCCGCCGCCGTCGCGACGATCAACACCATGCGGGAAGAGGCCATCGTCGAGAACGCCGAACTCGTGGGCCGCACCTCGTTGGGACCCGGCCTGCGGGCACTCGCCGAAAAGCATCCGAGCATCGGCGAGGTCCGAGGACTGGGCGTGTTCTGGGCGCTCGATCTGGTCACGAATCGGCGGACCCGCGAACCGCTTTCACCCTACGGTGGTACCAACGCCGCAATCGGCCGGACGATGGCGGCCGCGCGCGAGGCCGGGCTCTTGGTCTTCAACAACTACCACCGCATCCATGTGGTCCCGCCGTGCACCGTGACACCCGCGCAGGTCGACGCTGCACTCACGATGCTGGACACCGCACTCAACGTCGCCGATTCCTACTACGAGGAAGACATGTGAGGGACCCGCTGATGGTTGTGCAGCAGCGGTTCTCATCCGCCGAGCCGGTTGCCCTCCTCGAGTAAGCGATGAGCAATTCCGCCGAGCAGAGCGATTCCGGGTTCGATCGACTTCTGGTCGATGGAACCGAAACCCAGGCGCAGACAGTTGCGTGATCCCGTGCCCGGCAGAAAATAACGCGAGCCGTCCGCAACAAGGATCCCCTGTTGTTGCGCCCTGTCCGTCAGCTCGGCGGCATCAAGCCCCTCCGGGCCGGTGTACCAGACGCTGACGCCGCCTGGAGGGAATGACGGAGCATCGACGCGAGGCAGGTACGTGTTGATCGACTCGGTGATGATCTCCCAGTTCCGCCGAAGCCGTCGTCGGTGGGAGCGGAGCACCTTGTGGTAATCACCCGAGGTGATGAAGAGTGCGAGCGAACGTTGTATGTGACCGGGCAGGTGTTTGGTCCGATGATGGCGTTCGGCCCGAAGCGCCGCGATGACGGGAGCGTCCGCCACGATGTATCCGATACGCAAGCCGGCAGAGAGGAACTTCGAGAACGACCCGAGATAGATCACGCGGCGGTTGTTCTCCAGCGACTTGAGTGACGGTGTCGGTCTGCCGCGGAAACGGAACTCGCTGTCGTAGTCGTCCTCGATCACGAAGCCGTTCCGGTCCTCAAGGAGTTCGAGGAGGAGCTTTCGCCGGGGCAGACTCAAGGTGACGTTGGTCGGGTGGTGATGGCTCGGCGTGAGGTACATCGCATCGAACGGCGTCGACCGGTCGAAGACCGCTCCTCGCGCATCGACCGGAACCGGGGCGAGTTCCACCCCGGAGCGCTCGAAGATGTGCATCGCGTCGAGGTAACCGGGATTCTCGAAGCCCATGATCTTGCCCGGCCCGAGCAGGACGTCGGCGATCAATGAAAGCCCTTGCTGGGTGCCGCTTGTCACGAGGATCTCGTCGGCGCGCGCCGTGATTCCTCGCGACGGCAGGATCTCCCCGAGCAGCGCCTCGACGAGCAACGGGTCGTCCTGGTCTACGGCGTCTCGCACGCTGAACCGAAGGTGGGGACCCGTCATCGCCTCGTTCGCAGCGCGCAACCAACCCCGAACCGGGAAGGAACGCAGTTCTGGCTGAGAACTGATGAAGGGGTACGGATAGTCGAAAGCGTCGGGATGCCCGAGCGTGCGGGTGAACTCAACGCTCTCGCGGGGCTTGAGCAACGTGGACCAATCCACCGCTTCGACGGAGGACTCAGACTCGACAGGCGATGTTCGCGTCAGGGGCGTTGCCGCGTAAAGTCCACTGCGGGGCCTGCTCTCGATGACACCGAGCGCGATCAGTTCGTCGTACGCCGCGACGACGGTGTTGCGCGAGACGCCGAGTTCCTGAGACAGATACCGCGTGGACGGCATGGGGCGCCCACCCTCGAACACGCCGCGGGCCAAGAGGTCTTCGATCATCGCGCGCACCCGCCGGTACATCGGCATGGCCCGATCCGAATCCAGGTGGACTGATCTGTCCGCCAAGATCGCGTCGAGATTGTCGTGTGTTCGCAACGGCACCTCCTTGTACTGGCCCCTGTAATGCTTGCACGGTCTGGATCTTCCGGCAGTGCCAGATTGCCCCTGAGAATCAACAAGTGATTCTTTTCCTGGTTGCTTGTGTCATCATCGGCTCATCTGCAATCCAGTCGGCAACGGGATCGGGATTCGGGTTGGTGGCCGGCCCGGCCCTGCTTCTGATTGCCCCGCAACTGGTTCCGGTGCCACTGCTGATTCTCACTATTCCGATGATGCTTCTCGTGACGATCTCCGAACGCGAGCACTGCAACGTGCGAGTAGTGGTGACCGCCACTGCCACAATGATTCCCGGGATAATCGTCGGACTGTGGTTTGTCAGTTCGGTGGACGCCACCATCGCGCACCTGCTGGCCGCCATCGTCGCGTTGACCGCCGGACTAGCCCTGCTCGCCGGAAGTTCTTTTGCCGGAAGCCGCCTCTCGCTTGCCGCCGGGGGCACAGCGGCCGGATTCATGGGTGCACTCGCAGCCATACCCGGGCCACCGTTGTCGCTGACCTATCGGCCGGCCGATTCGGCAGAGTTGCGGTCGACTCTCTCGACGGTCTTTCTGCTGATGGCATCGGCGACACTGGTCGCGGTGGAGATCCAAGACGGTATCGCCCGGGTTGATCTGCTCACCGCCGCTGCATTGACGCCACTGTTGCTGTGTGGGCACATTCTGGGGAGGGTCGTCGCCCGGAGAACGTCACTGCCCCTCGTGAGCCGGATCACGACCTACATCATCATCGTCGCCTCCTTCGCACTCCTGTGCCGGAGCGTGGTGAGCGCGGCGTGACCGGACCGACGCCCTCGCCGTCGGTACAAGCGTTTGGTCCGGCTGCGACAATGACCCGGTGAGTGAATCGAGAGCTGCCGTCACCATCACCTATTGCACGCAGTGCAACTGGGTCCTGCGGGCATCATGGATGGCCACCGAACTACTCAACACCTTCGGTACCGAGCTCGGGTCGGTCACGCTGGTCCCGGGTACCGGCGGGGTCTTCCACATCGACGTGGACGGCACCCAGATCTGGGAACGCAAGCGCGACAACGGTTTCCCCGACATCGTCACACTCAAGAAGCTGGTCCGCAATATTGCGGTGCCCGACTGGAACCTCGGCCATGCGGATTCGGCCAACCCCGACTGACCCCTCAACGGCGCTCGGTCACCGCAGCCGGCGCCGCACCGGGGAACCGGGTCTCGAAGTCGAGCACCCCGACCCACGCCGGGACCACCCCGATGCGATGCATCGTCGCTCCGCTCGCCCGCAGCTCGGCGAAGTACCCGTCTGCGACATCGGTGGGCATACCGCGACGCATCATCAACTCGTATTCCTCGACGATCCCGTCAACGTCGGTGATCACGGCCTCCCCGCGAATCTGCAGGACATGCGGCGGGGCCTGGTCGGTGTCGATCGTCAGGGCCACTGCCGGACGGCGTCGTAGCGCCGGCACCTTGGCCGCACCGGTGAAGGTGGCCATCACGAGCTCGGTGCCGTTCCACCAGAAGTTGATGGGTAGCACCCTGGGTGTGCCGTCGGCGGCGACGTACGCGAGTCGGGCCGGGATGTCAGCGTGCAGTAATTCCTGCGCGACTTCGGTTTCGAGCAGCGCGAGGTCACCCTGCGGCAGGGCGTCGGCGGCAGTCATGGCGCCGTCTCCACGTGCCGTGTCAGTTTGTCGAAACAGCTGTCCCAGCCGAGCCTCGCGCCGTCGTCGGGACTGATCGGACCCGGCGCGAGCAGATGGAAGGTCATCGTGGTCCGGCCCGGTGCCGATTCGGCAAACGTGACCGTGCACAACGAAACACTCTCCGGCATGGTCGGATCGGACCACGTGAACACCAGTCGGGCCGGCCGGTCGACCTCCTGATAGACGCCACCTATGTGCGCTTCGAGTCCGTCCGGGAGCACCATCACCGCGCCATACCCGCCGCCGGGCCGAACGTCGCCGTACATGCGTTCGCGAGGCGTGGTCACGCCCTCGGGCGCCATCCACTGCGACGACTGGTCGAGATCGACCCAGGCATCGAAGACCACCTCGGGCGGGGCGGCGAACTCGCGGATGATCGTGAACTCTCGATTGGCTGTGTCGCTCATGGTGCTTCCTCCTGGTTGCCGGACCCGGCGATCCGGTTGATGTGTTCTTCGAGCCGATCGAATCTCGCGTCCCAGAACTGTCGGTATCCATCCAGCCAGTCACTGGCCTGCTCGAGCGGACGAGCTTCCAGGGAGCACGGACGCCACTGCGCGTCGCGCCCCCGGGAGATGAGTCCGGCCCGTTCCAAGACTTTCAGATGTTTGGACACCGCGGCCAGGCTCATGTCGAACGGCTCGGCCAGCGCCGACACCGTGGCCGGGCCGTCGGCCAGGCGCTCCAGCAGTGCCCGCCGCGTCGGATCTGCGAGTGCTGCGAACACGGCACTGAGTTGATCGGCCACTGCTACCCCGCCTCGGCTTTCCACCCTCTCGGGTTATTCAACCTACTGGTTATCAACCAACGAGTTGAATGATAGTCCGAGGCGGCGATACGTCAACCCCCCGATTCCCGCCCGTCACCAAATGCCCTCACCCATGGGCGACAACAGGCGACTTGCCGGGCGCGATGACCAACACGATGAGCGCTGCCACAACGGCGGCCACTCCCGCGGCGACAAAGCTGCGGGTGAAGCCGGTCAGCGTGACCCCGACGATGCTGGCCGCCGCGGTGCTCGACATCGCTGCTGCGCCGATCGAAGCGCCGAACTCATGGAACGTGCTGACAATGCCCGATGCGATACCCGCCTCCTGCGGATCGATCTGCCCCAGAGCGGTGGCCGAAGCGGTGACAAACAGTGCCCCGGTACCGGCGCCGGCGATGCTCACACCGATCGTGACGGCCACCGGATGCAGTTCGAGGGCGGGAACGATCATCCCGACCGCGGCGACAAGTAGCCCGGCCACCGACATCGCCCTGGCTCCGATCCGGCCGATGAGCTGCCCGGTTGCGTTGGCGCCCACCATGGTTGCGATCGCAACGGGTAGGAAGAGCAGGCCTGTGTGCAGAGCCCCGTAACCCAGTGAATGCTGAAAGTAGAAGGTGCCGAGGAAGAAGACCGCGACCATCAGCGCGGTTGCCATGACGATCAGGAACACACCGGTGGCCACCGGCCGCCGCGTCAGCAGACCCAGATCCATCAAGGGCGATGCGGCAGTGCGTTGACGCCACACGAACAATCCATATCCCAGTGCCGCAGCAAGAACGAGCACGACCGAGGTCACCGTCAGCCATCCTTCGTCGCCGGCCTCGATCAGCGCATAGATCAGGACCACCGACGATGCGGTCACCAGTGCGGCACCGAGGACATCGAGGCGGGCGGATGGGGCGCCTGCGGGCAGGGCGGGCAGCATCAGCGCGAGCGCCACCATGATCATCAGGCCGATCGGCACGTTGACGAAGAAGACCCACGGCCAGCCGGGTCCGGCCGTGAGCACACCGCCCACGAGGACGCCGAGCGCAGCGCCGCCTCCCCCGAGCGCCGACCACACACCCAGCGCCTTGTTGCGTTCATCGCCCGCGAACAGCGTCACCACCAGTGATAATGCGGCAGGTGACAGCATTGCCGCCCCGACACCCTGGCCGATACGCCCGCCGATGAGAACCTCGGCCGAATCAGCGAGGCCGGTGACCAGCGATGCGACGACGAACACCACGAGGCCGGCCAGAACGACCCGCTTCGCGCCGACCAGGTCGACAATCCGGCCACCCAAGAGCATCAGCCCCCCGAACGTCAGGGTGTAGGCACTGACGACCCAGGTGACCGCCTCACGACTGATGTCGAGATCAGAACCGATGTGCGGCAACGCGATTGCAACAACGGTGACATCGAGTATCAGCATCAGCTGAGCCACTCCCAGTAATCCCAGAATGCGCCAGCGAGTCGGATGGGGCTCGGGATCGAAGGCGATCGGTTCTTTACTCGAATCAGACATGGCGACCCCCTACGGATCTAAGTCGTATTGATGTGTACGAGTTAGATCGACGCTAACACGTACACCCGTGTACGAGCTAGGGTTTTTCCGTGAGTACTTCTGCGGCACGTCCGAAACGCCGGGCTGACGCCCAGCAGAGCATCGGCCGGATCCTGGCTGCGGCGCGTGAGCAATTCGCAATCAACCCGCGGGCCAGCATCGAGGACATCGCCACCGCCGCCGGTGTGGGACGCATGACCCTCTACGGGCATTTCCGGACGCGGGCCGACCTCATCGAGGCGACCCTGGCCGACGCCCTCGGCTCGGGCGACGCAGTCCTCGAAGAGGTCGACCTGACCGGTGAACCCCGCGCGGTGATGCGCGAACTCCTGCTGTCGAGTTGGTCGCTGGTCTGGCGGTCGTCGGCACTGTTGGCCGCCGCCGAAGGAACCCTCGGCGATGAACGCATTCGCGAACTCCACGAGGCACCCGCGCAGCGGCTCGAAGGGTTGATCCGACGCGGACAGGACACCGGCGCCTTCCGCACCGACCTACCGGTGTTGTGGCTGGTCAATGCCGTGCATTACCTGTTGCACGGCGCGGCCACCGAAGTCCGCGTCGGCCGACTGCCCGCCGAGGACGCTGCGCACGTCGTCAGCGAGAGCGTCGACGCGCTACTCGCCCCGCCCGCCCCGAAAACTGTCGAATAGGAAGGCGCCGAGGGCGATTGACCCTCGACGCCCCGCTATGGATCAGTTTTCAGTGTCAGTCAGAGGATCGGCGCCGGCGCGTAACCCGCGGCATCGGGGTATTGCTCCACCAACTGCGCGACCTGGGCCACCACATCGGCCACCTGATGTTCGGCGGCACCGATGAACGCCGACTTGTCGGCGAGTGCGGCATCAAGTGCCGCCCGGTCCAACGGCAGGCGGTCGTCGGCGGCAAGCCGGTCGAGCAGGTCGGGTTCGCGACCGTCTTCGCGCATCGCGAGAGCCACGGCGACCGCGTTCTCCTTGATTGCCTCATGGGCGATTTCGCGTCCGACCCCGGCCCGCACTGCCGCCATCAACACCTTCGTGGTGGCCAGGAACGGCAGGTACCGATCGAGTTCCTTGGCGATCACCGCGGGGTACGCACCGAACTCGGAGAGAACGGTCAGGAACGTTTCCATCAGACCGTCGATGGCGAAGAACGCATCCGGCAACGCGACGCGGCGGATCACGGAGCAGAACACATCGCCCTCGTTCCACTGGGCGCCGGCGAGTTCGGCGGCCATCGAGCCATATCCCCGCAAGATGACCTGCAGGCCGTTGACCCGCTCACAGCTGCGGGTGTTCATCTTGTGCGGCATCGCCGAACTGCCGACCTGGCCGGGCTGGAAGCCCTCGGTCACCAGTTCGTGCCCGGCCATCAGCCGGATCGTCTGCGCCAGCGAGGACGGACCGGCCGCCACCTGCACCAGCGCCGAGACCACATCGTGGTCGAGCGAGCGCGGGTACACCTGACCAACAGAGGTCAGCGACTTCGAAAATCCCAGGTGCTGAGCAACTTTCGACTCCAGCGCGGACAGTTTCCCCACGTCGCCGTCGAGGAGGTCGAGCATGTCCTGACTGGTGCCCATCGGGCCCTTGATGCCACGCAGCGGGTAGCGGTTGATCAGCTCGCGCAGACGGGTCAGCGCGATCAGCAACTCATCGGCGGCCGAGGCGAAACGCTTTCCCAGCGTCGTCGCCTGGGCGGCGACGTTGTGGCTGCGTCCGGCCATCACCAGCGACGAGTACTCCGCGGCACGATCGGCCAGCCGGGCCGCGGTGGCGACACCGTGTGCGTGGACGTGTTCGAGCGAGCGCAGGATCTGCAGCTGCTCAACGTTCTCGGTGAGGTCGCGGCTGGTCATGCCCTTGTGGATCTGTTCGTGTCCGGCGAGCGCGTTGAACTCTTCGATCCGCGCCTTCACGTCATGCCGGGTGACCCGTTCACGCTGCGCGATCGACTCCAGATCGATCTGGTCGAGTACCCGCTCGTAGTCGGCGATCGCCTCGGCCGGAACGTCGATACCGAGTTCGCGCTGGGCCTTGAGGACCGCGATCCAGAGCTGGCGCTCCAGCACGATCTTGTACTCCGCCGACCACAGTCTCACCAGGTCGGTGGACGCGTAGCGCGTGGCCAGAACGTTGGATACGCGGGGCTTCGTCAGGGTTTGCTCGGTATCAGACACCGGTACATTATGCCCCGCGCCGAAACGTTCTCCGCACGCACTGCAGGTCAGCCCACCGCGACCGGTGTCACCGGTGCGACGTGGTCGATGACCTCGGACAGCGCGAATTTCGCCGCGGACACGACATCTGCGACCGAATCGGCCAAGGCGCCGATCACCACACCGTCCTCGACGGCCATCAGTTGCGCGATCCCGGACAGGTCGGTGCTGCGCCCGGACTTCTCGAGGACGTCGAAGTGGACATTCCGGAGCCGGTTCCGGTGGTCGGCGAGGATCTGGTGCAGACGCGGCATCCGTGCGCACAGGATCACCGTTTCGTACCGGCAGGTCAGCGTCGTCCGTGGGGTGCTGTCTCCGACGAACACCTCGGCGAGCGCCTCCGCGGTCGCCTCCGCCCCGCGCCGCCGTCGCGGCAACGCCCGACTCCGCTCGGCGATCGCGGTCTGGTCGTCGTCGCAGACATGCTCGACGGCTTCGGCGACCAGGTCCTCAAGGCAGGCAAAGTAATAGGTTGTCGAGGCCAGCGGCAACCCGGCCCGATCCGCGACCGCACGATGCCGGACCGCGTCAAAACCACCCTCCATGAGCAACTCTCCCGCGGCGGCGATCAGCAGCGCCCGGCGCCGCGCACCTTTGGGAGTTCCTGCGGAGTTCACCCCGCCATGGTGGCAAAGGCCGCGCGGCGATGGGTCATTTCCGCCAAATACCGGCCATAAGCTGGTGTTTGCGCTACAGCAACACCGGCGCGAGCCGCTCCAATGCCAGTGCGATGTCATCTGTGGCACCGGCGAAACTCATCCGGACGGTCCGGTTTCCGTGTCGGGTATCGAAATCCAGTCCGGGTGCCATCGCGACCCCGGTCTGTTCGAGGACCCCCTCGCACCATCCCAGCGAATCGTCGGTGCGCTCACCGAGGTCGGCGTACACGTAGAAGGCGCCGTCCGGCGGGGCGATGTCGTCGATCCCCAGATCCGCCAAACCGCCGAGCAACAACTCCCGATTTCGGGCATACCGCATCACGTGACCGTCGAGTTCGACCTTCGACTCCGGGCCGAAGGCAGCGACAGCCGCGTACTGACTGATCGCCGGCGCGCAGATCGTCAGGTTGGCCGTCAGCCGTTCGACCGGGCGACGCAGCGGCGCGGGAACGAGCATCCAACCCAATCGCCATCCGGTCATGCTGAAGTACTTCGAGACCGATCCCATCACGACCGATTGCCGCGACGTGCTCCACGCACACGATGTCTCGCGGCCGTAACTGATGCCGTGGTAGATCTCGTCGGAGATGAGCAGCGTGCCATGGGCGTCGCACCAGCGGGCAAGGTCTGCCAACTCGGCCGGGTCCAGGATCGTCCCGGTCGGATTGGCCGGGCTCGCGACGATCAGGCCGGCCGGCGGCCGATCGAGCGCATCGAGCATCGCGACCGTCGGCTGGAACCTCGTCTCCGGACCACAGTCGAGTTCGACGACCTCACAGCCCAGAGCCGCCAGTGTGTTCCGGTAGGCGGGATACCCGGGCCGGGCCATCGCGACGGTGTCGCCGGCGTCGAACGCGGCGAGGAAGATCAGCGTGAACGCTCCCGACGAGCCGGTGGTCACCACGACGTCGTCCGGCTCCACCGGTACGTCATAGCGCTCGCGGTAATGGCCGGCGATCGCCTCACGCAACGGTGCGATCCCCAGCGACTCGGTGTACCCGAGCAACGATTCGCCCAATGCGCGCTTGGTGGCAGCGAGGACCGGGGCCGGGGCGGACGTCGACGGCTGACCGGCCGCCAGCGAGATGACGTCGAGGCCACGGGCCCGCCGCGCAGCGATCGCGGCCTGCACGTCCATCACATGAAACATGTCGACTTGAGATCGTTGAGATTCCGAACGCATACAACGAAACTATCTGCTCTCGCCCGCCACCGGTCGATCACCCGCATCGACTGACATTCAGGGGCCGCTCACGGGTACCGTTGCCTGGCGATGACTACCTCCGCGAACCGGACGCCCTCACCCCGAACCACCGGCAACTCAGACCCCCGCGGCCCCGTGACCGGCCGCCGTGCCCTGCTGGGTGCCGGGCTCGCGGCCGGTGCCCTCGGATTGCTGTCGGCATGCTCCAACGAGGACCCGAAGCGCGTCGCCCCGCAGCCGATGCGCGCGGACAATCCGTCGACCAGACCGCAGGAGGCCGCCGCACCGGTCGATACGGCGGAGATCTTCACCGGCAGTTTCGAATCGGCGAAGATGCTCGGACGCCAGACGAATTGGATGGTGGCCCGCCCGGCCGGGGTGACCGGTGAACTGCCGGTTGTGGTTGTCCTGCACGCGCTGAACACAGACCATCGGGCCGCGTTCATGGGCGGACTGGAGATGCAGAACCTGATGCAGGACTGGGCAACCCAGGGCAACGCCCCGTTCGCACTGGCGTCCGTGGACGCCGCCCGCAGCTACTATCACCCGCGCACCGACGGCACCGACGGCGGCGCGATGGTGCTCGACGAGTTCTTACCGCTGCTCGAAGGCGACCCGGCGCTGGGTCTGCGCACCGACCGCATCGGCCTGTTCGGCTGGTCGATGGGCGGCTACGGGGCGCTGCGCCTGGGAGCCATGCTCGGTGCTCCCCGGGTGGCGGCCATCGCTGTCAGCTCCCCCGCGCTGTGGGCCGATCCGGCCGACTTCCCACCCCGTGCGTTCGACAACATCGCCGACTACCAAGCCAATTCACTTTTCGGACAACAGGGTTCATTCACCCAGATCCCACTGTTGATCGAGTGCGGATCGAGCGATCAGTTCTTCACCTACACCCGCCAGTGGATGGCCGCGCTCCGGCCGCCGCCGGCGTTCGGGACGTCGCCGGGTGGACACACCAACCGCTACTGGCGGGGTGTCCTGCCCGGACAGATCGCCTTCCTCGGACGCAACCTGGCCGACTGACCGCCCTGAAACTGTCCGATAGAGGGACTGCGAGGGTGAATAGCCCTCGGAGCCTCGCCATTCGACAGTTTTCAGGGCACCACGGCTTTAAATGCTGATCCGGCCCTCTTCGGCGGCCAGTCCGATGTCGGTGCGGAAATGTGAACCGGTCAGCTTGACCGACTCGAGCCGGCGGTAGGCCTGCGCTCGGGCGGCGGCGAGATCTGCACCGACCCCGACCACGCTGAGCACACGGCCACCGGCGGAGACCACGGCATCATCGGCGATCGCGGTACCGGCATGCAGCACGCCTTCGGCGTCGGAGCCGATGATCGGATCGCCGGTGCGCGGGCGCCCAGGGTAGTTCTCGGCGGCCACGACCACGGTCACGGCGGCGCCGTCCTCCCATTCCAGGGGCGGCAGTTGATCGAGTGTTCCGGTGGCCGTGGCGTTCAGGGCCACACCTAGCGGCGACTTGAGCAGCGCGAGCACGGCCTGGGTCTCCGGATCACCGAAGCGACAGTTGAATTCGACGACGGCCGGGCCGTCGGCACCGATCGCGAGTCCGGCGTAGAGCAGGCCGGAGAACGGGATGCCGCGCGCCGCGAGCTCAGCTGCGACCGGCTTGACGACCTCGTCGACGATCCGGGTGACCATCTCATCGGGCAGCCACGGCAACGGCGTGTATGCACCCATGCCACCGGTGTTGGGTCCGACGTCGCCGTCGCCGACCCGCTTGTGGTCTTGCGCAGGCAGCAGCGGAACGACGGTGTCGCCGTCGACCAGGCAGAAGAGCGACACCTCGGGGCCGTCGAGGAAGGACTCCAGGAGAACCGGATGTCCGCTCTCGAGGAGGTCGGCGGCGTGGATCCGGGCGGCGTCGCGGTCGGCGGTGACCACCACGCCTTTACCTGCGGCCAGGCCGTCGTCCTTGACCACCCAGGTCGGTCCGAACCGGTCGAGTGCGGCGTCGAGATGAGCCGGGTTGTCGACGATCTCGCTGTGCGCGGTCCGGACACCGGCGGCGGCCATCACGTCCTTGGCAAATGCCTTGGAGCCCTCGATCTTTGCCGCTTCGGCGCCGGGGCCGAACGTCGCGATGCCGGCCGCCCTCAGGGCATCGGCCACACCGAGCACCAACGGCACCTCGGGACCGATCACCACCAGGTCGGCCCCGATCGATGTGGCCAGGGCCACAACGGCATCGGCCGAGACGATATCGACCGCATGGTTGGTGGCCAACGCTGCGGTGCCGGGGTTACCCGGGGCCACATGAAGGTCGGTGACGGACGGGTCGCGGTTCAGACCCAGGACGAGGGCGTGTTCACGGCCGCCCGATCCGATGACGAGTACTCGCACGTGCCTGACCCTACCGCCCAGCGCATGGGGCACATACCTACGCCTCCAGCAGTTCCGCTGCCAGGGCCACGACGATCAGACCGGTTTGTGGCCGCCCGGCCGTCCTGGTGGGCGCCACGGCCCAACATGCGGTTGATGCGGGCGCCACGGAGTCACCGGCGGAGATAAGGTCGGGATCATGGCATCGGTCTTTTCAATGATCATCAACGGCGACATCCCCGGACGATTTGTGTGGAAGGACGACGACGTCGTGTCGTTCCTGACCATCAACCCGGTCACCGACGGTCACCTCCTGGTGGTCCCACGGCAGGAGGTCGACCACTGGGAAGGTGTCGACCCGGCACTCTTCGGCAAGATCACCTCGGTCGCGCAGATCCTCGGATCAGCCGTGAAAGCGGCGTTCGAGGCTCCGCGGATGGGCCTGCTGATCGCCGGTCTCGAGGTTCCGCACCTCCACGTGCACGTGTTCCCGGCCTGGCAGCTGGAAACCTTCGACCTCGCGAACGCGCAGAAGGAGCCCGATCCGGCGGCTCTCGACGCCGCCGCCGCCAAGATCCGGGAGCAACTGCGCACCCTCGGTCACGACGAGTACGTCAGCGACTGACCTGGTCCCGCGGGATCCGTACCCAGAACGTCGCACCGGCGCCAGGTGCTGACTCGACACCCACGGTTCCCCCGTGCGCGGCGACCAACGCCGCGACGATGGACAGGCCCAGGCCGCTGCCCGATGAGTTGTCGGTGCGGTGGCGCGACGAGTCGGAACGGTAGAACCGCTCGAACACCCGCGCCCGGTCCTCTTCGCTGAGTCCCGGCCCGGTGTCGGTCACCGCCAACACCGCATCGTTGTCGACGGTGCCGACGCGGACGGTGATCGATGCGGCGTCGGGCGTGTGCAGGATGGCGTTGCCGACGAGATTGCTCAAGACCTGCGCGAGCCTGCCGGCATCACCGGAAACCTCGGGAACGCCGGGACCGTCGAACACCTCCACCGAGATGTCGCGGCCGGGGGCCGCTGCTCGCGCGCTGTGGACCACGTCGGACGCCAGGGCCAGCAGATCGACCGGCGCGCGTTCGAGTGGTCGCCGGGCATCGAGCCGGGCAAGCATCAGCAGGTCCTCGACCAGCAGCCCCATCCGCTTGGCCTCGGTTTCGATCCGAGACATCAACACCTCGGTGTCGGTCATCGCGCCTTGGCGGAACAGCTCCGCGAATCCCATGATCGACGTCAACGGGGTGCGCAATTCGTGGCTGGCGTCGGCGACGAACCGTCGCATGTTCTCTTCGGAGCGGCGGGCCTGTTCCTCGGAAGCCGCGGTCGCGGCGAAGGCACCCTGAATCTGATGCAACATCGAGTTGAGCGACTCCGCGAGCCGACCGACCTCGGTATTCGGCGAGGCGGGAGGTACCCGTTGATCCAGGTCACCCGCGGCAATCGCCTGGGCTGTCTGCTCAACCCGCTCCAGCGGCCGTAAACTGGTGCGCACCAACAGATATCCCAGCGCCCCGATCACCACGACCACACCGGCACCGATACCGACCTGCAGCCAGATCAACCGGTTCACGGTGTCGTCGACGTCGGACAATTCAACTGCCACAATCGCACTGCCGTACTCCGACGTCGTTTTGACGACCCGCCACCGCGGACCGTCGCCGGTCGAATCCACCGTCACCGGGTCATGACCGAACTCGCTGGTATCGGACAGGTCCGGCGATGCCCCGGTGTCGTTGATGACCATCACCGCGCCGTCCAACCGCTGTACCTGGACGTAATACGGCGTCGGCGGACGGCCGCTCTGGACGTCCTGGGGATCCATCGGCGGCGGGGGCAGCGCCCGCGGCCTGGCCCAGCCGGCGGCGGCCTCCCGCAGCGAACTGTCGGTTCGGTCCATCAGGTTGTCCCGCATGGCCGACGTGACCGCCACACCCGACACCAGTAGCCCCATGGTGACCAGGACCAGCGTCAGCGCCACCAACGACACCCGAAGAGGGACGCCCCTGCGTTGCCTTGGCGGCGTGGTGACCTCGGTACCGCTGGTCACCGCGGCTCGCGCATCACGTAGCCGACACCGCGCAGGGTGTGGATCAGCCGCTTCTCGCCGGTGTCGATCTTGCGTCGAAGGTAGGACACATACGATTCGACGACGTTGACCTCACCACCGAAGTCGTAGTTCCAGACATGATCCAGGATCCGCGGCTTCGACAGCACGGTGCCGGCGTTGATCATGAAATAGCGCAAAAGCGTGAACTCGGTGGGCGACAGCGACACGAGTTCGCCGTTCTTCCACACTTCGTGGGTGTCGTCGTCGAGTTCGATGTCGGCGAACTTGATGCGAGAACTGACCTCCGGCTTCTCACCGAACCCACCGCGGCGCAACAGCACCCGCAGCCTAGCGACAACCTCTTCGAGACTGAACGGCTTGGTCACGTAGTCGTCACCACCGATCGTGAGCCCGGTGACCTTGTCCTCCACCGAGTCCCGGGCGGTCAGGAACAATGCCGGGGCCTCGACGCCATCGGCGCGCAGACGACGAAGCAGCCCGAAACCGTCCATTCCGGGCATCATCACGTCGATGATCAGTGCATCCGGACGGAACGTGCGGGCGATGTCGAGCGCACTCGGTCCATCCGGTGCAGTCTGCACCTCGAAGCCCTGGAACTTCAGTGACACCGACAAGAGCTCGCGAATGTTGGGCTCATCGTCGACCACCAGTACCCGCGCACCCTGATCACTCATGTCTGCCACCCTGTCTGGCCGTCTTGTCCCGAGTCTGCCAGCAACCTGCGAGGTTCCTGTGAATGATGTTCGAATCAAGCCGACCGAGACCCGTGCGCAGTTCGCGCACCCGTGATGCGATGCCGAGATGCGTTTTCCATGGGGGTCCGGCCTTGCCCTGATCGTCAGCGCCGCGTTGACCACGACCTTGCCAACCCTCTCGGTCGCCGGAGCCCAGACACCGCAGAAACGGGCCGTTGTGCTGGTCCACGGCCACGAAGCTGTGATCGCCCCTAACTCCTAAAAGGTCGGTGGCGGTTCGATCCTTCCTCGTTCTTCGCCGAGTGCCAGGCGGCGGGCGGCTTCTCGTTCACGCTGTCGGCGGTTGGCAAGTCGTTCCTGTTGCCGGCGTGCGTGTTTGGCAGCGGTACGCGGCTGCGATCTTGGCGGTGATGTTGGCGGCGATGTTCTCGGTGAGCCGCGTTGGTTGTCGAAGACGATCAACCTCAACGTCGGAAAGAGATCGTCGCCGGTCCAGCCCGGGCCGTGGTAGTCGCGGCGTTCGGGTGTGGTGAAGATCAGCCGGGTCCGCCCCGTGCGAGGGTCGGGGTACTGGTCATCAAGCCAGTCGGAGTAGGTCTTCAACAGATGGTGAAAACGGCAGAGCGTCTTCATTTCTGATTGATGGGTGCAGCCACCGGCGTCGGGGTCTTTGTGGTTGTACTCGCAGGTGTGGTCCAGGTCCGCACCCCACGCTTTGTGTTCACAACCAGGCCACATGCAGTACACATCCCGAATCCGAAGAAAGGTGTCCAAGACAACCGACGGCCGGTACTGGTCACCGGGTTGGGTCGCCGGCAGCGGAATCACCTGCGGGAACGGGGCGGTGACGACGTGCTGTCGTTGCTGCCGCTCTCGGCTGGTGGGTTCTGCGGTCCGCGCATGTATATCTTCGGCCGCTTCGGGTTCGGTGAATCATCCTGGGGCGCTGGTTCTGGCTGCACAGATTCTGGCTGCTCGGCTGCTGGTTGCGCCGGGTCTGTTTCCGGCTGCGGCTGTCCGGGTTCGGGCTGATGCTCGGGCGGTGTGGATTCCTGTTGTGCGGATGCAGATGTAGACGCAGATGCAGGCTCTGGACGTTCCGGCTGTGCGGGTTCAGTCTTGTTGCCCATCGGCCGCTGGACCGTTTCCGGGCGAGCCGCGATGTCGCGAACGTGATCGCCGGAGATGACACCGTGCCCGTCCATGAAGCCTGGATTCTCGGCGCGACCGTCGAGGGTGGCTTGGTCGGCGATCACGTGCATCACGATCTTCACGTCCACACCTGAGATGACCTGTCCGGCAGGGACAGTGACAATCTCGGCGGTGCAGGGATGCTTCGGGTCATTCGGGCATTCACAGAGGAACTCCCGGCCCATCACCGTGGCAAACAACGCATCAGCCATCCGATCAGCCTTTTTCCGCGGATCAGCCTTGCAGGTGGCCATCGCCAGTTTTTCCAACCTGGCCATGATCAACGTCAATTCCTCAGCGGTGGAATGGGCGTCCAAAACCGCCATGCCGTGCTCGATGTTGTTGGCCCACACCCCGCGATTGTTTTTCGCATCCTCCCGGTTCTTACGAACCAGATCCGGATCCCGGCGGAAGATGATCGCATCGACCATGTCCCGCATCCGACCCTTCGACCACGACCCACGCCGACCCAGAGCCTCGGCGATCCCACGATCGATATCGGCCATATGGGCCGAACCCTCGATCAACTCAGTCCGGGCGATGATGTCAGGAATATGGTGCGCGGCGATTAGTCCGGCCTTCAACAATTCATTCACCGCCGGCAGTCGGTCCCGCAAAGCCACCCCACGGTTGATCTGCAACTCCGCGGTCCGCTGCGTCAGACCCTGTGCGGCAGACAATCTCGCCGCACACTGCGCGAACGGATCAAGCGCCCGCATCTCCGCCTCAGACCCGGCAGTGGGCTCAACGAGATGTCGGTGCAGCATCGCCGCAGCGGCATAACGCTCCCACTCCATCCGCGACTGCTGAGCCATCGCGAGCTCGGTGTTACGCAACAACTCATTGACACCCAGCGACTCGACAGGACCGATTTCATCGTCCCCACCTGCATCTTCGATCTCCCCCTCGAACATACATTTGATTCTAGACGGGGGGGTACGACAAAAGAATTCTGCGAAAAGCGGAGACCGTCAGGCGTCGAGTGCGCGGTGAAATGGTGCCGGATACCCGGGCTTTGGCCGATGGTCGCCGAGCCATTCAGCGAGTTCCGCAGCTCGCCGCGTAATCGCCTTGCATGCACCGTGATTCAGCTTCTCCAACAGGTGCGTACCGACGGACCCATCCGGGCGTTGATGCCATCCACCCACGATCCGTCCGTCCCACCACACGGTCTGTCCACCATTGCCATTGGAGTCGAACAGGTGCGGGCCGTGAGGACCCAGATACCAGTCCCGCTGTTTCCAGCCCATCACAGTCGGATCGAGTTCAGGTAGCAGCAGGGCGGTCGGCGGTGCGATCTCCACGTCGTCGAGGTCGTCCGGCAGGACATAGCCGACCAATCCGTCGTCGAGGTCGACCTCGACCACCTCGAGTTCCGAAAGAGCTCTTCTGACAGCTGTTTTGGTAGATCCCAGCCACCAGACGATGTCGGTTTCGGTCCCGGGACCGAACTGACGTAACCATCGTCGGATCAGTTCACGATGGCCGGTGTCGGGATCGTCCACGGGCAACGGTTCGCAGAGCCAATCCGACATCGAGGTCCACCTGGGCCGTGAACGCATCCAGTTACCGTCGTTGGGTCCCCGGACGATCTCTCCGGCCGCACTCATATGGTTCAGGATCCGCGGGGCCATCTGCGCCACGCCCGCCCACGGGGTGCCTGCTCCGCGCGTGACGGATCCGGCCAGTTCTGGCAGTTCTTTGCGCAGTTCGGTCGATGTGGCCGTTCGCCCGTCGACCAGCGCACCGGCGACCGCTGCCCGCGCCTTCGCGATCCAGCCCTCGGGGTCGGGAAACTCGTCGCTGCGGCGCAGATCCCGCAACATGTTCGTACGTTCACTCGCAGCCACCCGCTGCCCCACGGCACTGACCGCATCGGCCAGCGCGGGACGGGGAAACGCGAACAGGGTGCGCCGCATCGCGAGCTGCTTGACCAACGTTCGGTCGTCGTACAACGCCCGGTCCATGTCGGGGACGTCAAAGCCCGGCATCCGCGCCCATGCCGACAGATAGACCGTTGCAGGGGTGGTGGCATGGAGTGCGACCACCGCTTCTGCGGTCTCGACCGGCGTCGTCGCGGCCGTGTCGGCGATCAACCGATGTCGTCGCAGCAGTCGAGCGCGCCGTTGCTCGGTGCTGATCGCCGGACGGGTCATGACGACGGGATCGCGGCCACAGCTTCGATTTCCACCAGCTGGTCGTCGTAAGCCAGCACCGAGACACCCAGCAGTGTCCCGGCCGGCTTGTGATCGCCGAAGACCTCGGTCACCACGTCCCAGGCGACCACCAGATCGGCCTGCAGGTGCTCGGCGACATACACGGTGACCTTGGCGACATCGGCCAGGGACGCGCCCGCCTCGGTCAGCGAGAGCTCCAGGTTGGCCATGCACCGGCGGGTCTGTTCACTGACGTTTCCCGGGGCGACGGTGGCACCATCTGCGTCGAGCGGCGCGGCACCGGCGGTGAAAACAAGACTCCCGGGAGCAATCGTAGTGCTGCGGGTGTGGCTGTTCTCCGGGCGGTTGATCTGCACTGATGACATGCCGCAATCCTAAGTGCTGGGGCATCGACGCCCGTGACACCGCGCGCTTTCCCGCACTCGACCCGCAGCACTGGCACAATGCCGTCATGGGACCTGGTGTCACGCCGCAAAGCGCCTATTTTGTTCTCGGCATGCCCGACCACGCGTTGGTCGGGCCCGGACTCGACATCAGCCAGGCCGAAGTCTTCTTCGACGAAGAGGACGCACTCGCCTCGGTTGATCACCACTACACACTCGCCCGCGACATCGCGTCCGAAAAGGTATTGGCGTCCACCGACTGGTTTGTCCTGACCGCAGTGGTCGGTGACGGCGTCAGCCCGGCCTACGGTGATCATTTCTTCGCCTACCACGACGGCGACCAGCCGTGGGCGATCGCCGGCGGCTTCACCCGCGCCGAGGAGATGACGGATTGGCTTCCGTTCATCTTTGCTGTCGAAGACCTGCACGAACACTGGTCGCCGGGCGGGGTCGACGAACACCTGGTTCCCTTCGAGACCACCCGCGACGCGGGCATCGACCTGTCCCGCGTGTGGTTCGCACCGGTGATGGCGCAACGCGTGTACCCGGGCGTGACCGACTGATACCCCGAGCGGCCATAACGCCGGCGTCGAAGATGTACATCGTCAATGATGGAGTTGTGACCCAATTCGTGGATGACATCGACAACGCCCTCGAGGCGCTCAGGGAACGACTGAGCGAATTGCAGGCCTCCATGACGCACGAACCCGATCAGATGACGCCGGAGGCGCGCGAGAAACGCATCAAACTCGACGAGAACATCGTCGAACTCCTCACGATCAGGGCAGCGGTCGCGCCTCCCCATACGGATGCGCCAAGCAAGGAACTCAAGCAGCGCCTACGTCACGTGCTGGCGCAAAACGGTCTCCTCGACCCGAAGACTCCCCGCGCGTAACGCCGGTCCGATCCGGCATGCGCGACTGAGCGAGCTGATCGCCCCCGAGCTCGACGACAGGTAGCGCTGTCGCCTGTGCACAACTCCCAGCGACCACCAAACCGATGTCGGTCGGTCCCGCATGGGACCCCGCACCGGGCGAAAATCTGTGCCCGAAAGACGTGCGTGGACCATCCAACACCGCACCGGGAACCGGAACGCTCTGCAAGTACCATGACTGGCGGCCGAAGAACGAACACAAAACAACTGGTCAACAGTGATTTATCGATGGAGTTATCTGTGGAGCCCCCTGTCAGGATTGAACTGACGACCGCTCGCTTACAAGGCGAGTGCTCTACCGCTGAGCTAAGGAGGCAACTGCGTGCGTGAGTATATCGCGAGACTTCCCCGGCTCCTCGCCGGCAGTCGTCGAGCGACGATCGACACGATCGAACCGTTCGAGCCAGCGGTATCGCCACGACAACCGATCGACCTCACCGACGACGCCGCGGTGACCGAGGTACTCAACCTTGCGATCCAGGTAGGAGCGGTGTTGCTCGACTCGGGGACCGGCGCGATCGACACGCAGACACAGGTGCGTTTCGTCGCAAGCATGTACGGCGTCGAAAACTGCGAAGTAGAAGTGACATACAACACCATCTGGGTCAGCGCGCGTCGCGGCGCGTCGATGCCACCGGTGAATGCGATGCAATCGGTCCACTATCGCTCCCTCGACTTCACCCGACTGGCCGCAGTCGACCGTTTGGTGCGCAGGATCCGCAACCTGGCGATCGACCCCGGTGAGGCGCATGCGGTCATCGACGCCATCATCGCCGCGCCCCACCCCTACCGACGCTGGGTCGCAACTCTGGCCTGGGCGTCGATGGCCGGCGCGCTGTCGGTATTGCTCGGCGGCGGTTGGCTGGTCGCGGTGGTGGCCTTCTTCACCACGGCCGTGATCGACCGAACCAACCGACTGCTCAACAAGATCGGCACCCCACTGTTCTTCCAGCAGATGACGGGCGGTTTCTTCGCGGTGATCCCCGCGGCGATCGTCTACGAGAACAGCGAGGCACTCGGCGTCGACATCAAACCGTCGCTGGTCATCGCAGCAGGCGTGGTGGTGTTGCTGTCCGGGCTGTCGCTGGTCGGCTCGGTGCAGGACGCGATCACCGGTGCCCCCATCACCGGAGGTGCCCGCTTTTTCGAGCTGCTCATCATGACCGGCGGCATCATCAGCGGCGTCGGTATCGCCATCCGGTTGATGGAGGCCACCGGCGTCTATCTGCCGACGATCACCTCGACCACCGCGTTCGATCTCGCCAACACCCCCGTGCGGGTGATCGCCGGCGGAACCGCGGCGGCGGCGTTCGCCGTCGCGAGTTACGCCGAGTTCCGGGCCCTGCCGACCGCATTCATCGGCGGTGCCATGGGCGCAGCGATCGTCGCGACGGCCGTTCACTACAACTTCGGACCTGTCATCTCGTCCGGAATTGCCGCCGCGATGGTCGGACTCGTTGGTGGTCTGCTCGCCCGCCGGGCGTTGACCCCACCACTTGTCGTCGCGGTCGCGGGCATCACGCCACTGCTGCCCGGTCTGGCGATCTATCGAGGGCTTTACGGATTGATCGGCGGTCAGACCGTCGACGGCCTCACCGCGATCGGATCTGCGCTGGGCGTCGGGTGCTCGCTCGCCGCCGGTGTCACCCTCGGCGAGTTCGTCGCCCGGACGTTGCGCCGCCCCCGGATTGCGACAAAGCCGACGCGCGCTCTGCTGACCGCACGCTCGGCCATCCGCCCTGGTCGCTTCACAAGTAAACCCGTGGTCGATGCCCACGCGGAGACCCAGCCACTGCGGAAGTCGGACCTGCGCGCCGGCCTGACCGACAGACGACTTTGAGCAGGTAGAGTATTCGCCATGCCTGCCAAGACCAGTGACAAAACCGATATCGCCGACGAAGATCTGGAACCCGTGGCCGACGAGACGGCCAACTCCGCGCGTCGGGTGGTCGCTGCTTATGCAGTCGATGCCGACGAATGCCGGATGTTGCTGGCAATGCTGGGAATTGCACCGGGCGAAGCCTGATCTGTGGCAGCCACGCGAACGCATGAGTCCGACACCCGCGCCGACTTTGTCGTGGTCGCCAACCGGCTGCCGGTCGACAAACAGGTACTCCCAGACGGCACTGTCCGCTGGCAGCAGAGTCCAGGCGGCCTGGTCACCGCCCTGGAGCCCATCCTCCGGTCCCAGACCGGTGCCTGGGTCGGATGGTCCGGGTTGCCGGATTCCGCGGAGCACCCTGAGGTAGAAGGGCTTCAGCTCTTTTCGGTGCCGTTGTCGGCCGAAGAGATCGCCGAGTACTACGAGGGGTTCTCCAACGCCACCCTCTGGCCGCTCTACCACGACGTCATCGTCAAACCCGAGTACCACCGCGAGTGGTGGAACGCCTATGTCGCCGTGAACCGGCGGTTCGCCGAGGCCGCGTCGAAGGCAGCGGCCGAGGGCGCGGTCGTCTGGATTCAGGACTACCAACTGCAGCTGGTACCGAAGATGCTGCGGATGCTGCGCCCCGATCTGAAAATCGGGTTCTTCCTCCACATCCCCTTCCCCCCGGTCGAACTGTTCATGCAGATGCCGTGGCGGACCGAGATCATCGAGGGTTTGCTCGGAGCGGATCTGATCGGATTCCACCTGCCCGGTGGCGCGCAGAACTTCCTCTACCTCGCTCGCCGGCTCGCCGGCCAGGCCACCTCCAAGGGACAGGTCGGTGTCCGGGCGAAGTTCGGTGTCGTGCAGGTCGGTTTCCGCACGGTCCGGGTCGGCGCCTTCCCCATCTCCATCGATTCCGGCGAACTCGATGCGCGCTCGAAATCCAAAGAGGTCCGCAAGCGGGCGGCCGAGATCCGTGAGGAACTCGGGAACCCGAAGAAGATCCTGCTGGGAGTCGACCGCCTCGACTACACCAAGGGCATCGATGTCCGCCTGCAGGCACTTGCCGAACTCCTCGAGGAGGGCCGGGTCAACCCCAACGACATCACCATGGTGCAGTTGGCGACCCCGAGCCGTGAGCGCGTCGACAGCTACATCAAGATGCGTGGCGATATCGAACAACTTGTCGGCAACATCAACGGCAGCTTCAGTGAGGTCGGCCATCCCGTGGTGCAGTACCTGCACCGCCCGGTCCCCCGCGACGACCTCATCGCGTTCTTTGTCGCGGCCGACGTCATGCTGGTCACGCCATTGCGCGACGGCATGAACCTGGTGGCCAAAGAGTATGTCGCCTGCCGCAGCGACCTTGGTGGCGCCTTGGTGCTGAGCGAATTCACCGGTGCCGCAGCCGAACTCCGGCAGGCATTCCAGGCGAATCCGTACGACACCGACGGTGTGAAGCTGGCCATCACCGAAGCGCTCGAACAGGACCCCGAAGAAGGCAAGCGCCGGATGCGGGCCCTGCGACGGCAGGTCCTCACCCATGACGTGCAGCGCTGGGCGAAGAGCTTCCTGGGTGCACTGGGTGCCGACACCGAAACGATGCCGAGTGAGAACCGTGGACTTGACATCGTGTGACCGTCCCGGGTCCGGCGACGCGCCGGGCCCGCACCCGAAAACTGTGATGAGCGCTGCAATTGCCCCCGCGCCAGGCAGTGGATTGGACTTCGCCGGGGTCCGCAGACTTAGACTCGCGTAGTGAGTGCACAAGACCTGGCTCCGGAACTGCGGCGCGCCCTGAAAGCCATCGCTCGTATGCCCCGGCTGCTCGTCGCCTCGGACTACGACGGTTGCATGGCCCCCATCGTCTCCCGCCCCCAAGATGCACGACCCAACGTCGACTCGGTACGGGCCATGCGTGCCCTCGCCGAACTCGACTCGACCACCGCGGCGGTGATCTCCGGGCGAGCGTTGCGCGATCTGGCGACCCTGTCGAGGTTGCCCGCCGAGGTCCACCTCGTGGGCAGCCACGGCAGCGAGTTCGACGTGGGCTTTGTCCACGAGATCACCCCCGAGGCCACCGCACTCCTCGAAACGTTGATCGTCGAACTGCGCGCGATCGCCGCCGACTTCGACAACGTGACCGTGGAGACCAAACCGGCCAGCACCGCGCTGCACGTGCGGAACGCCACCGCGGCGGACGCCGACGCAGCTCTCCAACGGGCTCGCACCGGCCCGGCGACCTGGGACGGCGTCCAGGTCACCGAGGGCAAGTGCGTCATCGAGCTCGCGGTCATCAAGACCGACAAAGGCCAGGCCCTCGACATCCTGCGCCACGAGGCCGGTGCCAGCGCCGCCATCTTCTTCGGCGACGACGTCACCGACGAAAAAGCCTTTCAACGCCTCCACGGACCCGATTTGGGCATCAAGGTCGGTGAGGGTGACACCCTGGCCGCCTATCGGGTCGACGATCCCGAGCAGGTCGCCGCCGCGTTGGCCTTCCTCGTCGAGGAACGCCGCACCTGGCTCAGCGGTGACGCCGCGGTCCCGATCGAGCGGCTGACCATGCTCGCGTCCCCGCGCACCGTCGCGCTGGTCACCCCCGAAGCCGACATCTGCTGGATGTGCCATCCCGAGCCCGATTCCGCGGCGCTGTTCGCAAACCTGCTCGGGACCGACGAGGCCGGCGAGTTCTCGATCAGCCCGGTGGTCGAGGGAGAAAAGAAGCCTCTCCCACTGAGCCAGCGTTACGTCGACGGGACGATGACCGTCCGCACCCGCTGGGCCGGCCTGGAGGTCACCGATTACCTTCCGCACGACGTCAACGTCGGGCGCACCGACTTGACCCGCGTGATCCGTGGCAGCGCCAAGGCCCGGGTGCGGTTCGCCCCACGGCCCGAGTTCGGTCAGGCCGCCGTACGCATCGAGATCTTCGAAGAGGGACTGCGCGTGTCCGGCTCCAACGAGCCGATCGTCCTGCGCGCCCCGGGTGTCGCCTGGGAAATCGAAACCGACCGCCACCACCAGACCGCCACCGCGGTGATCCAGCTTTCCGAAGAGCCACTGGTTCTCGAATTGCGCTGTGGCTCCGATGATCTCGAAGCCTCGGCCGTCCCGGAAGCCGAGCGCCGCGCCGAGTCCGAGGCCTACTGGAGCGAATGGGCCGCGACGCTGGACCTGCCCAACATCAAGCGCGACCTGATGAAGAGGTCGGCACTGACGTTGCGTGGACTCGTCCACAGCGACACGGGTTCGATCATGGCCGCGGCCACGACCTCGTTGCCCGAGGAGATCGGTGGCGTCCGCAACTGGGACTACCGCTACTGCTGGCTGCGCGATGCGGCGCTGACCGCATCCGCGCTGGTGTCCGTCGGCTCGTTCAAAGAGGCCGAGGACTATCTGGGCTGGCTCCATCGGGTGCTCGGCACCGTCACCGGTCCCGAGTGGCTGCATCCGCTCTACACGCTGGCCGGCGGCGGACTTCCGCCGGAGGCAGTCATCGACTCCCTGCCCGGGTACGCCGGTTCGCGTCCGGTCCGGGTCGGCAACGCGGCCAACCAGCAGGTCCAGCTCGACGTCTTCGGACCCATCGTCGACCTGATCTCGACCCTGGCCCACGCCCGCGCCGCCGTCGGCGATCCTGATCCCCTGTCGGCCGCCGACTGGGAACTGGTGCAGGACATGGTCTATGCGGTGGAACGTCGGTGGACCGAGCCCGACCACGGCATCTGGGAGATCCGTGGCAACCCCCGCCATCACGTGTACTCCAAGGTGATGTGCTGGATGACCGTCGACCGGGCCCTCAAGCTCGGTGCGGAATTCGGCCGCGACACCGAGCTCGGCTGGCCGGTCCTTCGTGACACCATCGCCCGCCAGGTCCTGAGTCAGGGTTGGAACGAGGCGGCCAACTCCTACACCGCGGCCTACGACGGGATCGACCTCGACGCCGCCACCCTGCACATCGGGTTGTCGGGACTGATCGACCCGTCCGATCCGCGGTTCACCGCCACAGTCGTCGCCACCGAGGCCGAATTGCGCAGTGGCTCAACGGTGTACCGGTATCACCACGACGACGGTCTACCCGGCGACGAAGGCGGCTTCCACCTGTGCGCAGCGTGGCTGATCGAGGCCTACCTCCTCATCAACCGGCGCAACGACGCCGAAGCGCTGTTCGACCAGATGATCAAGGTGACCGGTCCGACCGGATTGATCTCGGAGGAGTACGACCCCGTTGCCGAACGCGCCCTGGGCAATCACCCACAGGCCTACAGCCACATCGGACTACTCCGTTGTGCGCGGCTGCTGAGCGAATAGCGACCAGGCACCAAGCACTCTCCAAGTGGACACCAAGGGCCGCCGTGGACAGTGGTCACATGACCTACCAACCACGACGCGAGAAGAGCTTCACGTGGATCTGCTCGACCTGCACACCGGACGCCGATACCCCGACGCCGCCACGACGATCGGCCGGACCGCGACGATGCACCACGCCGCGGCCCTGGCGTTCGCCGGTCCGTCGTCACAGCCTGTGATCAGTCAGCGCAGTCACAGCCTGTGATCAGTCAGCGCAGTCACAGCCTGTGAGCGGCTAACGCAATTGGACCTGGGCGGACGGATCGTCGATCGGTAGGTAGCCGGCCACGATCGCGCCCACCTGATAGCTGCGCAGGACGACGTCGCCGCCGTGACTGTCGAGAAAGGCCGTGTCGGCGGCATCGCGACCGGAGGCGATCCGGACCAGCGACTGACGCGGCGCCAGCCCGGTGGCATCGACGACCACCCACCGGCCGTCGATCAACGCCTCGGCCACGGCATGGAAGTCCATCGGGTACAGACCCGGCGCGTACACCGACACCAGCCGGGCCGGAATACCCAAGCCCCGCAACAGCGCAACCACCAGATGCGCGAAGTCCCGGCAGACACCGGCCCCGGACAGCAGGGTGTCGACCGCGCCGTCGATCGGGTCACTGGCACCGAAGATGTACGAAAGCCGATGCCGGACAAAGTTCGTGACGGCGACCAACTGCTCGGCCGCCGGCACACTCGTGTCGAATTCACCGGCGGCGAAGCCGAAGAACTTGTCGGCCTCGGCATACCGGCTCGGCCGAAGATAGAGCGAACGGTCGAGCTCGGTGACCTGCGCGGGATCAGCCGGTGTCAGGACGCTCGCCGTGTAGCGAACGGAGAGTTCACCGGACTCCACCTGCAGCCAGTGGATACGACTACCGCTGTCCGTCACGATCTCATCCGGGACGATTCGGTTGCCGTCCAACCAGATGGACAGGGTCTCGTTCACTTCCAGCCCGGGCAGCCTGGCCACGGCGATCTGCAGTTCGATGTCGGTGGCCTTGTTCACCACCACGTCGAGTACGGCCGAGACGTCACGCTGAGCAGTTTGTCCGGAATCACCTGACATGAATTGGACGCTCCCTTCCTTCGAATGGTCTGCCGAGTCAGGCGCTGAAATTCTGCAAGGCCCCGATGGGATCAGCGTAGAGCGCTCCGAGCGATACCACCACGGCAGCACCTTCCTGAACGCGCGCACCGAACCTGGGCGGCGACAGTTCCATCGGCCCCAGCCCGCTGGCCGCATCGAACGCCGCCTGCACCGGGGCCAGACCGTGGCGGTGTTCGGCGAACACTTGGCCGGCCAGGACGACCCGATCGGGATTGATGAGGTCGCGCACCAGGGCCACCATCTCACCGAGCACCCGGGCTCGTTCGTCGTGCAGCGCACTCGCATCACCGCCTGCGGCCACCGCATCGTCGAATACCTTGCGGCCGACGACATCCTGCAGCAGCGATTGCGGCTTCCCCGTCAACAGCGGTGCATGCACCGGCAGGTGCCCGATGTTGCCGGGACGTTCCTGGACCCTGCCGTCGATCGTGATCGCCAGACCGACCGTTTCCCGGACGTAGAAGAGCAGATCGGTACCGGTGGTGTGGTCGGCACCGGCCAGGAGCAACTCGGCCGCCGCCATGGCCTGAACGTGCTGGCTGACCGAGACCGGCACATCCAGTTCGCGTTCCAAGGCTTCACCGACCGGCGCCCGCTGCCAACCGAGTTGAGGATGGTCGACGCTACCGTCCCGGTGGACCGTGCCACCGATGGCGGCCCCGGCCCACAGCGGTACCCGCTGGGTGAACGATTCGGCAACCAGCGCCGCCCGCCGCGCGATCAGCCGCAGGGCCTCCTTCGCCGGCCCGACCGGCGTCGACATCGCGACCGTCTGCAGCGGTCGGCCACCGAGGTCGGCAACCATCAACAGGGTCGACTGCGCACCGATGTGCACGGCGATCACGCAGAACCGGTCCCGGTCGAGGGTCAACGGCACCTTCGGACGTCCGATCGCCCCCGACGCGACCAGGTCCGGACGTTCCCGGACGAGTCCGAGACGATCAAGTGCCTGCAGCTGTCGGTTGACCGTCGCCGGTGACAGACCGGTTGCCGCAGGCAATCGGTCCCGCGTGACGGGGCCCTGGGTGCGGACGGCCCGGAACACCACCGCGGCGGCGCCCTCACCCCGTTCAAACGACACCGTGCGTGATCCACCGGCCCGGGATGCCGTTCGAGCTCCACCGCCGGCTTCGTCAGACCCCATGGTGCAAAAATCTACCGGTCCGGGCGCACCTACACTGCACACCATGACTATTGCAGCCACCACCGCGTCCAACACTGGTGATCGCAAGGTCGCCGTTGTAACCGGCGCCAGTTCCGGTATCGGCGAGGCCACCGCCAGAGTTCTTGCTGCGCAGGGCTATCACGTGGTGGTCGGTGCGCGCCGCGTCGACCGCCTGCACAAGCTGGCCGAAGAGATCGACGGGACGGCCATCCCCCTCGATGTCACCGATGAGGAATCGGTCCAGAAGTTCTGTGCGCAGATCCCGGCGGTCGACGTCCTGATCAACAACGCCGGCGGCGCGAAAGGTCTGGCCTCCGTTGCCGAGGCCGACCTCGACGACTGGCGCTGGATGTGGGAGACCAACGTCCTGGGAACGTTACGGGTGACCAAGGCACTGCTGCCGAAACTCATCGACTCCGGTGACGGTCTGATCGTCACCATCAGCTCGATCGCCGCCATCGAGGCCTACGACAACGGGTCCGGCTACACGACGGCCAAACATGCCCAAGCGGTTCTGCACCGGACGTTGCGGCCCGAGCTCCTCGGAAAGCCGGTCCGGCTGACCGAGATCCAGCCGGGCATGGTCGAGACCGAGTTCTCACTCGTTCGCTTCGACGGTGATGCGGAGAAGGCCGACAAGGTCTATGAGGGACTGACGCCACTCAGCGCCGACGATATCGCGGAAGTGATCGGCTTCGTCGCGAGCCGCCCACCGCACGTCAATCTCGATACCATCCTGCTGATGCCCCGCGACCAGGCCTCTGCCCGCCGAAACATCAAGACAGGCTAGAGGTTCTCGTATGTTCGGATGAATATCGCGAAGTCCGGTAACACATCCCACACACCGCCCGAAGTCCAGACATAATCCTTGAGCGGGTAGCCGGTCCCCCATCACGGCGGTCCAGGGTCCGCACCGGACCCTGGAGACTCGAGTGAACCATCCATACAGCGCTGCGCCCACCGGACCGATCCCGTCTCCGCCCAACGACCGCAAGCAGATCGTCATCGTGCTCGCGGTCGTTGCCGCATTGCTGTTGACGTTCCTGGGTATCGGTGCGGCGTACCTGTTCTCCGCCTCCGACAGCAAGGTCAAGGCCACCACGGCACCCGAGCTCGTGCTGGAAGCAGCCAACAGCACCGGCACCGACCCGTTCACCCCGTCGGTCGCGGTCAGCAACCGTCCCCTGGATGGGGCCGTCATCGGACTCGCCCCCGCGGGTGCGCCGACGGTCCGCGGCGTCGAGGGCGTCGACGGCACCACAGCGGGTCTGTACGCCGCCGACGGTGACGCAGTCTGCGACACCGCCGCGCTGGCAAACCACCTGTCCGACAACCCGGCCAAGGCCGGCGCGTGGGCGAGCGTCTTCGGGATCGGCACCGAACAGATCCCGTACTACCTCGACACACTCACCCCGGTTGTCCTGACCCGCGACACCTGGGTCACGAACCACAGCTACACCAGTTCCGGGGCGTATGCGTTCCAGTCGGTCTTCGAGGCCGGCACCTCCGTACTCGTCGACGCGTTCGGGGTTCCCCGCGTTCGCTGCTCATGCGGCAATCCGCTTGCGCCACCGGCGAGTACACCGGTCGCCGGTTACCGCACTGTCGGCGACCCGTGGCCCGGGTACGCCCCTGCACAGGTCGTGTACGTGACCTACGCCAACGAGCAGACCACCGTCACCAACAACACCACCACCATCGTCGAAGCGCCCGCACCGGCACCGACTCCGGTGTCCCTGACCCTGCTGGATCTGAACACCTTGCAGCCATTGATCCGCGCGGTCGGCGGCATCCTGAACCTCGAGGGTCTTCCCCCACTGAGTCGGCCGCTGCCGACACCGGCATCCCTGAACACTCCGTTCACGACCGACGACCCGGAGTTGCAGGAAGCCAACGGCATCCAGGCGGATGGACAGCCGGCACCCGAGGTCCGGCGCCGCGCAGCAGCCGAGTCGACGGCGTCATCGACAACCGCTGTGGCGACTCCGGAAACCGCGGTTCCCGGCGAATCAACCGTCCCGACGGTTCCTGAGCAGCCCGCTTCGGCAGAGCCCGCGTCTTCCGAACCGGTAGTGCCCGTGGCGCCTTCGGCCGTACCGGCGACCAGCAGTGCGGTCCCGACCCCGACTGCGTTCTCCGGCAGCGGTGAGATCGTCTCGAGTCTCACCTTCACCTTCGAGGACGCATCGGTGACCTGCATGGTCCCCGATCCGACACACACGACGGCAGAACTCAGCTGTTCCGACGACGTGAGACGAACAGTGTCGACAAGCGCACTGACACAGCCGTCGGTCGCCTCGGCGACGGACAGCCTCGGGGTCTGGACTGTCGGACTGACCGACATCACCGATCCGGAGAACCCGACGACCGAGACGGTGACGATCACAAAGGCGGTGTGGACACTCCTACCGACCGCCACCGTGGCCGCGCCGGAACCCGAAGTCGCACCGGCTACCGAGACGCCGACCGGGGAGCCGACGACAGCGGGCGCCGAACCCACCACCGGGTCGACGGCACCTGCCGCGGGCTGACTCAGCCGACGGGGGCCTGCGGTGCCCCTGAGTTCACTGCTGTCGTCGGGATGCCGGACACGGCCGGAGCATTCGACGGGGTGGCCGGCGCCGAGTTTGCCTCGGGCTCACCACCGATCGCCGACAGCGACTTCCAGGTTGCCCAGTCGTAGATCCAGTCGAAGATGTCACCGTCTGCCTCCGACAGCGGGATGCGGGTGTTGATGACCTCCACCGGGTCGCCGTACATCGCGGTGTTGAAGTACCGCTCCGCATCTTCGAGTGAGAGGTTGATGCAGCCGTTGGTGACGTTCGACGACCCCTGGACGCCGAGGGTGGCCGGGTTGGCGTGGATGAACTCACCGTTGTTGGAGATTCGAACCGCGAAGCGTTCGAGCACATTGAAGTACCCGGCCGCCGGGTTGCTCATGTAGAACTGCTCGTGCTTTTCGCTGACGACGTGGATACCGGAACGGGTGACGTTGCGGTCGAGGTCACCTTCGCCGTAGCTGCACGGCAACGTCATGAGGGTGTTGCCGTCGTTCTCCACGACGATCTGATGTGAGTCGGCGTCCGCCTTGACGATCTGGTTGCGCCCGATCACGAAGTCGCTCGTGACGTCGGCCTCGCCATAGCTGCCGTCGCCGTAGTTCACGCCATAGAGTTTCGCGACCATCGACACCGTGGTGCCCGGTTGGTAATAGTCCTTGGTGCGCCAGTGCACGCGGGATCCGCCGTCTTCGCCCAGCCATCCCCAGCTGCCTTCGGTCGGCGGAGTGGTGGTGACCGTCAGCGCCTTCTCGACGGCTTCCTTGTCCGACACGACACCGTCGAACTTCAGCATCAGCGGTGCGGCGATGCCGACTTCCTGGCCGTCGGCGATGTTGATCACCAGCCCGATCTGGCTGTCCGGGGTGAGCGTGCCGAAGGTACCGGCGACCGGGACGGCCTTGCCGTCCTCACCCATCGCCGACCCCGCCCAGGTGTACTGCCCGCCGTAGCCGAGTGGTTCGGTGATCGTGTAGGTCGTGCGGTCGGCCGACAGCTCGCCGGAGACCACCCGCCCGTTAGCATTCGTCAGTTGCACATCAGGATTGAGCACGCCTTCCGAGACCTTGACCGACACCACCTCGATGGGTGAGGCGTCGGTCACGTCGAGGGCCGGACTGTAGGTGATGTCGGCCTTCGGCTCCGCAGGCGCCTTGCCCTGCCCGGCGCCATCGGTCGAATCGTCGCCGGTACTGCAGGCCGCAGCAGTCACTCCGGCCGCGCCGACGGCTATCGCCGTGAGGGCCGCGCGCCGAGACAGCAGCAGACGGTCACGGTAATCTGTCATGCGCCAAACAGTACCTGCGCCGCTGGTCGCCGCTACTCGCCACACCACTGACCTGCGGCGATGGCGTCAGCTGATCGGACTACAACGAACAGCCGACCAGCACCGGTTCCGGCTCGAGCCACAGACCGAACTTCTCTTGCACGCCACCACGCACCCGGCGCGCGAGATCGATGATGTCGGCACTGGTGGCCTGTCCCCTGTTGGTCAACGCCAACGCGTGCTTCGTGGACAGCCGAGCCGGCGCATCGGCGTCCGGAAAGCCTCGGGCAAAACCGGCATGCTCGATCAGCCATCCGGCCGAGAGCTTCACACCGCCGTCGGCGGGGAACTGCGGCACGGTCGCCTCCGATCCGAGTTCTTGGACGATCTGGGTCAGCACCCTGGGCAAATATTCATGCGGGACAACCGGATTCGTGAAGAATGAGCCGACGCTCCAGGTGTCGTGGTCGTCCGGATCGAGGACCATCCCCTTGCTCGACCGCAACGCCAGCACGGTCTCCCGCACCTTCGACGCCGGCGCCCGTTCTCCGTCGTCGAGGCCCAGGACCCGAGCCAGTTCGCCGTAGCGGATCGGCTCACTCTGCCCATCGTCACGGAGCCGGAACGAGACCCGTACCACCAGTTCGTCATTGCGATGTTTGAGCCGGCTGGTTCGGTAGCCGAAACCCAGATCGCCCGCGTCGACCCAATTGAGGGCGCCGGAACGGCGGTCGAGGATCTGCACCGATCGCAGCAGCGAACCGACCTCGACCCCATAGGCACCGACGTTCTGGACCGGAGTCGCGCCGGCGGCGCCAGGGATGCCGGACAGGCATTCGAGGCCACCGAATCCACGCTCGACGCTCTCGGCCACCAGCGCATCCCAGTTCACACCGGCGTCGGCGACGACGTGGTCGGACCGCCAGTCGAGTTCGGTGTTGTTGATCCGGACCACCGTCCCGTCGAATCCGTCGTCGCCGACCACCAGGTTCGACCCACCGCCGACCAGCAGCACCGGAGTGCCCTCGGCATCGAGACGCCCGACGGCGTCGATCAGCGACTCGGAATCGTCGCAGTTCACGACGTCGCGGGCGGGACCGCCGACGCGCAAGGTGGTGATCTCGGACAGCAAGAGGCGGTCATGTGTTTGTGCGGCCACCCCGCAACGGTAGCCTGCACTCATGGCGACCAAGCTGCAGCATTCGATCGACTTTCCGTGTCCCCCGGCCGACTTCGCTGCGGCGGTCACGTCCGAGCAGTACTGGAAAGACCTGGTGGCCAACGTTGCAGCCGACGTCTCCGAGCTCGAATCGTTCAAGGTCACCGACGACGAGGTCACCGTGGTGCTGCAACAACGTGTCCCAGAAGACAAACTGCCGTCGATCGTGACGAAGGTCCGGCCCGGCGACCTCCACATCGCCCGTACCGTCAGCTGGTCGCTCTCCGGCGGCGCCATCTCCAGCGGCACCTTCGCCGCAGTGGTCGAAGGCGCACCCGCCAAGGTCCACGGCACCCAGACCCTGGCCGCGACCCCATCGGGCAGCACCGTCACGTTCGACGGCACCGCCGACGTGGCCATTCCCTTCGTCGGCGGCAAGGTCGAGAAGGCGATCATCGAGAACATCACCGAGTTGATCTCGGCCGAGCACGACTACACGATCGAATGGATCAACGCGCGCTGACCGGCGCCGCACACCCCCCAACCGCAAGGCGGAACGCGGGCCTGACGTTCCCACGGGTTACCCTGTGCCCATGGCACGACGTCTGTCCTACTCCGCCCGGTACCACCATGCCCCGAAGAAGGTGTATGAGGCCCTGACCCTCCGGGAGTTCTGGGAGGCGCAGATGGAAGAGTTCCGCAAGCTCACCCCGCAGTCCGAGATCGATTCCCACATCGTCGGCGACAACGGGGTCGACGTCGTCCTCAAGCAGGTCCTCCCGCGCACAGAACTGCCACCGATCGCGCAGACGGTGATGTCCAAGGACATGATCATCACCCGCACCGAATCACTCGGCCCCTTCGACCCGGACAGCACCAAGGGCACGTACGCGGCGTCGATCCCGGCCGGCCCGGGCAGCCTGACCGGCGTGCAGGAGCTGTTCCCCACCGAGACCGGCTGCACCCTCCGTCGGACCACCGAGGTCAAGGTCTACATCCCGTTCATCAACGGCAAGCTAGAGCAGCTCATGCTGGTCAACCTGACCGATCTGTTCCGAGGTGAAGCAGAATTCACCTCGGGGTGGATCGACGCCAATCTCTGAGCGGCGGCCGGAAGGGACGATCACCCGCGGTACAACCGGTATCAACCGGCTCCGTCGTGTCGATCGCTGGATAGCCCATCACCGGCCGATACTTGCTGCCCTGGAGTCGGCGCGGCAGCCGCTGGCCGTCGACCTCGGCTACGGCGCCCGCCCGGACACCGCACTCGAACTCGCGTCCCGGCTCCGTGCCGTGGTTCCCGGCACCCAGCTCGTCGGGCTCGAGATCGATCCGGCCCGCGTGGTCCCGCCGCAGGACGGGGTCCGGTTCGCCGTCGGCGGATTCGAATTGGCCGGCCTCCGACCGCAACTGGTCCGGGCCTTCAACGTGCTGCGGCAATACGACGAATCCCAGGTCGACGCGGCCTGGGAGCGCATGCAGCGACAACTCGCCCCGGGCGGCTACATCGTCGAGGGAACCTGCGACGAACTCGGCCGCCGGTGCTGCTGGATCCTGCTCGACGCGCACCGCCCCCTGACCTTCACGCTGGCGTGGGATCCCGCGCGCAGTGCGCGTCCCTCGGACCTGGCCGAACGCCTCCCCAAGGCCCTCATCCACCGCAACGTGCCCGGCGAGCGGGTCCACAACCTGCTGGCCACCCTGGATCGCTGCTGGGACATCGCGGCGCCGTTCGCGCCCTTCGGCCCGCGACAACGCTGGCACCGGACGCTGGAGTTGTTGTCCACCTTCGGCTTTGCCCCGACACCCGATCGTCGGCGCCATCGCGACAACATCGTCACCGTCCCCTGGGACCAGGTCGCCCCCGCCGTCTGATCCGGCCCACCGGTCGTAGGGTGGATGTCATGCGTATTGCCATCGCCCAGATCACCAGCGGTTCCGACCCGGACGAGAACTTGGTGACGGTGTCGGAGCAGACCGCCGCCGCCGCAGCACAGGGTGCAGACCTGGTCGTCTTCCCGGAGGCCACGATGTGCCGCTTCGGGGTCCCCCTGGGTCCCGTCGCGCAACCACTCGACGGCCCGTGGGCGACCGCGGTCGGCAAGCTCGCCGCCGAACATCAGATCGCCGTGGTCGCCGGGATGTTCACCCCCGGCGACGCCGACCGGGTACGCAACACCCTGGTCATCGCCGGCCCGGACGGGCAGATCACCGGCTACGACAAGATCCACCTGTACGACGCCTTCGGATTCGCCGAATCGAAGACCGTGGAACCCGGGGACCACGCGGTCACGTTCGACGTCGGGGCGGTCACCGTGGGCGCGGCCACCTGTTACGACATCCGCTTCCCCCAACTGTTCACCACACTCGCCGACCGCGGCGCGACGCTGATCGTCGTCCCGACGTCGTGGGGTGCCGGCCCGGGGAAGCTGGCGCAGTGGCAAACCCTTGCCGCAGCCCGTGCACTCGACAGCGGATGTTTTGTCGCCGCTGTGGGACAAGCGGTTCCGGCTGATCCCCGGGTGGCCGAATCCACCGCACCCACCGGCGTCGGACACTCGATCCTGGCCGGGCCTTTCGGGACCGTGCACGTCGAACTCGGTGATGCACCAGAGCTTTCGGTCGTCGACCTCGACTTCGACGAAGTCGACCGTGCCCGTCGTGCGATCGCCGTTTTACCGAATCGTCGCGACGTGAATTAATTGGCCCCTACCAGCGCCGATACCGAAACTCAGTAAACTCTTAAACACGGTCGCGCGCTGACCATGCATCATCGACGGTGATGAATAACCGCGATGACGCCGACTCGACTCCGGACGACGGACCTGCGCCTGAACAACCAGCTGAGGGTGCGCAGCCGCCCGGTGTGTCCGACAATGCAACCAGTGATGAACGCGACTCGGACACCGACCGGTTCCCACCGGTTGCGCCCGGCCCTGCCCCCGAGGCCTATTCGAGCGGTCGCCAGGACACCTCGCAGCTCGAAGTACCGCCCGACGGGTTCGAGCCGTACTCCGATGCCGGTGGTCCCCCGCCCGCCGCTGGGCAGACATACGAGCCGATTTCGCCGGAGCGGCCCAAACGCCGGACCGGCATGATCGCCGGTGCGATCGCGCTCAGCGTGGTGCTGCTGCTGGTGATCATCGGCGTGGGCAGTGAGCTGGTCATCCGGAACAAGGCCCAAGACTGCCTCGAGCAGTCGTTCGGTGAACTCACCGGCGCCTCGACGTCGGTCTCGTTGAGCAAGCGGCCGATGTTGCTCCAGTGGGCCTCCGGAACGGTTCCCTACGTCCAGGTCGACACCAGCAACGAAGGCGACTCCTCGATGCGCCTGCACGCCCGCGGCGACGACATCCAGAGCGGTGACAACGAAACCACCATCGGTGAACTCCAGGGCTCGGGCTACGTGCCGTTCGCCCGCATCATGGAACTGAGCCAGACACCCCAAGCAGAACCCACCGAGCCGTCCGAACCCTCCGGCGGCGGGCTGAGCGGGCTCCTGGGCGCGATGGGCGGCGGGATGACCGTGGACAGCGTCACCGGCGACGCCGCCGCGGGCACGATCACCGTCAAGGGCAACTTCCAGCTGCTGATGCTGTCGATCCCGGCCGAAGCAGAGCTCAAACCGGTCACCCAGAACGGCAAACTCACGTTCGAGGTGGTGCAGGCCAGCGCCGCCACCCTGGGCATACCGAACTCCTGGGCCCAGGCCCTGGTCGATCAGATCAGCGCGGGTCTGTTCCCGCCGCTGTTCAACGAGCTCACCTTCGAACAGCTCACCGTCTCCGACAAGGGTGTCGAGTTCGCGGTCTCCGGCAGCGATCTCGCGCTGAACAACCAGACGACCGGCTCGAGCGAGTCCGGTGAGAGCAGCGAGAGCTGCACCGTCATCTGACGACCGGGGACCGCTCGATCAGCTGAAGACGACCGTCTTGTGGCCGTGCACCAGCACCCGGTCTTCCAGGTGCCACCGCAGTCCGCGGGCCAGCACCAGCTTCTCGATGTCGCGGCCCTGGCGCACCATGTCGGCCACCGAGTCCGAATGATCGACGCGGATCACGTCCTGCTCGATGATCGGACCGGCGTCGAGTTCACCGGTGACGTAGTGGCAGGTCGCACCGATGAGCTTGACGCCCCGCTTGAAGGCCTGGTGGTACGGCCGCGCTCCGATGAACGACGGCAGGAAGCTGTGGTGGATGTTGATCGCCTTGCCGGCCCAGTGTTCACACAGCGCCTCGGGCAGGATCTGCATGAACCGCGCCAACACCACCGCGTCGGGGTCATGGGAGTCGACCACTGCCTGCAACTCCTCGAAGGCCCCGGCCTTGTCCTTGTCGAACGGGATGTGGTGGAACGGCACACCCATGCGGGTACTGAAGTCCTCGAGGTCGCGGTGATTGCCGATCACGGCACCGATCTCCGCGGGCAGCTCACCCCGGTACGACCGGCCCAGCAGGTCGCCCAGGCAATGGCCTTCCCGGCTCACCAACAGCACGGTCTTCTTCGGGACGGCCGAATCACTGACCCGCCACTCGGTTTCGGGGCCCAGTTCGGCCACCACTTCGGCTTCGAAGCGGGCGCGTAGCTCTTCGACCGTCAGCGCCACCGAATCGGCTCGGACGGCCTGTCGGGTGAAGAACCAACCGGTGTCGGGATCAGAGTGATAGGCGGCTTCGACGATCCACGCACCGACCTCGGCGAGGAAGCCTGAAATACGGGAAACGATTCCCGTGGTGTCGGGGCATCCGAGCGTCAGCACGTACCGATGGCCGGCCGGATCTGGCGGCGAGAATGTGGTCACAACTGTCCAGTGTGCCAAGCTCGATTCATGCCCGACACCCCGACCGGTACACAACTCACCCGATCAGTCGTCGCCGCCATGGTCGACCACACACTCCTCAAGCCCGAGGCGACCCGCGCGGACGCCGAGGCCACCGTCGCCGAGGCCAACGACCTCGGGGTACTCGCCGTCTGCCTGTCACCCTCGATGCTCCCCATCAACACCGGGTCGGCGCTGAGCTGTGTTGTGGTGGGTTTCCCATCGGGTAAACACCATTCGCTGATCAAGGCCACCGAAGCGAAGCTGGCCGTCGATTCCGGTGCGCAGGAGATCGACATGGTGATCGACGTCGGCGCGGCGGTCGACGGCAAACTCGACGAGGTGTTCACCGACATCTTGACGGTGCGTGAGGGCATCGGGGCCGGGATCACCCTGAAGGTGATCATCGAATCGGCGGCGCTCCTCGCACTCGCCGGACCCGAGACCGTGACGGCGGTCTGCAAGGTCGCGGTCAAGGCCGGTGCGACGATGGTGAAGACCTCCACCGGCTTCCATCCGGCCGGTGGTGCCAGTGTCGAAGCCGTGCAACTGATGTCGGCGGCGGTGCCGTCCCATGTCGGGGTGAAGGCCAGTGGCGGTATCCGGACCGCGGAGTTCGCGGCGGAGCTGATCGCGGCCGGCGCCACCCGGCTCGGGTTGTCCGGATCGCGGGCCGTCCTCCACGGCTTCGCCGAAGGCTGAACCAGCCTTGGCTCACCGCCGCCGAGCGCGACTCATCCCGTCGCGTCCGGCGGACGACCGTGCAGGCGTCGACTGTCACTTTCCCGCCGCCCCGCGAGCCGCTTGCGCAGAAGAGTCGACCACGACTGGGGCAGCACACCGGGTTCGTCGAGCAGTCGCCGAATGGCCGCCGCATCCCCGCGGTCGATGTTCAGTACGCGGTGGACCTCGGCGACCGTGATGCCGTGGCGGGGGGCATGTTGCAGCACCATGACGTTTCCGGATGAAATCCGGCCGGGCACAAGCACTCTCAGATAGAAGCCGGTGCGGCCGGTGCGCTGGGTCACCACGGCGGGGTCGTCGACACCGTGGAAGGCCGCGAGTTTGAAGCACGGTCGCCGGGGCTGGCTCACCTGCACGGTCGCGGTCCCGATGTTGTACACCGAACCGATCACGGCCTCGGTTTCGAGTAGCCCGGTGATGGTGAGGTTCTCACCGAAGGACGGGACACCGCGGGTACCGAGCTCATCGCCCCACGCCTGGTAATGCTCGTCCGGGTAGGCCAGAATCGCTTTGTCGGGTCCGCCGTGGTTCCGCCGGTCGCCTTGCTCGTCACCCACCACCCCGCGTTTACCCACGGCGACGGGGCCCGATACCGGCACTTTGGCGATCCCCGACGGGACGGCACGTCCATGCCACCGCAATGACTGCACCCTGCCGACCGACACGGAGAGCACCCGCGGCGCCGTCATCGCGCACCCGGCGCTGCCGCCAGGTCTGCGATGACGGCATTGAACCGGTGCGGCTGCTCCCAATTGAGCAGATGTGTTGCGTCCCGCCAGGTTTCGAACCGTTCCAGCGAACCTCGGTGGCTCAGCGCCTCGGCGAGCGGGACCGCGAGCCGTGGTGGCGTGAGACGATCGCGGCCACCGACGAGAACGGCGACCGGGACCGTCATCGCAGACAGGCCCCGGACCACGTTCAGGTTCTCCAGGCAGCGGCCCACCTTTTCCCTGGTACGCCAATCGGTGTCGCGCAGGATCTCGCCGAGAAACGCCAGTTGCGCCCGGGTCGCCCCGGGGAAGACCGCCCCGGCGGCCATCATGCCCGATCGCATCAACAGATCACCGCCGGGCCAGTGGATGGCGCCGAACGCCAGCCACGCCATCTCGTATTGGACGCGACGCAGAACGCTGACCGGATTGACCAGGCGGATAGGACCTTTGGTCACCGGCGAGGTTGCCGCCGTACCGGCGAGCATGATCGACCGCGCATGGCGCCCCACCTCGGACGGGTACTGCGTGGCCCAACTCATCACCGACATCCCGCCCATGCTGTGTCCGACGACCACCGCCGGCCGGCCGTCGGCCACGGTGTGGTCGAGTACTGCAGACAGGTCCTGGCCGAGGTGATCATTGATCATGGCTGCGCTGCCGAGGCGAGACCGGCCATGCCCGCGCTGGTCATAGGTGATCACCCGGAATCGATCCGACAGACCGTTGATCTGTGGATTCCAATATCGGGCACTGACAGCGAAGCCGTGCACGAGTACCACCGGGACACCGTCGGCCGGACCATGTTCGTAGACTGCGATCGATGCGCCGCCGGGACGGTCGATGACCGTGTGCCGCACGTCGATCCGCGGGGCCCGCAACAACGGCTGACCCCCGGACATCAGCCGGCCGTTCTATTCAACAGATCGGTGAGCAGCGCGTTGTAACCTGCCGAGTTCTCGATGCTGCTCATGTGCCCGATCCCCGGCCACACCACGAGGTCGTCGAGGTGGCCATGGCCGCGGAGCACGGTGGCCATCGATTCGGCATGCACGGACGGCGTGAGTTTGTCGTCGGCGCCGACGACGACGAGTGTCGGCACCACCAGCGCGTCCAAACCGCCCGAGACGTCGAGGGTGACCAGCGCATTGCCCCACTTACCCCGCGATCGTCCGGGGCAGGCCGACACCATCTCGTCGCAGAAGTCGACATGCGATCCGCGGGAGGTCGTGTTCAGCGCGATGTACTGGGTGACCTTGCGCGACATCTTGGTTCGCGGCAGGTGAATGGTGGCACCGGCGACGAGGCGGCTGGTCAGGTACTCCATCGGAGAGAGCGCATCGGGCAGGTCGAGCGGGATCAGGCCGAGGTTGGGCAGCAGGTGTTCGGCGCAGGTGGAGGTCAAGACCACCGCGCGCGCCGATTCGGGCACGCTGTCGGGAAATTGGTTCGCCCACGACAGAATTGTCATACCACCCATGCTGTGGCCGGCGATCAGGGCCTTACGGCCTTGCGGGACAACCGCACTGAGCACGGCCTGCAGGTCTTGCCCCAGGAGATCGGCCGTCAGTTTCGAGGTCCCCCGCGGCGAACTGCCGTGCCCGCGCTGGTCGTACGCGACAACGCGGTACCGATCAGCGAAGGCGTTGATCTGCGGATACCAGTACTGAGTGCTGCAGGTCCAGCCGTGCACGAGCACCAGCAACTCGCCGTCGGGCGGGCCGTAGGCGAGCACGTTGAGTTCGGTACCGTCGGCGGTCCGGACCGGTATCCGCTCGGGCTCGGTGGCAGGGACCGCCAGCAGCGGATCAGGCTGGTCGTCAACGGGATCCGGCGCCAGCAACGCTGCGCGGACGATCGATCCCAGGAACGCGCCGGTGATCGCCGCACCGGCCGCGACCACTCCGCCCCCGGCGATCGCTCCCCCGAGCGCGATCTTCTTTCCGTTCACACGTACCCCCTCATGCTTCTCTAGTGCTTTCAACATCGCCGGTGGCAACCGGCTTCTCGTCTTCGGAAGCCATCATCATCTCGGCACCACGATCGAGAGCCCTGGAGATCTCGGCGTCCATGGCCTTACTGAAGGCGACCTCGACGATGTCGTGCGCCATCGGCCGAACGGTCTGCACCAGCTCGGCGAGCCTGATCACTTCGCTCTCCTCGAGTTCGAAGGGTTCCCCTTCGACGAGATACTTGTCGGTGACGATCGAGACGAAGCTCGCAGCGATGTCCTGCAAATCGTCCTGCACCCGCTCCCAGCGATCGAGCAGGACTTCCAGATCGATTCCGGCCTTGACCAGAACCTCGGCACCGGCCAGGACCTCCGGGTTGGTGACGGCGTATCCGGCGCCTTCTTTGACCAGCAGACCGAGCCGCTGCCCAAGGGCAATGCTGCTGTCGGTGGCCCCGAGGCCCTTGCGCAGCTCGGAGATCGTGATCGTCGCGACCCGGCGAAAGTTCTTCCAGCGACTGCCACGTTTGGGCTCGCCCTCGAGTACGTGCTCGACCTTGAGGCCGTATCGCGCTGCCATCAGCAATTCACTGATGGTGGCAAAGGTGTAGCCACGCTCGAGCATCTGCGAGATCATCTTCAGCCGGCTCAGGTGCTCGGAGGAGTACCACCCCGTGCGTCCCTTGATCTTCGGCGGAGGCAGCAGCCCACGATCCTGATACACCCTGATGTTGCGAACGCTGACGCCGGAGATATCCGCGAGCTCGTTGATCCGGTATTCAGCCATCTGCCCATTCTAGGTCGGCCACCAGCGGTTCTTGGCGATGGGACCAGCGTGCTATATGACACCACGCGTTGTCAAGGTCTGTCGCCTCACGTCCGACGGCGTCGACCCCACGACGACGGCGCCGATCAAACCTTGCGGAACCACGACTTGCGCTGGATCGAATCGACGCGCGGGCGAACATCCACGATGTAGACCAGCGTCGCGACGACTCCGACGATCCCCAGGAGACCGATGGCACCGAAGAGCCAGATGAACACCGTCGCGGCGGCCAGTATCGACACCCAGATCACCTTGCTCTGGCGATCGACGGCCGGAAACGCATCCGGCCGCTGGATCGCGGCATGCACCAGCGAGACTGCCGCCGCAATGCCGGCCACAACCGTCAGAGCGAGAAGGACAAAGCTCTGCGCATAACCCATGAAAGATAGAATGTCCACGCGTTCACCTTACTGTCCAATTCGCCTGACGGTCGCGGCGTCGCATTGTTGCGGCCGGTCGAATAACCGAAGCCAACTCGGCCGGCCCTACTTCGTCGTGGCCTTCTTGGCCGGGGCCTTCTTCGCAGGGGTCGCCTTCTTGGCCGGAGCCTTCTTGGCCGGGGCCTTCGCGACCGGAGTCTTCTTGGCCGGGGCCTTGGCCTCGGCGATCTTCTTTGCCGGGGAGTCAGCGGCGGTCCGAGCCTTCGCCTCCACGGTCCCGGCGGCGCCGGCGATCTGCTCGGCGGCCTCTTCGGAGGTGTCCTCGATCTTCTCCGACGTCTCTTCGATCCGGGTCGAGGCAATGCCCGCCAGCTTTGCCGCACGCTGGCCGACGGCGCGGGTCTGGGTCGAGATGGTGCCCAGGGTGTCCTCGGTGAGGTCGACCGCGTCGCCGTATACCTTCTCGACGCGACTGAGTTGCTCGTCGACGGCGGGTGTGGCACGCAATCGCTCCACGGTCTCCTCGCCGCGCTCGGTCAGCGAGTTGTAGATGTTGGTCGCGACCTCGATGTAAGCCTCGGCGACCTTGCGCAGTTCCTCACTGGTGAACTTCGTCCGCAACTCTTCGATGTTGGACGGAACCTCTTCCGGCAGAGCCGAAATCCGCTCGCGCGTCTCTTCCAGACGCTTCTCCGCAGTGCTGCGGGTCTCCTCGATACGAGCCTGCGCGGTGGTGCGGGTCTCCTCGAATCGTGCCTGCGCGGTCTCGGTGCGCTCACGCAACTGCGTGATCACGTCGTTGACCTGCTTGAGCGCCAGATCTCCGGCGCCGACGGCGGCGTACAACGGGTTTGCAAGATTACGATCAGCTTTGGTCATCATGTCCCTCCAGCGTGGACTTTGAAGTGCTTTGTGTTGTGTTGGTGCCACTTTCGACCTCGGCACGGCTCTCTTTACAGAAAGACTCGTAGATCTCGAGCAACACTTGCTTCTGGCGTTCGCTGATGACGGTGTCGGCCATCAACGCGTCGCGCACCGGGCTCGCGGGACGCTCTTCGAGAATCCCGGCCCGCACATAGAGCACTTCTGCCGATACGCGAAGACCCTTGGCGATCTGGGCCAGCACATCGGCCGAAGGCTTGCGCAACCCTCGTTCGATTTGGCTGAGATACGGATTACTCACCCCGGCACGCTCGGCGAGCTGGCGCAGTGACACCTCGGCGGCAATCCGCTGAGACCTGATGAAGCTGCCTATGTCTTGGGCTGCAGTGGCAACGTTGGCACTGAGGTCCTGGGCGATGTCCTGGGCCGCGTTCGCGGCCGCCGCCACCGGCCCGTCTTCTGGATCAGTTGGCATTGGAACCATCGGTGACTCCTTCAGGTTTCGGTAACCATGGTGCCACGTCTGCTAGCAATTGCAAGCAATGTGCTAATTCGTGACCAAGGCCACAAAGCAACCCGTCCTTCTTGGGTGTTCGGTCAGTTGAAGAGCAACACGGACACGGTGTAGATCGCCAGCCCGGCCAGCGCTCCGACCACGGTGCCGTTGATGCGGATGAACTGCAGATCGCGTCCCACCTGCAGTTCGATCTTGTTGCTGGTGTCATCGGCATCCCATCCCCGGACCGTTTCGGTGATGACCGAGATGATCTCCTGCGAGTAGTTCTCGGACACGTGCCGCGCCACCCGGACCATCAGGAGGTTCATCTTGTCCTGCAACTCGTGGTCATCGCGGATCCGCACGGCGACGCCGATGACCGAGTCGGTGAGCGTCTTGCGCAGGGTTCCGTTCGGGTCGGCCAGGAGCTGTTCGATCAACGCCTTGCCCGCGTTCCAGGCCGTCGACGCCGCCCCGGTCACCTCGTCGCGTTCGAGCAGCTCCGACTTGATCGCCTCGAGCCGCTCGATCGTCGCCGGATCATGCTGGAGGTCGTAGGCGAGTTGCACCATCATCGCCGTCATGGCGGTCCGCACCTGATGGTGCGGGTCGGTCTTGACCTTGAACGAGAATTCGACCAGTTCTCGGTAGATCCGGTCACCCACAAGATGATTGACGAACTTGGGCGCCCACGCCGGCCCATCTTTGTCGATCACCCGATCGATCAGCTCCTCACTGCCGAGGGCGAAGTCATGTGCGCGATCACAGACGAGCTGGATCACCGGTTCGAGACGGTTCTCGGCGATGAGCTGTTCGAGTACGCGCCCGGCAGGCGGGCCCCACTCCGGTTCGGCCGCCCATTTCATCCCCGCCAGGATCAGCTGTTCGATGTCTTCATCGTCGAGCATCTCCGCCGCGAACGCGATCCCACGTGCGGCCTCCGCACCCACCCGAGGTGCATTCTTCGGATCGGCAAGCCAGGACGACACCCGTTTCGGCAGGGCGAGCTGGGTGACCTTCTCCTCGATCACATCCGGGGTCATGAAGTTCTCTTCGATGAACTCGCCCAACTGATCGCCGATCTGATCCTTCTTCTTGCGGATCAGAGCGGTGTGCGGGATCGGAATGCCCAGCGGATGCTTGAACAGCGCCGTGACGGCGAACCAGTCGGCGAGTGCACCGACCATGCCCGCCTCAGACGCGGCGCGCACATAGCCGACCCAGGCCGCGACGTTGTCCCCGTCGCGATCTTCGAGCCAACGGCAGAAGAAATAGATCACCGCCGCCAGCAGCAGAAACCCGGTCGCGACCATCTTCATTCGGCGCAGTGCGGCCCTACGCTGCGCGTCGCCACCCCCGATCCCGGCGATGTTGCGCTTGGGCACGGCCGGCACGACCGGTGGCGCCTGTGTCGTTTGCATTCATCCAGTGTTACCGAATCTCGCCAGTTGAATCGAAGATGGCACGAGCGACCCTGCTCTCAATGCACTACCCGCGTGCCGGGGAACATAAGGTGGACGGGTGATGTGCGCCCGACCGAATCCGGCAGCAGCCGCGCGTGCTGCGGTCGCCGCGGCTGCGACGGCCGCCGCCAAGGGTGTGTCTCTGCCCAAGGCCATTCGCAGTCAGGTGGGTATCGAGGACGTCAAGACAGACGGTCGCAAGCGCCGCTGGGAAAGCCACAAGGAAGCCCGCCGCACCGAACTCGTCGACGGCACGCTCGCCGCGGTCCGGACGCTCGGGCCCGACGCCGGCATGGACGAGATCGCCGCCGAGATCGGCGTCTCGAAGACCGTCCTCTACCGATACTTCAGCGACAAGGGCGACCTGACCACTGCCGCGATGATGCGCTTCATCGAAACGGTTCTGGTCCCACGTCTGAGCGATGCCATCAACGAGGATCTCGAAGAGTTCGACCTGACCCGGATGGTCATCTCCGTCTATGTCCAGACCGTCGCCGATGAGCCACATATCTACTCGTTCGTCACGGCGGGCGGCTCGGGTGCTCAGGTACTCGCCGACTCGCAGAAGCTCGTCGCGCAGATGCTGGCGTTCGTGATGATCAACCGGATGGTCGATCAGGGTTCCGAGACCGCCGGTGTGGAGACGTGGGCCTACGGCCTGGTCGGCGCGATCCAGCTCGCGGTGCACTGGTGGATGGTCGAGCAGCGCCTCGGCAAGGAAGAGCTGATCAACTACCTGACCATGTTGGTGTGGTCGGCGATCTCCGGGATCGCAGCGGCCGGCGGTTCCAGCGACTACTTCAACGCGCAGGAACATCCACTCCCCGAGGCGCCTTCACCGATAGATTGACCCCCATGGGTGAGGAAATGTCAGCGGCTCCGGTCGCATTGGTCACCGGGGCCAGCCGCGGTGTCGGCAAAGGGGTGGCCACGGCGCTGGGAGCGGCCGGATGGACCGTGTACGTGACCGCACGCGGTGGGACCGCGCCGACGGATCCGCTGGGTCAGACAGTCGCCGACATCAACACCGCCGGGGGCACCGGGTTCGGTGTGCGCTGCGACCACTCCGACGACGAGGCGGTGGCCTCCCTGTTCGGGACGATCTCCGCCGAACAAGGTCGGCTCGACCTTCTTGTCAACAATGCCTGGGCCGCACCCAAGGGGTTCGGCGGCTTCAGTGACAAGTTCTGGGAGCGTCCGGTCTCCGATTGGGACACCCTGATCACCGTCGGCCTTCGCGCGCATTACGTGGCATGCGTCCATGCGGCGCAGCTCATGGTGCCGCAAGGGCATGGGCTGATGGTCAACATCTCGTCGTTCGGCACCCGCGGGCACCTGCATTCGGTCCTCTACGGGATGAGCAAAGCCGCACTGGACAAGATGGCCTTCGACATGGGCCATGAGTTGTCCGGCACCGGCGTGAGCGCAATCTCCCTGTGGCTGGGGCTGATTCAGACCGAGCTGCTGTTGTCGCTGGGTATCGACGAGTTCGCCGGCTTCAAGATCGGCGAAGCCGAACACCCCGAGTTCGTCGGCCGGGTCATCGACCGGCTCTGGCGAGACCCGGATCTGGACAAACGCAACGGACAGACCTTGGTGACCGCCGAGCTCGGCGCCGACTACGGCCTGGCCAACAACGACGGCGTGGTGCCGAAGTCACACCGGGCTCCGTTCGGTGGCGGACCGCTGTTCCCGCCCGGCCAGTAGGCCCCACCCCTAGCCACCGAAAATTCGCGCCACTTGCCTGCGTTCGCGCCAGCTGCAACGGGCGCGAACGCAGGCAAGTGGCGCGAATTTTCGGTGGCCAACCCGGCTCCCCCTGTAATGGGGTCATATGAATTTCGACGAATTTCCATATCAGGTCAATTGACCTCCTTCAAGCCCCAGTTAATGGACACATTAATGCACCAACGAGGATCGATATGGCTCAATCTATTCAGACCAGCAAACCCCACAGGGCGGCTTTCCACTACCGAAATACGGACATACAGCCTGCTCAAAGCTGGACCAGCCCAGTGGTTTTCAAATTAATTAGCAGATCTCACTGATCTTGATATTCGAACCACCCCAACTAAGAACCATTGCTAAAGGTCGAATAATTCAAGGAAATCGACGTTTGCATTCACCCACATGACAGTTGTTAAGTTGACGTGACACAAACGCAACAAACCAACCTTTTGGGGGTCGATTCACAGCTATGAACCGCACTTTCGTTCGCGCCACCACCGCTGCCGCCGCAGTCAGCGCCGCCGCTCTCTTCTTTCCCGCCGTGGCCACGGCGGCACCGGTAGATGCCACCAACTGCGCAACGGTGTCGACCGGCACCGACGCCAACGGTTGGGGCAACCCGTTCCCGGAAGAGGCCGGAGCGAAGTACAGCGACACCACCGCTCTCGATACTGACGGCTCGCTGGTGCTGGCCACCGAGCCATCCTCGGCGCGGAAGGCCTGGTATCACCCCGCGGGTGAACTCAAGGCCACGGACATCAAAGGGTCGCTGACGTTCAAGCAGACCGAAGGCAATGCCAACTGGCAGATCCGTGTCACCGGCGCTGACACACAAGGTGCTCCCGCCTCCGAGAACGGCTTCGCCACCTTTGCCTGGGCGAGCCCGGGTACCGCCGGCGACCAGGATGCCACCGACGCAACCAACTGGTGGTCGACCCGGAATCTGCCCGGCATTCCCAAGGGCACCCCATCGACACTCGATGCGTTGATCGAGGCTGCCGGCGGCGCAACTGTCGTCACAAATTATGGGGTCTCCGCGCAGCCGGCCACTCCCGGCGAAACGGTATACGTCGACTCGGTGTCGTTCAACGGTTGCACCACGAACTTCAAGGCCACCGGCTCTGCGGGCGGCGACAGCAGCGGCTCACTCGGCGGTCTCGGATTGGGCAACTTGATCCCCGGACTGTTCCCGTAAATCTCCACGCACTTACAGCAACATCGTCAAGAAGTGCCCTTCCCATCACGGGAAGGGCACTTCTCGTCATTGGGGTCTCAATATGCGACGACAGTGCCCACTCCCCCGGATACCTGCCAGATCCCCGCCCCACACAACTAGCATTTTGGCAGGGTGCACCCGTAGTCGACATTTCTGGAGGGCGAAGTGATTTTCATCGTGGTGAAGTTTCAGGTGAAGCCCGAGTGGACCGAGAAGTGGCTCGATCTGGTCGGTCCGTTCACCGAGGCAACGCGGAAAGAGCCCGGCAACAAGTGGTTCGAGTGGTCCCGCAGCGTCGATGATCCCAACGAATTCGTGCTCGTGGAAGCATTCGACGACGATGCGGCCGGCGCCCACGTCAACAGCGACCATTTCAAGAAGGCCACGCAGCAGGAGATGCCGCAGGCACTGACGGCCACACCCAGGATCGTCAGTCAGCAGATCGACGCCGACGGCTGGTCCGAGATGGGCGAGATCACGATCGACTGACAGATCCCCCCGCCCCGCGCGGGTCAGGAACTGACGGGCGTCGCTAGTTCTTGACGCCGGTCTTCGCTGCGTCGTACTGATAGAAGCCGTGCCCGGATTTCTTGCCGAGCCGGCCGGCCTCGACCATGCGCAGCAACAGCGGCGGCGGCGAGTAGAGCGGTTCCTTGAACTCTTCGTACATCTTGTCGGCGATGGCCTTGACGGTGTCGAGGCCGACCAGGTCGGTGAGCTTGAGTGGTCCCATCGGGTGCGCGCAACCCAGGACCATCGCCTTGTCGATGTCCTCGACCGTGGCAAAACCGCTCTCCACCATACGGATTGCCGAGAGAAGATACGGGACCAGCAGCGCGTTGACCACAAATCCCGACCGGTCGGACGACCGCACGACCTGCTTGCCGAGGATGTCGTGGGCAAACTCTTCGGCGCGGGCGGTGATCTCCGGGGCGGTCACCAATGTGGTGACCAGTTCGACCAGTGGTAGCACCGGCACCGGGTTGAAGAAGTGCATCCCCACCACGCGATGTGCATTGGCGGTGGCCATCCCGAGCTTCATGATCGGGATGGACGAGGTATTGGAGGCGAGCACCGCGTTTGGATCGGTGACCACCTTGTCGAGCTCTTTGAAGATCTCGGTCTTGACCGCTTCATCCTCGACGACGGCTTCGCACACCATCTGCCGGTCGGCGAAGTCACCGAGGTCGGAGGTGAAACGCAAACGCCAGGAAGCCTGTTCACGCTCACGTTCGGTGAGCTTGCCGCTGCTCACGCCACGGTCGAGCGAACGCAGGATGCGCGAGCGTCCGGCAGCAGCGAGTTCGCGAGTGGTCTCGTAGACCAGCACGTCGGCGTGCGCACGAGCACACACCTCGGCAATGCCCGCGCCCATCTGCCCGGCACCGATGACACCAACCCGCGTAATCTTCTCGCTCATCACAAACTCCTGAAACTGCTGAGCCACAACATCTTTGAACCAAAAGAAACCACACATAAGGGCAAGATGAGGGTAACCCTTGTGGGGTACGCCCAAAAGCCGGTAGAAAACCAGCAGGCGGCCCGCAACGGGTAGTCGCGGACCGCCTGACTAGTACGCCAATGAATCGGAGAGGCGGTCTAGCTTAGTGGAATTGGCCTTCTTCGGTGGAGCCCTTCAGCGCAGTGGTGGAGCTGTTGGGATCAACGGTGGTGGCGATGCGGTCGAAGTAGCCGGCGCCGACCTCGCGCTGGTGCTTGACTGCGGTGAAGCCGCGCTCGTCGGCAGCCTTGAACTCGCGGTTCTGCAGGTCGACGAATGCTGTCATCTGCTCGCGGGCGTAACCGTAGGCAAGGTCGAACATGCCGTAGTTGAGGGCGTGGAAGCCGGCGAGGGTGATGAACTGGAAGGTGAATCCCATTGCGCCGAGCTCGTTCTGGAACTTGGCGATGGTGGAGTCGTCCAGGTGCTGGCTCCAGTTGAACGACGGGCTGCAGTTGTAGGACAGCAGCTGGTCGGGGAACTCGCTCTTGACCGACTCGGCGAACTTACGAGCCAGCTCGAGATCGGGGGTGCCGGTCTCCATCCAGATCATGTCGGCGTACGGAGCGTAGGACTTCGCACGCGCGATGCACGGCTCGATGCCGTTCTTCACGTGGTAGTAGCCCTCGGCGGTGCGCTCGCCGGTGATGAACGGCTTGTCACGCTCGTCGACGTCAGAGGTGATCAGGGTGGCGGCCTCGGCGTCGGTCCGGGCGATGACCACGGTCGGCACGTTGGCGACGTCAGCTGCCAGGCGGGCGGAGCTCAGGGTGCGGATGTGCTGCTGGGTGGGGATGAGCACCTTGCCACCGAGGTGGCCGCACTTCTTCTCCGATGCGAGCTGATCTTCCCAGTGGGTTCCGGCGGCGCCGGCAGCGATCATGGCCTTCTGGAGTTCGTAGACGTTCAGGGCGCCACCGAAGCCGGCTTCGCCGTCGGCCACGATCGGCACAACCCAGTTGTCCACCGAGTTGTCACCTTCGACGCGGGCGATCTCGTCGGCACGCAGGAGTGCGTTGTTGATGCGGCGAACAACCGAGGGAACCGAGTTCGCGGGGTACAGCGACTGGTCCGGGTAGGTGTGTCCGGAGAGGTTCGCGTCGCCGGCGACCTGCCAGCCGGAGAGGTACACGGCCTTCAGGCCGGCGCGGACCTGCTGCACGGCCTGGTTGCCGGTGAGGGCGCCGAGTGCGTTGATGTAGCTGCCGTCACCCTTGGTGACACCTTCCCAGAGGATTTCGGCGCCGCGACGAGCGAGAGTCTGCTCTTCGACAACCGATCCCTGCAGGTTCTCGACCGATTCAGCGCTGTAGTCGCGGGTGATGCCCTTCCAACGAGGATTGGTGTCCCAGTCCTGCTGGATCTCGGCGGCAGTCCTTGGTTTTCCGACGGTGCTCATAATCTCGCGCTCCATATTCGTTGAGCTTGTGCTGTGAGGCAGTCCGAACCAGTTCGGTGGAAGTGAACTCGTCCGGATCGACTTAGCAATTTAGTAACCCCTGAGGGCGTCTGCTTCACCGAGAGTGCCACAGGTAAAGCCGCAGGTCTACAAGCCGCAAATGCGAATTCAGGCCAGCTTTTCGCAGAGCCTTGCGAATGTTGCGAAGATTTCGGTGTGAACAACTCGCGCTTAGTTACTGGCGAGTACGCCAAAAAGTACGCGCGTACTGCAAGTATACGAATCGACTCTCACTCCATCCGGCCCGTCGCTCGGCGCACACCGGCGCTCGCCATTCCAACGTTGCGCCTGCCGATGGTGAGCGGAATCACAGTGGCGACGACCGCGAATCACTTGTTCGCGGCGGCCACCCGGTCCACTGCCTCGGCGAACAAATCCGCGAATTCGACGTCGCTCAGGCCTTTTTCGGTCGAGTTGGCGACCAACTGCACGGTGATCCCGTCGACCACGGCATAGCCCGCCAGGGTCTGCGACGTGGCCGTCCGTCCCCCCGGATATGTGGTGGTCGCCACCGAGCCGACCATCAGCGACAGGGAGGTCGGCAGGGCCGGGGGCGTCAGGCGCCGATTCTGCGTGAGCACGGTGGTCCCGGCCGTGCTGCCCTGCGTCACCGTGATCGTGAACTGCGCGCATTCGCCGACGCTGACCCGCACGTCGGCGTCGATGTCGCGAGGCACCGTGGTCACCAGCTCGGTGATGGTGCCGCCCGTCGGTGACTGCCATGCCGAGAGCGCCGCGTTGGACACGTCGAGCTGGTCGTTCAGATCGGCGTCTGCGGTCGGTCGGCACTGCGGAGGGTCGAACTGCGCCGATCGGGCCGATTCGAGCGCGGCGGCATTCTGCGCCCGCAGGTCGACGATGCCCAGATCAGCGGGCTGGTAACCCTTGGGGAACTCCCGGGCGGGCAGCAGGAGTGCAGCGGGTGTGTTCGGCACGGACTCCGTCGACGCCGATGATTCCGATGCCGGCGACGAACCCTCGGAACACGCGGTACCGAACAGGCACAGCGATGTGAGACCCATCGCTGCTACCGACAGCTTCCCGCGCATCCCCACAGCCTAGAGCCCGCCGATGCGGTGTCAGACCGGGCGACATGCGCTGGTCCGGTGACCACGCCGCATACCCTAGAAGGATGTCCAAGACCTACGTCGGCGCACGTTTGCGACAGTTGCGCTCCGAGCGCGGCATGTCCCAGGTTGCGCTGGCGCAGTCACTCGAGATCTCTCCGTCCTATCTGAACCAGATCGAACACGACGCCCGGCCTCTGACCGTTCCGGTCTTGCTCAGGATCAGCGAGGTCTTCGGGGTCGACACCGGGTTCTTCAACTCTCAGGACAACGCCCGGCTCATCGCCGAGATGCGCGAAGTGATGATGGACGAGGACCTCGGCGCGAATGCCGACGCCCAGGAGATCACCGACCTGGTGACCACACATCCCGATATGGCCAAGGCCATGGTGAACCTCCACCGCCGGTATCGGATCGCCACCGAACAGCTCGCTGCGGCCACCGACGAACGCGGCGACGGCACCATGAGGGGTTCCATCAGCGCCCCCCATGAAGAGGTTCGCGACTACTTCTATCAGCGACACAACTACCTCCACGAGCTCGACGTCGCCGCCGAGGAGCTCACGACCCGGATGCGGATGCACTCCGGCGACGTTCGTAGCGAGATCGCGAACCGTCTGCAGACCGTCCACGGCGTGCAGATCGTGCGACGCGTCGACCTCGGCGACACGGTCCTGCACCACTTCGACCCCGAGACGCGCCGCCTGGATATCTCCGGCCACCTCTCGCAGGGTCAGCGGGTGTTCAAGATGGCTGCCGAACTGGGTCATCTCGAATGCGGTGACCTCATGCGCGACATGGTCGACGAGGGCAATTTCACGTCCGATGAGGCCCGCGCGCTGGCACTGCTCGGGATGGCGAACTATTACGCCGCCGCCGCGGTACTGCCCTACGCCCAGTTCCACGGCGCGGCCGAGGACTACCGCTACGACATCGAACGGCTGTCGGCGTTCTACGCGGTCTCATACGAGACGATCTGCCACCGGCTCTCCACGCTGCAGCGCCCGAACCTGCGGGGCGTCCCGTTCACCTTCGTCCGGGTCGACCGCGCAGGAAACATGTCGAAGCGACAGTCCGCCACCGGATTCCACTTCTCCAGCAGCGGCGGCACGTGCCCCCTGTGGAATGTGTACGAGACCTTCGGTTCGCCCGGCAAGATCCAGACCCAGATCGCCCAGATGCCGGACGGCCGCAACTACCTCTGGGTCGCCCGGACCGTCGAACGCCGGGCGGCGCGTTATGGCCAGCCCGGCAAGACCTTCGCCATCGGACTCGGTTGCGAACAGCGCCATGCCGCCCGGCTGGTCTACTCGGACGGGCTGGAGATCGGCCCGCAGGCCAATGTGACGCTCATCGGTGCGGGTTGCCGCGTATGCGAAAGGATGAACTGCCCTCAGCGCGCGTTCCCGGCGCTCGGGGCGAAACTCGACATCGACGAACACCGCAGCACGGTCTCGCCGTACCTGGTGCGCTGACGCGGCTAGACCGGGTCGAGGATCCGACGTAGGAACTGTTTCGTCCGTTGATGTTTCGGCTTGGCGAGCACCTCGGCCGGAGGACCCTGCTCCAGCACGATGCCACCGTCGACGAACAGCACCTGGTCGGCGACCTTCTGCGCGAAATGAACCTCGTGGGTCACCACGATCATCGTCCAGCCTTGGGTGGCAAGGTCTTTCATGACCCCGAGGACCTCTCCGACGAGCTCGGGATCGAGCGCGGACGTCGGTTCGTCGAACAGCATCAGCCGAGGCTTGAGTGCCAGGGCGCGAGCGATTCCCACGCGCTGTTGTTGTCCACCGGAGAGTTGATGGGGGTATTGGTCCCGTTTGTCCGACAGCCCGACCTGTTGCAACAGTGCCTCCGCCTCGGCGACGACCTCGGCACGGGGCCGCTTCTGCACGATCAATGGACCCTCGATGATGTTCTCCAACACGGTTTTGTGGGGAAACAGGTTGTGGCCCTGAAAGACCATGCCCGACTGTGCCCGATATCTGACCAGCTGGGCCTTGGGTATCGGTTTGTCGAAGTCGACGGCCACATCGCCGATGGTGATCTGGCCGCCATCCGGCATGTCGAGAGCGTTGAGTGAACGCAGGATTGTTGTCTTGCCCGACCCCGACGGACCGATGATCGTGGTGACCGAGCCGGCTCGGACGGTGAAGTCGATGCCGCGCAACACGTGGTTGTCGCCGTAGGACTTCTGCAGACCGGTCACGGTCACGAGGTCGCCCACCTCGCCGGCAGCTGGGCGCTTCGGCACGGGAGTTTCGGTCATTTCGCCACGTACCTGTCCAGTCGGATCTCGATGCGGCCCTGTACCGACGACAATACGAGGCACACCACCCAGTAGTACAGGGCGGCAGTGCCGTACAGGGCAAAGAATTCGAAGGTCGGTGCTGCGGCGATCTGGGCGGTGCGCAGCAGTTCGGTCACCAGGATCGTCGAGGCCAGCGAGGTGTCCTTGACCAGTGAGATCAACGTGTTCGACAGCGGCGGGACGGCGGTGCGCAACGCCTGCGGCAAAATGATCCGCCGCAGCGCGACCGGATAACTCATCCCGATGGTCTCGGCGGCCTCCCACTGCCCCTTCGGGATGCTGCCGATGGCGGACCTGATGATCTCGGCGCCATAACCACCGACATTGAGACTGAAGGCGATCGCCGCGGCCGGGAACGGATCGATCAGGATGTTCAGTTCGGGAAGTGCATAGAAGATGATGAAAAGCTGGACCAGCAGCGGTGTTCCGCGGATCAGCGAGATGTAGACACGCGCGACCGACGACAACGCCCGACTCTTGGACATCCGCGCCAGCGCCACACCGAGCGCGATGATCAGACCGAAGAAGAAGCTGATCGCGGTCAACGGGATGGTCACGGTGATGGTGGCTTTGGCCATCGGCCACAGGTTCTCCGCGATCAGCTCCCACGTACTCGGCGCGGTCTTCGGTTCCGACGTGCCGGCGGCGTTGGCGTCGAGATAGGCCTGCGATATCGCTGCGAGGGTGCCGTCGCTCCTGAGCTCCTCGAGCGCAGCATCGATCTCGTCGATCAGCCCGCTGTCCCGTCGCGCCGCGAACGCCTGCTCACTCCTCTCGCCGATGTTCGCGGCGATCTTGATGCTCGTGTCGCCGGTGGTCGCCTGATAGGCGAGGACGGACAGGCTGTCGTTCACCGTCGCCTGCACCCGGCCCTGGTTGAGCAGCTTGATGGCCTGGGTGAAGCCCTCGACCGACTCCACGTCGGCTCCGGCGTCCCGCGCGACCTGCGCCCAGTTACTGGTCTCGGACTGCGCCGTGGTCTTGCCCTTGAGATCGGCGAGCGAGGTGATCGAGTTGTCGTCGGCCCGCGTCACGATCACGCCCTCGCCGATCGCGTACGGCGTCGACAGGTCGTATTTGGCCTTGCGCTCATCGGTGATGGTCACCTGATTGGCAACGACGTCGAACCGGTTCGATTCGAGCGCGGCGAAAATCGAATCCCATGGTGTCTCGACGAACTCGACCCGCAGGCCCATCTTCTCGGCGACTTCCTTCGCCACTTCGACGTCATAGCCGACGAGTTCGCCGGTGGCCGAATCGTGGTAACTGAACGGCGGATACGTACCCTCGGTGCCCACCCGCAGCACACCCGACTCCTCGAGCCGAGTGATTCCGGTACCGCCGTCATCCCCGCAGCCCGCCAGTATCGACATCGCAGCAATCGCTCCCGCGATGACGATCAGTATCCGACGCACCGATAGAACTCTAGTCCTCGAACGAGCAGGTCGGTGATCAGGCATTACTCGACGCGCCTTCCGCTACGTTGGCAGACGTGACCACACCACGCATCGATCCTGGCAACTTCCGTCAGCTCGGGCCCTTCAACTGGGTGTTCAGCCGAGGCGCCGCCCGCGTCATCGGGGTTCCCGACGCGCACATCTTCTCGACACTCGGGCGGGCCAAGGGCCTGTTCCGGGGATGGCTGCATTTCTCGAGCCGGATGATGCCGTTCGGCAAACTCTCGCGGCACCACGCCGAGATGGTCATCATCCGGACTGCCCATCTGCGGAACTGCCAGTACGAGTTGGATCACCACAAGCGCCTCGGTGGTCGGGCCGGAATCGATGACACCGAGTTCGGCCGCATCCTGGCCGGACCGGACGCCGGCTGGACGGACCTGGAGGCGGCCCTGCTGCGCGGCGTCGACGAATTGGTGCAGACGAAGGACCTGCGTGACAACACCTGGAAAGAGCTGTCCTCCCACCTCGACGAGCGTCAGCTGATCGAGTTCGTCCTCCTTGTCGGACAATACGATTCACTGGCCACCACCATCGGCACATTGCGGATCCAACGAGACTTCTGACGCACGTCTCAATAGCGGGTGTCACTCAGTGCCAGTGGCGGATAGGCGGTGGACTCCTCATCGTCGACGGTGATTCCACCGAACTGGAGCATCGAGCGCACCGCACCGTTCACCGGAGCCGGGTAGTTCAGATCTGGCACGGACACCTCATCGAGCCGCTTGATCTGCTCGGCCGTCAGCGACAACTCGAGCGCGGCGAGATTACTGGTGAGATGCTCCAGGCGACGAGCGCCCAGAATCGGCACGATCGTGCCGCTGCGGCCGCGCAACCATGCCAGAGACACCGCTGAGGCGCTGGTCCCCAGCTCATCGGCCACCGCGGCCACTGCGTCGATCACCTTGTACTCCGCCTCACTGGGGCCACCGACAAAAGCGGCACGGGCCGAATCGGTGACCTCGACCCCACTGCGGTACTTCCCCGAGAGAAAGCCGTTCTTGAGGGGGCTCCACGGCACCAACGCCATCCCCATATCTGCTGCGAGCGAGGCGATCTCGCCCTCGACGGTCCGCGCCAGCAAGGAGTACTCGACCTGCAGCGCGATCAGTGGCGTCCAGCCTTTGAGCATCGCCGTCACCTGCGCCTGGGCGGTCACCCAGGCGGGGATGTTCGAGAACCCGATATAGCGGATCTTGCCGGCCCGCACCAGGTCGTCGAGTGCCCGCATGGTTTCCTCGATCGGGGTGTTGCGGTCCCAATTGTGCAACCAGTACACATCGAGGTGATCGGTCTTCATGCGCCGCAGGCTCTCGTCGAGCTGGGCGATGATCGACGCGCGTCCGGCACCACCGCCGTTGGGATCGCCGGGATGGAGATTGGTGAAGAACTTCGACGCCAGCACAACGCGGTCGCGTCGTCCGGGACGGGCCGCGAAGTAGTCGCCGAGGATGGCTTCCGAATGGCCGTTGGTATAGAAGTTCGCGGTATCGATGAAGTTGCCGCCGAGATCGAGATACGTCGAGAGGATCTTCTCGGACTCTTCGACACTGCATCCGGCGCCGCCCGGATCTTCGCCGAAGGTCATCGCCCCGAGCGCGAATGGGCTGACGCGCAGGCCTGAGCGGCCGAGTGTGACGTAGCGGTCCAGTGACATGGTGAACTCCTTCAATCAGGTTGGAAATACTGCAATCGGGTCACCCACCACTCAACTCCGACCGGCCACTGCGCCGGTAGAGCAATCCTGTTCCGGTCTTGCCCAATCCTGCCGATTACGCCTGAAACAGGTTGCCTGATCAGATCTGGGGATGCTTGGATTGCGTATGGACGAATCCGCCGCACTCTTGGCCGAGCTCTGCCGGCGTATCGAAGCGGCGGCCCGGTCCGACATGCGGACTCCGATCGACGGGCTGCTGGTGTCCAAGGTCGCGAGGGCCACACCGGATCATTCGCTGACCGAACCGCTACTTGTGGTGATGGCCCAGGGCGCAAAACGACTTCTGCTGGGCGAGAAGGTTTTCGAGTACCACGCCGGCCAGTGCCTGGTCGTGACCGCGGATCTACCGGTCACGGGTCACTTCATCGGCGCGAGCACTCGAACACCCGCGCTGGGTGTCGGACTGAGGCTACGTCCGGACCGGATCGCCCCACTGCTGCTCCAGAAACCAGCCGAAACCTGGGGGCGCAGCAGGCCCGGCAATCCGGCGACCATCACCACCGGTCGGGCCGGGCCGGCATTACTGGACGCGGTGGTCCGGATGCTCCGCCTGATCGATCACCCGTCAGATGCTCCCGTTCTGGCCCCGCTGATCGAGCAGGAGATTCTCTGGCGTCTGCTCACCGGCCCGCACTCCGATGCCGTCCGTCAGATCGGCCTGCCCGACAGCGATCTCACCCACATCAATCACGCCATCCGGTGGATCCGTGGCAACTATGCAGAGCCGGTGCGCATCTCCGACCTGGCAGGCATGGCCGGGATGAGCACCTCGACGTTCCACCGGCGGTTTCGCGCCATCACGGCGATGAGTCCGTTGCAGTTCCAGAAGAGCATCCGCCTCCAGCAGGCGCGGACCCTGTTGCTCGCCGATGCCGGCGATGTCACCGGCGTGGCCCACCTCGTCGGATATGACAGTCCGACGCAGTTCAACCGCGAATACCGACGGATGTTCGGTGCACCACCAGGCCAGGACGCCAAACGCCTTCGCTCACTGGATCTGGCGCAGGACGGCCCCTACCTCCCGTGATGATTCAACTCATCGCGTGCAGGTTCTTGGCGGTCGGAGATTTCTCCACCGACTCCGGATCGGGATTCGTACCGAGTAGCCGGTCCGCGGTTCCCGACGTGGTGACCGTGAACCAGTAGTGCTCGTTTTTGTAGTGATGGAACCGGTGGTGGCGCCAGGTCGCCCTGTAGAGGCCGGATTTCGGCTTGTAGTCGGTGTGGATCAGGTAATGCGTCCACTCGTAGATCAGCCCGAGAATCCCGAGCGTCACCATGAACGTCAAACCCAGGCCCGTTCTGCCAAAGGCCAACAGACCGAGCGCGAGGGCCACCGGCAAGATGAGACACAGGACCTGCCAGGGAATGAAGATCAGTGGGACGTCGCGTGGATTGTTGTGGTGCTCCCGGTGTTTGCGCGAGAGCAGGGTGTCGATCTTCAGCCCGACAACGGTCCGGGGTCGCCAATGCAGGATGCAGACGTGAATCATCCACTCCGCAAACGGGAACAACAGAACCATCACGACGGGGACCAGCGCATCGGTCCAGGAAAAATCACCGACCACCACGCGTGCGACTGCCGAAGCACCCAGGAACACGATGATCATCCATGGTGAGGGATACCTGACGAACTCACGAAAGGCGCTCTGCAGAGTGACCTTCCGGCGGTCCTTGCGCCCGGTTGCCGCTTGTTCATTCACCATCGGGGTCCTCTCGGAGCAGGTCTTCCATCTCGGTGAACGCCGACATCAGGGTTGTGGTGGCGGGTTCGAGCAGCACCGCCGCGGCGCGCGCAGCACCGGCTGGATCATGCCTTTCAACGGCGGCAACGATCGCGCGGTAGCCGCCGGAATTCCCGACCTCCGCCGACAGCGCACCGGCCAGCGCCGGGAGAGCGGGCTCGTACGCGGCCCGCATCGTGTTGTACATCAATCGGAACGCGATCGAATCCGCGCCGTCCACCAGTGCATCCCAAAAGTCCAGCGCAACAACCTGTTGCTCAATGGGGTCGGTCAGATCAGCAAGCGTGGTCGCGGCATCACGCACGACAGCGATCTGTTCGTCGTTCGCACGCAGCGCCGCCAGCTCTGCCACCTTGGGTCCGATGTGAGCTCTGGCCTCGATGACCGAACGGGCCACTGACACATCGAGTTCGCCCTGTCTGATGAGCAGGCGGGGTAACAGGTCCAGACCGCCGAACTTCCGCACATCCCGGACGGTGGTGCCGTCTCCCTGCCTGATCGTGACGAGCCCGACCGCGGCCACCCGTTTCAACGCCTCCCGCACGGCGGGCCGCGAGACACCGAGCACGCGCGCGAGTTCCCGTTCGCTGGGCAACGACTGTCCGGGAGCCAGATCACCGCTGAGTACGCCTTCGATGATCTGCTCGAAGACGTCCTCGGGGACGCTGCGATGTTCGATCGGCTGGAACGGCATGCTTCGACCGTAGGACCGCCGACCGTAAGAGGTCAAGTGGTCAGACCAATTCTCTGCAGTACCGTGTGCGCATGGCCGATCGCACCCACGTCCACGCGTTCACCGACGATGCACTGGGCGAGCATGACGCAGTGTCCCTGGCCGCCGCCATCGCGGCCGGCGAGATCAGCGCCCGCGAGGCCGCCGAAGCCGCCATCGTCCGGGCAGAACAGGTGAATCCAGACCTCAATGCCTTGGTCGTGCGCGATTTCGACCGCGCGCTCGCCGCTTCCGATCGTCCGGCACGTGGCGTGCTCGCCGGAGTGCCGACCTTCGTCAAAGACAACACCCACATTGCCGGTCTACCGACAGCGTTCGGTTCACAGGCCGTCCGTCCCACACCGAAGACGGCCAACGAGCCCTACGCCGACCAGTACCTGTCGACCGGCATGACCGTGCTCGGCAAAACCACCCTGCCCGAGTTCGGCTTCAACGCCACCACCGAATTCGTTGACCTGCCGCCCACCCGGAACCCCTGGCACACCGGGTACTCGTCGGGTGCATCGTCCGGCGGTTCGGCCGCAATGGTGGCCGCCGGAGTCGTTCCGATCGCCCACGCCAACGACGGAGGTGGCTCGATCCGGATCCCCGCCGCGGCGTGCGGCCTGGTGGGACTGAAGATGACCCGCGGCCGCGAGGTGCGGTCGATGCAGGGCAAGGCCATGCCGGTCGACATCGTGTCCAACGGCGCTCTGACGCGCACCGTACGGGACACCGCAGCGTTCGCCGCTGCCATCGAAATGTACCGGCCTGCAAAGAAGTTGAAGCCGATCGGGCAGGTCGAAGGTCCGTCAGATCGTCGGTTGCGAATCGGTCTGATCACCAATTCCATCGTCGGCGACCCCACCGATGCAGAAACCAGAGATGCCGTTCTGCAGACGGCGGAGCTGTTGACCTCGCTCGGTCATGACGTTTCAGAGGTCGCGGTCCCCACCGATCAGACGTTCGTCCGCGACTTCGTCCACTATTGGGCGCTGCTGGCGTTCTCCTCGAAGTATTTCGGCAAGCAGGTGACCGGAGACCGGTTCGACAGAACCAAGGTCGACCCACTCACAGCCGGGTTGGCCCGCGACTTCCTGCGCCGACCGTGGCTGACGCCGGCATCGATCCGCGGATTGAAACGCAGCGAAAAGCAGTATCGCGCAGCGTTCTCCGATCTCGAGGTGACACTCTCACCCGTCGTCGGCCACACCACACCCGAACTCGGCTACCTCTCCCCCGCTGCCGGATTCGAGGTGATGTTCCCGCGACTGGTCAACTACGTCAGCTTCACACCCCTGAACAATGCCGCCGGCGGTCCGGCCATCTCATTGCCCATGGGGCGCACCAGGGATGGACTGCCCATCGGAGTCCAACTCTCCGCCGCCCACGGTGACGAACGCACCCTGCTCGAGCTCGCTTTCGAACTCGAGGCAGCGAAGCCCTTCGCCCGGATTCAGGATCCGGACCGATCGACTGCCGGCCAACTTCCCCAGACTCCAACGCCATGACCATTGACGTTCGTCCGGCTTCAGACTTCGAAGATGTCCGCACCCTGCTCGGACCGAAGTCGCCGGGTGCCAACGTCTGCTGGTGCCTGAGCTACCGGATCCCGTCCAAGCTCAACAACGAGCTTCGCGGGCCGGCCCGCGGTGAGTACGTCGCCGAGCTGTGCCGTGCCGACCCGCCGCCGGGGGTCCTCGCCTACGACGGTGACGAGCCGGTCGGCTGGGCCGCCGTGGCGCCGCGCTCGGAGACCTCCTTCGCACGCAACCGCAAGATCCCGCATGTCGACGACCTGCCGGTCTGGTCGCTGTGGTGCATCCGTGTCCGCCCCGGTCATCGCAAACAGGGGATCTCGCACGCCCTGATCACCGGAGCGGTCGAGTTCGCCCGCGCCCAAGGAGCGACGGCGATCGAGGCGTACCCGCTCGACAACGGTGATGCCAAGGTCGACCTGACGATGGCGTACGCCGGGATCCGGAAGAACTTCGAACGCGCCGGCTTCACCCACGCCGCCGACACCACCTCGGTACTGGCCGGTCATCCCCGAGTGCTGATGCGGCTCCACCTGCGCTGACCGAAAAGCCCGGCGACTCGAAGAGCCGCGGAACGGTGGTCAGTGCTCGGAGCCACTCGTCGCAGGACCGTCGGGGTGCGTAACGGGGCGCAGATCCAGGTCATCGATACCCGCAAAATCGCTCGGATTGCAGGTATAGAGCGGCAATCCGTGGGCAATCGCAGTTGCCGCGATGAGCGCGTCGTACGCCCGAGCGGACGGCTTTCGGCCGGCTTGCCGCAACGACGCCGCCACCCGTCCGAACGCCCGAGCTGAGGCGGCGTCAAACGGAACGGCGTCGAAGTCGGCTTCGGCTTGCTGGAGATGGGCTTGGCGGCCGGACCGTTCCGCTGGTGTCGCAGCGACATGCGGGCCCACCGACAACTCTGCCAGAGTCACCGCGCTGATCTCGCAGTGCGCCGGCAGTTCGTCGATATCCGTCAGGCGCCCGAGCAGGATCACTGTCGAAGTGTCAAGCAACCCGCGTTCATCGGTCTGCACGGGCTCGCCGGTACTCACAGCGACGAATCGATGGTGTCATCGAGGTCCCGCCGGAACTGTTCGGGATCAATCGGCGGGAGGGTGCGTCGCCGCGCGATCAACTCCACGGTGGTCACCGGTGACCGCCGCCGGGGGATCAATTCCGCGACTTCCTTACCGTCCCTGGTCACCACGAGGCTCTCACCGCGAAGGACCTTGTCCAAGACTTCGCCACCGTGGTTTCGCAACGCGCGAACTGTCACGCTCTCCATACCCAAGTGTATCACCGGTGATACACCCTCAGTTGGTACTCGCCAGCGCAAACGGCAGCACCTCGGTGACGCCGGCGCGACGGAGTTGACGCGCCGCCATCGTCATCGTCCACCCGGTGTCGGCGAGGTCGTCGACCAGGAGCACCGGGCCGGCGAGTTGCGCGATCACCGCAGGGTCCGGATCCGTCCACGCATCAGCCAGGGCCGCAACCCGGTACGCCGAGTTGGCCGCCGTGACCGGGCGGTGTTCCGGTGAGTACCGCAACGTCCCGAGGTTGGTCAGACGGCCCAGTTCGGAGAGCCGGTCGACGACAGAGCCGATCAGGATGGGGTGCGTATCCGAGTCGAGGCCCATGATGGCGGTCGGTCGGGTCTGCCACGGCCATGCGGCCAGGACGGCCACCGCGCCGCGCAGCACCTCTTCGGGAGCCGGCGCATCGGGCTCATCGAGGAGTCGGCGCAGGCGGTTTCCCCAGCCCAGGTCACTGAGTCGGCCGATCACGCGCCCCATCGACGGACCATCGGAGATCTTCCCCGACAGGTCGACCCCCAGCTTCTTCATCCCGGACGGCCACTGCTTACGTGGAGCCAGTTCCACACCCGGGCGTTGCAGCTGTTCCCGCGCCGCCTCGAGGGATTTGTTGTCGACGGACGGCGAATACCGTTGTCCCGCACAGTTGTCGCAGCGTCCACATTTGCTGTCGGGCACCAGGTCGGGATCGTCCAGCTGGGCGCGCAGGAACGCCATCCGACAGTTGGGGGTGTTCTGATAGTCGAGCATCGCCTGCTGCTCGCGCTTGCGGGCCATCTCCAGTTTCTCGTAGCGGTCCTCGTCATACGCCCATGGCTGACCGGTCCCGAGCCAACCGCCCTTCACCCGCCTGACCGCACCGTCGACGTCGAGCACCTTCAGAACCATCTCCAACCGCGAGCGGCCCAGGTCGACCAGCGGCTCGAGTGCCTGGGTGGACTGTGGACGGTCGGTATCGAGGACCTCGATCACCCTGCGCACCAACGCTTCCGGGGGGAACGCCACCGACGCGAAGTATCGCCAGATCTCCTGGTCTTCACTGCCTGGTAGCAAGATCACCTCGGCACTGGCCGTCGAACGGCCGGCACGGCCCACCTGCTGGTAGTAGGCGATCGGCGACGACGGAGCGCCGAGATGGATGACAAAGCCGAGGTCGGGTTTGTCGAAACCCATCCCGAGCGCGGAGGTTGCGACCAGCGCCTTGACCCGGTTGGCCATCAGGTCGGCTTCGAGTTGTTCCCGCTCCCCCGAATCGGTGGCGCCGGTGTACGCGGCGACCTTGTGTCCCAGGTCGGTGAGCAGCGTTGCGACGTCGCGGGCGGCGGCCACCGTGAGGGTGTAGATGATGCCCGACCCCTCGATCGAATCAATATGGGCGGCAAGCCATGCCACCCGCTCGGCCGACGTGGGCACCTTCACCACCGACAGATGCAGTGACTCCCGATCGAGCCCACCGCGCAACACCAGCGTGTCGCCGCCACCGACACCGAGCTGGGCTGCGACGTCGTCGACGACGCGATCATTGGCGGTCGCGGTGGTGGCCAGGACCGGCACATCGGTGCCCAACTCGGCGACCAGAGTCCGGATCCGGCGATAGTCGGGCCGGAAATCGTGGCCCCAGTCGGACACACAGTGCGCTTCGTCGACCACCACCAGTCCGGCGTCGGCGGCGAGTGCGGGCAGGACGTTGTCGCGGAAGTCCGGATTGTTGAGTCGCTCGGGACTGACGAGCAGTACGTCGAGGTCGCCACTGTTCACCCGCTCATGGATGTCGTCCCATTCGGTGACGTTGCCCGAGTTGATCGTCGCCGCCTTCACCCCGGCCCGCTCCGCCGAGGCGACCTGGTTACGCATCAGGGCGAGCAACGGCGACACGATGACGGTCGCGCCCCGACCTTCGGCCCGCAGCAACTTGGCGGCGATGAAGTACACGGCCGACTTGCCCCAGCCGGTCCGTTGGACCACCAGCGCCCGTCGTCGTTGGACCACCAGCGCCTCGATGGCCGTCCACTGGTCGTCGCGCAGCGTGGCGTCGGGTCCGGCCAGCTGCTCGAGGATGGTCTGAGCCTGCTCGCGGGTGGCGGTGATTCCAGTGGTCATGTCCCCATGGTGCCCTGCCACTCCGACAGTGCGCGCAGGGGCGTCTGACCAGCACCCAGACCTCCGCCGACCGTGCCGATATCACCGTCGACCGTGCCAAAACAACCATCGACCGTGCCGAAGTTGTCCACAGGCCGGAAGTGACCGGAACCACGCAGCGATTGTCGGCGTCGACACTGGTATGACACTTGGCGACAATCCGTTCTGGGGCCCCGACGCCCCACTTCCGGATGGCATCACTCGTCGGATGATGGAGAGGGACTACCGGCGACTTCACCGCGGAGTCCTGATCAACTCCGCGAAGACGTTGGGGCCGCTCGACCTGATCGACGCCGCTCTGCTCCGCGCGGGCCCGACCGCGGCACTGTCTGGCCTGTCGGCCGCATTCCTCCACGGAATGAGGTGGTTCGACGACGATTCCCCGGTCGAGATCAGTCGTCACCCCACCGGACAGGGGCGCTGCCGGGGCGGCATCCGGGTCGTCCGCGCGGATCTGGCCCCCACCGACATCACACTGATCGACGGACGCCGGATCACGACAGCGCTGCGTACCGCCTATGACCTGGGCCGGCGACCACCCCGGTGGCGCGCGCTGGGCCATCTGGACGACCTCGTCAAGGCCACCGGACTCGACCTCCGTTCGCTTTGGCGGTACATCGTCGATCATCCCGATACCCGCGGCATCAGACAGATCCGCGGCCTCATGCCCCACATCGACACCTTGTCCGAATCACCCCCGGAAAGTTGGCTTCGGCTGCTGATCATCGACGGCGAGCTGCCTCGTCCGGAAGGCCAGATCGGCGTGCTCGACGAGCGCGGTTACGAATTCGCGCGCCTCGACCTCGGGTATCGGCGTTTCAAGATAGGCATCGAGTTCGACGGCATCGACTTCCACGGATCAGCCGAGCAGAAGGCACACGACGCGGCCAGGGATGCGAAGTTGAGGCGGTTGGGATGGGTCAACATCCGGGTCACGGCAGAACGCATGCGGGACGAGCCCGACGATCTGCTGCGCGAAATCGAGCACCATCTACGCGATCGCGGCGCATACCGTTGACCGCTTGGGCACGCTCGACGGTGATTTCGGCACGCTCGACGGCGATATCGGCACGGTCGACGGTGGTGCGGGGTGGGCGCTCGGTCAGAGGTCCCGGTAGTCGCGGGTCGGCATCCGGGGAGCCCGCCGGGCCGGCATCGGCATGTACAACTCGATCAGGCGGATCACCCGATAGCGATGTCCGGCATAGGGTTCGAGGAGTTCGAGCATCCCGTCGTCGTCGACCCGTTTGCCGATGAGCGCGCCGCCGACCATCGACGGATAGTGGAAGTCGCCGACCGGCACCGCATCGGCATCCCCGACCGCGCGAACCCTGGTCTGCGCTGCCGTCCATGGCCCGATCCCACGCAGCAGCTGCAGTCGATCGGCCTTGCGCTCCACGTCGTAGCCGGCGGCGGAGACGATTGTCCGTCGTCGTGCCGGCTCCGCGCCACTGGCATGCCATTCCCACTGCGGGATCTCACGCCAGACCTGTTGCGGCGGCGGCACCCTCATACTCGGCGCGCCCGGCGCCGGTTCGCCGTACTTCTTCAGGATGTAACGCCATGACCGCCAGGCCTCGGCGCCGGTGACCTTCTGCTCGAGCACCCCGGCCGCCAGCGACTCCCAGACCCGATCCGTGCGTCCGATGCGCAAACCTCGCCCCTGCCGGGCGAGCTTGGCGATGACCGCGTGGTGGGCGACGAACTCCTCCGGGTTGTCCTCGCTGCCAAGCATTTTCGGCAGATGCTCGAGCAACCACGGTCCACCCGGACCCCACGCCCGTCCCAGCACCTCGGCACCGTGAGGTGAAACAGCGAGGGTCCCGGGACCGTCCGGGGTATGGACCGCCCGCCAGATCGAACCGTTCGGGGCGAACCTGGTGGACGGATCGCCACTACCGCGACGATGCAAACCCAATGTGGCCCGCAGATCCAGTGGACCCGGCGGTGTCCAGAGCCGGGAAATGAATGAAGGGCCCGGCGAATTGTCGCCGGGCCCTTCATCAGTCATGAAAAACTACAGGTTGATCATATGACCGATGGCGCCATGGAAGGTTTCCTGCATGGCCTCACTCATCGTCGGATGGGTGTGGACGTTGCGGGCCAGTTCCTTGGCCGTCAGGTCCCACTTCTGGGCCAGTGTCAGCTCGGGCAGCATCTCGGAGACGTTGTCGCCGACCAGATGTCCGCCGAGCAGCTCATCGTTGGTCTTGTCGGTGATGAGCTTGACGAAACCGGTGGGTTCGCCGAGGCCGTGCGCCTTGCCGTTGGCGGAGAACGGGAAGGTGGTGACCTTCACGTCGAAACCCTCGTCGTTGGCCTGGTCCTCGGTGAGACCGAAGGAGGCGACCTGCGGCTGACAGAACGTCGCCCGCGGCATCATCCGGTAGTCGTCGATGATCATCGTCTCGGCTCCGCCGATGGTCTCGGCAGCGATGACGCCCTGGGCCTCGGCCACGTGCGCGAGCATCAGCTTCGCGGTGACGTCGCCGATGGCGTAGATGCCGTCGACGTTGGTGCGCATGTGGTCGTCGATCGCGATGGCACCACGATCGGTCAACTCCACGCCGGTCTTGTCGAGGCCGAAGCCTTCGACACGCGGCGCGAAGCCGACCGACATCAGGACCTTGTCGACCGTGAGCTCACCGGCGTTGTCCTTGGCGTCGACGTACTTGACGACGACCTTCGAACCCTGGTCATCGATCGACTGCACCTTGGTGGAGGTGAGGATCTTGATCCCGAGCTTCTTGTAGGCCTTGGCCAGCTCCTTCGACGCGTCTTTGTCTTCGTTCGGAAGCACACGGTCGAGGAACTCGACGATGGTGACGTCGACCCCGTAGTTGGCGAGCACGTAGCCGAACTCCATGCCGATGGCGCCGGCGCCGACGATCACGATCGAGCCGGGGAGTTCGCGGGTGAGGATCTGATCCTCGTAGGTGACGACGTTGTCGGACAGTTCCACGCCGGGCAGAAGCTTCACCACCGAGCCGGTGCTGATGATCGCGTTGTCGAACGTGATCTCGCGGTCGCCGACCTTGATGGTCTTCGCATCGGTGAACTGACCGTATCCGTCGATCTCGGTGATCTTGTTCTTCTTCATCAGGAAGTGGACACCCTTGACCATCCGGTCCGCGACCTGACGGCTGCGATCAAACGCAGCGCCGAAATCGAAGGTCACGTCCCCCGACATCCCGAAGGTCTTCGCCTGATGGTTGAAGATATGTGCCAGCTCGGCGTTGCGCAGCAACGCCTTGGACGGGATGCAGCCCACGTTCAGGCAGACACCGCCCCAGTACTTCTCTTCGATTACGGCAGTTTTGGCCCCGAGTTGCGCCGACCGGATCGCAGCGACGTAACCTCCCGGACCTCCGCCAAGGACAACTGTGTCAAAGTGTTCAGCCACGCGCTCTACCCTACGTCTCTGCACTACGGCGTGCTGACAGATCCCCCTAGCCAGGGCCTGATTTCATGTGAATGGGACGCAGGCGCCCGGTCGGCGATCACCCCGCCGGGATCCACAACCAACGGTCCGGCGGTGACATCAGCGCGGCGTATCCGCGACCACCGTCGGCGAACTCCTGGGCATCGGGGTCGGCGGGCAGTGCCTCGAGTCCATCGTCGCGGCCCGGGTCACAGACCTCGAGATGCACCTTGCGCTGCGCTTTCATGCCACATCCCTTGCGTCCACAGTCCCCGACACACCATTCATGGCGGCGTCCACCCGGTCGCCCGGATCGGACCTCCACGCTCTATTCGTCACCCGACCGCAGTCGGATGGAATCACCCGGGCGGCCGGGACTAGAACCTGTTCTTGTTCACCGATCCGATGGCGGATACCCTCAGCAGAGTGCAGCCCACACCGTTTGCCCCCGCGTCCCTCGGTCCGCTCAAACTCCGCAACCGGATCATCAAGTGCGCCACGTTTGAGGGCGCCACACCCGATGCCCTGGTGACTCCTGAACTCATCGAGTTCCACCGGGAAGTTGCCGCAGGCGGTGTCGCGATGAACACCGTCGCCTACTGCGCGATCTCGCCGGAAGGCCGCACCGACCGCCACCAGATCTGGATGCGCCCGGAGGCCGTGCCCGGTCTGATCGACCTGACCGAGGCCATTCACGCCGAGGGTGCCCTCGCCGCTGCGCAGCTCGGGCATGCCGGTCCGGTTGCGAACTCCATCTCCAATCAGGCCAAAGCCCATGGACCGTCCCGCATTCCGGCGCCCATGGGCATGTCGTTGTGTAAGAAGCTGACGACCGATGACATCGCCGACTCCGTGTCGAAGTACCGGCGGGCCGCCCGGCTCGCGGTCGACAGCGGCTTCGACGGACTCGAACTCCATTTCGGTCACAGCTATCTCGCGAGTAGTTTCCTGAGCCCGCTGCTCAACCGCCGGCGCGACGAGTACGGCGGTTCGCTGGTCAACCGGGCACGCTTTTGCCGCGAGATCAGCGAAGCGGTGCGGGACGAGGTCGGTGACGATGTCGCGATCTGGGCGAAACTCGGGATGTACGACGGCTTCCCCGGATCGTTCGGTGTCGACGAGGCATGCGAGGTCGGCCGGATGTTCGAGTCCGACGGCTACCTCGATGCCATCGAACCCACCGCGGGTAGTTCACTGCTCAACCCGATGTACCTGTTCCACGGCGACGTGCCCCGCAAGGAGTTCGCCGACGCCTTCCGCGGCGCGATGCGCTTGGGCCTCAAAGCGGTCGCCCCGTTCTTCCTGAAGAAGTACGACTACGAGCCGGCCTACCTGCTGCCCCTCTCTCGCCAGTTGCGCGCGGCCGTGTCGATGCCACTGATCCTGTTGGGCGGCATCACCGACCGTGCATCGATGGATCTCGCACTCGCCGAGGGCTTTGACTTCGTCGCGATGGGTCGCGCACTCCTGCGTGAGCCCGACCTCCTTCTGCGCATCGAGGCCGACCCGACGACGGTGTCCAAATGTGTGCACTGCAACCTGTGCATGCCGACCATCTACTCGCGTACCCGGTGCCCGGTCCGTACCGGTGAGGTCTCCGAAGCCGAGGCGGTCAGCTGAGTTCGCCGCGCCGCCGTTCGAGTTCGTGACGCTGCGCGGGATCGATGGTCAGAGAAATGGCCTTGGCGAACGCATCCCGGGCCTGCGTTGTTCTGCCGAGTTGCCCGAGCAGGTGGGCGCGGGTGCTCCAGGCCGGCTGAAAGCGGCCGGTCCGGTCGGCAACCTGCTCGAGTACGTCCAGCCCGGCCGCCGGGCCGTCGACCTCCGCCGTCACCGCGGCCAATGCGACGGTGCTGCCCAGAGTCGGTGCCACCGTGTCGAGTACCCGATACAGGTCGCGCAGTGCCCACCAATCGGTGGTTCCCAGCTCTCGCCGCGCGATGTGCACGGATTCGATCGCAGCCTCGAGCTGGAAGCGTCCGAGCACACCGCATCTGTGCGCCGTCCGTAAATGCTCCTGCCCCCGTGCGATGAGGCCGACATCCCACCGCGTCACATCCTGTTCGGCCAGCGGGACCAATGCGCCGGTCGGGCTGTACCGGGCCGGGAGTCGCGCATTGGACAGGCAGATCAGTGCCGCGAGCCCATGCGCCTCGGCCGAGATCTCCCGATCGTCCGCCGGCGCCAGGGCGGCCAGCGTCTCGGCCAAATACAGTGCTTCGGTCGCCAAATCGTCTCTGCGCTGAGTTCCGCTGCTGTGCCAGTCGATGGCAAACGTGCCATAGACGGCTTCGGCGACGGCCGGCATCCGCTGCGCCAGCACTGTACGGTCCGGGATCCGGAAAGGTATGCGGGCCTGCTTGATCCGTCGTTTTGCCCGAACCAGACGCCCGGCCAGCGTCGCGGTGGGGATCGCCAGTGCCCGGCCGATCTGTTCGGAGGTGAACCCGAGCACGGTGTTCAACATCAGCGGGGTGTGCACCGCCGGGTTGATCGCCGGGTGCGCACACACCAACATCAGTGCCAGCCGGTTGTCCCCGATCACGTCGGGATCGACGACGTCGAGGTGCACACCGGCATGTCGATCCTCTTCCAGCACAACCGAATTTCGGTAGGCGGCAGACTTCCACCGATCCCGTTGGCGATTGCGCGCGACCGCGAGAATCCACCCGTCCGGGTTGTCGGGCACCCCCGCGTGCGGCCAGTGCGTCAGAGCCCGCTCGAAGGCGTCGGCCAACGCGTCCTCGGCAGCAGGCACGTCGCCGTCGGCGGCGGCCAGCAATGCCAGCAACCGGCCGTAGGACGTACGCGCGGACATGGCCGCGCGTACGTCCACCTCAGACCCGGACTCGGGCATGGTTCAGACCCAGTGCCCGTCCACCAGCGAGATCCCGACCGGGCGCACCTCGATGACGCCGTACTGGGCGCCCGGGTTCTTCTCGGCCCACGCGAGCGCGGCATCGAGGTCGGGGACGTCGATCACGAAGACCCCGGCCAAGGCCTCCTTCGTGTCGGCGAACGGGCCGTCCTGGATCTGCAGGCTGCCGTCCCGTCGGGTCAGCGTGGTGGTCGCCCCCACCGGTTGCAGGATCTCGCCGGCCACGAGGACCCCGGCGGCGGCAAGTGCGTTGCCGTAGACACCGAAAGCGTCCTGACACTCGGCCCACTCCGCTTCGGAGATCTCGCCTTCACCGGGCTCACGGTTGCTCAGAAGTAGTGCGTATCGCATCATCGGCCTCCTTTGGTTTCGTCCATTGTGGGCCGCTTTGTTGCGGTCCAACACTGCAATGACGATCGGCAACCCCATGAATCGACGCGTCCTCGAGGCAGGTCACGTAGTGCCGGGTGACGGATTCGGGTAGCGGACTACGCGCGCGCGGACTGCCGGATCGCGGGATCGTCGAACCACGCCTCCACCTCGGCGCCCGAACACCTCGACCCGAACTCGACGAGGACATGCCATGACGATCATCCAGACGCAATCCGATGAGCTGACGCAGTCACACCTGGACGCATTCGATTCCGAGTATCGACTTCAGATCGACGCCGCCACGCGAAGGATCGCCGAGCGCCAGGGCAAACGCAGCGGCAACGAGGATGCGGTGGCGCGGGGCGCCCTGGCCGACGCGGACTCGTCGGCGCGGATCACCAACCGCCTGGCCCGGATCGCCCGCTATTACGCACCCGGCTCGGCGTCCCTGGCACCCGAACCCACGATCGCCGCGGGAGTGGTCCGAGCCGCTGATGCGCTCGACATGAAGGGCGCCGACCTCGAGAAGATCATCAACGCTCCTGATTTCTTGGGCATCCGATACCTCGACGAAGGCGTGATCTCGGCGCGATCGGTGGGCCGGGTGAACATCGGGGTCGGCTCCGGCCGATCGCGCGGGTTCGGCACCGGATTCCTCGTCGCCCCCTCACTGCTCCTGACCAATCACCATGTGCTGCCGGACGCCGAGACGGCCCGGACGAGTCGGATCGAGTTCAACTACCAGGACGGGGTGGGCGGGGTTGCGCTGTCCGGCAACTCATTCGCCTTTGCACCCGACCGCTTCTTCCTCGCAGACCGCCAACGGGACTTCGCGCTGGTTGCCGTCGACGCTCCGGCGGCAGGACTGGCGCCATACGGGTACAACCGGCTCACCTCGGCGCAGGGCACGGTGATCGTCGGTGAATCCGTCACCATCATCCAGCATCCCGGTGGTCGAAAGAAGCAGATCGTCTTGCGTGAGAACAAACTCGTCGACATCGCCGAGGGCTTCGTCCACTACTCCGCCGACACAGAACCCGGATCATCCGGTTCCCCGGTGTTCAACGACCAGTGGGAAGTTGTTGCGCTGCACCATGCCGGCGTGCCCGCCCCGCAGCAGACGCAGTTCGGCGGGTTCCTCAACGAAGGGGTACGCGTCAGCAGCATCCTGGCCCACCTGCGGGCACAGCCCCTGACCGCCGCGCAGACCGAACTCGCCGGCGCCCTACTCGGCGACGACCCGCCGCCGCCGGCCCCGGTGCACATCCCCGGCGCCGGGCAATCGGACCACGGCGAGGCACACTTCGCGAACACGGCCACGACGATCCGGCTCCCGGTGGAGATCACCGTGCATCTCAACGGCAGCGCCACCACGATCCGGGCGGATGCGGGCACCGTGAACACCGGCACCGAGGCGGTCACCATCGACCCCGACTACAACACCCGCGGTGGCTACGACCCCGGTTTCCTCACCCGGCCGGTACCGTTGCCCGTTCTGCCCGAGGCCATCAAACAGGTTGCTTCGGAAGAACTTCGGTACCACCACTTCAGCGTCGTGATGCACCGTGTGCGCCGGATGGCCTTGTTCACCGCGGTCAACATCGACGGTGGTCAGGCGAACGATCCGCCCCGGGAGTCGGACCGGTGGATTCGTGATCCGCGGATCGGCGCCGACGCACAGACCGACGAAGCCCTCTACCGCGACAACCCCCTCGACCGCGGGCACCTCGTACGCCGTCTCGACCCGGCGTGGGGTCCGCAAGCGAAGGCCGCCAACGACGACACCTTCCACTTCACCAATTGCACGCCGCAACACCACGATTTCAATGCGGGCCGGACATTGTGGGTGGGGCTGGAGGACCATCTGCTGCGTAGCGCACAGAACAACGCCCTCAAGGTCAGTGTCCTGACCGGGCCGATATTCGCCGACGACGACCCGTCCTACCGCGGGTTCAAACTTCCGAAGCAGTTCTGGAAGGTCGCGACGATGGTCAAAACCGATGGCACACTGTCGTCCACCGGCTACTTGCTGAGCCAGGAGGCGCTTCTGGACGAATTCGCCACCGCGCCTGAAGCTTTTGCCTTCGGGGCGTACCGTACCTACCAGGTTCCGGTCCGCCGGATCGCCACCGCAGCCGGCCTCGACCTGAGCGCCTACCTCGGTTCCGATCCGCTGGAGCACATCGAAAGCTCCCACATCGCACGAGAACTCATCCGCACAGCAGACCTCATCCTCTGATCGGAGAACATCATGACCACCATCGAACCCCCGACCACCCGCCGCTGCGGGGCAATGCCCGAACACCGCAGATTGCTCACCGAGTCGGCAGATTACCGTCGGGCGCGGGCCGAACTCGAGAACACAACCATCGAACTCGAAGCCCTCGAACGGCTCAGTACCGAGATGGTCCACATCCCGGTGGTGGTGCATGTGGTTGCCCGGACAGACGCCGAGAACATCTCAGATGCGCAGATACACAGCCAGATAGAGGTTCTCAACCGCGACTTCCGGGCCACCAACGACGACATCGACCGGGTCCCGGAGTTCTTCAAGGACCGGATCGGCGACGCTCACGTGGAGTTCTCCCTGGCCACCGTCGACCCGACGGGCAGCCCGACGACCGGTATCACCCGCACCTCGACCACACTCCCGAGCTTTGATTCCGACAATGCCATCAAATTCACCGCCAGTGGTGGCATCGACGCCTGGCCCACCGACCGGTATCTCAACGTCTGGGTCGGGCTACTCGGTGGTGGACTGCTCGGGTACGCACAATTCCCCGGCGGTCCCGCGGACACCGACGGTGTGGTGATCACCCACACCGCGTTCGGCACCACCGGAACCGCCACAGCGCCGTTCGATCTCGGTCGCACGGCCACCCACGAAATCGGGCACTACCTCAACCTGTTCCACATCTGGGGCGACGACGGGAGCGGCTGCGGCGGCACCGACGAGGTCTCCGACACCCCCAACCAGGGCCGCGAGAACACCGGCAAGCCGACCTATCCCCATGTCAGCTGCAACAACGCCCCGCACGGCGATCTGTTCATGGATTACATGGACTACACCGACGACGACTCGATGATGATGTTCACCGCAGGGCAGGTCAGTCGGATGCGGGCCAGCCTCGACACCGCCCGGGCCGCGCTGGTGGCGGCTGGAAGCGCCCAGGCCGCCGCCCCGACGTCGCCCACTCCGGTGCTGTGACCCCCGTGGCCCAACAGCGCTGGTGGCACTCCTTCGAAGAAGACCACGACGACGTGGCCGTCTACCGCCCCGACGGTTTCGAGTTCCCACCGGCCAGGGGCCGGCGCGGCATCGAACTCGAACCCGACGGATCGGTGGTCGAGCTCGGACTCGGCCGCGACGACGTACCCGGGCAGCGGCTGCACGAATCGACCGGAGCTCCGGCACCCGAGATCGTTCACCGCGACAGTGACCGGATCGAGGTCCGGCGGCCATGAGACGCCGGCACTGAAAGGAACCCTGTGATGCCGACCGAGGACACCGTCGAAGCCGGACGTGAACGCACCTGCCGACGATCGGCGGCGATGCGAATCGCACCGATGATCGAACACCCACCGATGGTCAGGGCCATGCCCGATCCAGAGATCGCCGCATTGCTCTCTGCCCTGTCGCGCCCGCGCTACGACCGCTTCCTGACAACCATCGCCGCCCCGCTGACCCGACATTCGCTGAGTCCGGAGTTCGGGTCCACGATGTTGTTCGCGGCCGTCGAACTCGACGGTGCCGGATACACCGTCTACCGCACGCCGGTGGCGGTCGGCTCCGAATCGAGTGCGAACCTCATCGCGCACCTGCCCGGAAGCGGCCCCGAACCCCGTGACCTGATCCTGGCCACCGCCCACCTGGATTCGGTCAACGAAGCCGGACGTTCGCTTCCGGCACCGGGCGCCGACGACAACGCCTCGGGGTCGGCGGGGGTGCTGGAACTCGGGGTCGTCCTGGCGGGCCACACATGGCAGCACGATGTGGTGCTCATCTTGTTCGGCGGCGAAGAACAGGGCCTGCTGGGCAGCACCGAATACGTCGCCGCGCTCGCACCGCAGGCGCGGGACCGGATGACCACCGTCATCAACATGGACATGATCGGCCGGAAGAACTCACCCGCCCTCGGGGTCATGATCGAAGGCGGACAGAACTCGCAAACGCTGATGAACGACCTGGTCACGGCCGCGGCCACCTACACGGAGCTGTCGGTGACCACGTCGCTGAACCCGTTCGCCAGTGACCACGTGCCGTTCATCGACGCCGGAATCCCGGCGGTCCTGACCATCGAGGCCGATGACCGGTCCAACACCGATGTGCACAGCGAACGTGACACCCTCTCGACCATCGACTCGTCGCTGGCCCTGGAGATCCTGCGCATGAATCTCGCGGTCATGGCGGCCCGCCTGGGTCCCGGCGCCTCCGGACCGCTGGTGAACACCGAGAGGTCGGGTGCGGCAGACTGGTCGGCGTGAGTGATTCCGACCCGTACCTCTGGCTCGAAGATGTGACCGGCGATGACGCCCTGACCTGGGTGCGTGAGCACAATCAGCCCACCCTGGATCGGCTGACCACCGCAACCCGTTTCTCTGAACTAGAAGCCGCCGCCCTCGAGGTCTTCGACACCGACGACCGCATTGCGTACGTCCGACGCCGCGGCGACCACCTCTACAACTACTGGCGTGATGCCGCCAACCCGCGTGGGCTGTGGCGCCGCACCACGTTGGAGCAGTACCGCACCGACTCCCCCGAATGGGATGTACTGATCGATCTCGACGCGGTCGCCGCCGCCGAAGACGAGAACTGGGTCTGGAAAAGTGCCCTGGTTCTGCGTCCGGCCCATGAGCGGGCGCTGATCCTGCTCTCGCGTGGTGGCGCCGACGCCTCGGTCGTACGCGAGTTCGACATGGTCTCGCGGACCTGGGTCGACGCCGCCGACGGCGGGTTCACCCTGCCGGAGAACAAATCCGACATCGACTGGATCGACAACGACACCGTCTACGTCGGCACCGATTTCGGAACCCACTCGGACGGCCAACCGGCGCTGACCAACTCCGGATACCCCCGCGTCGTCAAGCGCTGGACCCGCGGAACCCCACTGGAATCTGCGGAAACCGTCTTCGCTGGATCTGTTGAAGACGTTGCGGTACAGGCGATGTACGACGACACCCCCGGTTTCGAACGGCACTTCGTCGTCCGGTCGACCGACTTCTTCCACCAGGAGTTCTATCTCCTCGCCGACGGCACGGAACCGACGCTGATCGATGTCCCCACCGACGCACACACCAGCGTTCACCGTCAGTGGCTGCTGGTGTTCACCCGTTCGCCCTGGGAACTGGGCGATTCGCAGACATACCCGACCGGAACGCTCCTGGTCTTCGACCACGACGCGTACCTGGCCGGGGATCGGGAAGCGACCGTGCTGTTCTCGCCCGACGACCACACCAGTCTGCAGAACTTCTCCTTCACGTCCAAGCATCTGGTGCTGGTGACCTTGCGTGACGTGCAGACACAGGTGCGTCTGCTGTCGCTGTCGGACTGGTCGGTCTCCGAGCTCGCCGGCCTTCCGGAGCTGGCGACCATCTCGGTCCTGGACACCGACGCCGACCACAGCGACGAACTGTTCCTGTCGGCCAGCAGCTTCACCACCCCGCCGAGCCTGCTGCACGGGACGAGTACCGACGGCGTCGCCCCGATCAAACAGTCACCGGCGTTGTTCGACACCAGCAATGTCACTGCATCCCAACACTTCTCGACGTCGGACGATGGAACGAAAATTCCGTACTTCGTGGTCAAACGCGACGACGTGGATTCGGGACCGACCCTGCTGTACGGCTACGGCGGGTTCGAGAACTCGCTGACACCGAGCTACGGCGCGGTCTCCGGGCGCAGCTGGGTGGAGCGCGGCGGCATCTACGTGATCGCCAACATCCGAGGCGGCGGTGAATACGGACCGACATGGCACACCCAGGCCCAGCTCGCCGGCCGCCATCTCGTCTACGAGGACTTCGCCAGTGTCGCCAAGGATCTGATCGCGCGCGGCCTGACCACCAGTGAACAACTGGCGGCACAGGGCGGGTCCAACGGCGGACTGCTGATGGGCGTGATGCTGACCAGCTACCCGGAACTGTTCGGCGCCTTGGTCTGCCAGGTCCCATTGCTCGACATGAAGCGCTACCACCTGCTACTCGCCGGCGCCTCCTGGGTGGCCGAATACGGCGACCCCGACGATCCGGAGCAGTGGGAGTTCATCTCGAAATACTCCCCATATCAACTACTTCGCCGTGACGTCGACTATCCCAAGCTGCTGATGACGACCTCGACACGCGACGATCGCGTCCATCCCGGTCACGCCCGCAAGTTCGTCGCCCGCATGGAGGAACTGGGACATTCGGTGAGTTACTACGAGAACATCGAGGGCGGCCACGGCGGCGCCGCCGACAACAAGCAGGCGGCCTTCAAATCAGCACTCGCCTACGAGTTCCTCTGGGAGAGCATCGGCCCCCACTGAACGCCCACCGTCGAGCGTGCCGAACCGCCCGTCGAGCGTGCCGAAATCACCGTTCACCGTGCCGAAAGTGCCGACACCCCTCCGTGTCAGCCTCAAGGTGAGTCACCGCACCGAGAGGAAGCCCGATGCTCGCCTTCACCACCGATGAGAAACGAGAGTTCGTCCTCGATTACCTGCAACAGCGCCACGGCAGCAAGACCGCCTGGCTGCAGGACAAACCGTTCAGCCTCCGACAGTTAGCACGCTGGCGCAGCGCCTATCTCCACGGCGACCTTGACCGCGACCTCGTACCTCGCAAGACTCGAGGAATGACCAGCCACCCTGCTCGACTTGAGGATCTGGAAAAACTCCTGACCCAACAACAACGCGAACACGACGCGCAACTGGCCGAACTCCACGAGGAAAACTCCTCCTTACGAGCGGCCAACGACGCGTTGGGAAAAGCTATCGGGCTCATGCACAAGTGGAGCGAGCACACGCCCGACGACACCCCCACTCCACCCGAGCCACCCAGTTCCTGACCTCCGAAAACATGCTGGTCACCCTACTTGCACAGTTACCCGGGATGAGCCAACGCAAAGCCCTTGCCGTACTGAATATTTCACGGTCAACCTGGCAATACCGCCAACGCCCCCGAAACCGGGTGAGCAACCCGATCTCACACCCCCAACGCCACCAACCACACGCACTGAATCTGACCGAGATCACCACGATCGAGGAGCACGTACTACGGGCCTGGACGCGCGGCGACTCCGTCGACCAGGCCTACGCCACCGCCTGGGACCAGGGCATAACAGTCGGCTCACGCCGCACCTGGTGGCGCTACGCCGCAGCCTTGGAACAATCACAGCGACCAGTCAAAACCCACCGCACCAAAACCGGGCCCCGCGAAAAACCTGTACTGCTGGCCACCGGACCGAACCAAATCTGGTCCTGGGATATCACCGACTTCAAAGCCCCTTACCGCGGACAAGCATTCAAGGTGTACTCAATCATCGACATCTTCTCCCGCAAGATCATCGCCAACCGCGTCGAAAACCGTGAACTCGACTACATGGCAGTGGAAATGTTCGAAACCGCATTCACCACAGAAGGAACCAAACCCCAATGGGTACACGCAGATTCAGGATCAGCGATGCGCTCCGATGCCATGAAAACCATGCTCGGCAACAACAAGATCAACGAATCGCACTCACGTCCCAGCGTCTCTAACGACAACCCGTACTCCGAGTCAGAGTTCCGAACCCTCAAACACCGCAAACATTTCCCCGGCATCTTCGAAACCCTCAACGACGCCCGCGACTACGTCACCACCTACACCGACTGGTACAACAACCACCACCGCCACAGCGGCATCAGCCTCTACACACCCAACGACGTCCACGACGGATCCTGGCGAGAAACCCACCGCCGCCGGCAACAAGCACTCGACGCCTACTACACCGAACACCCAGACCGATTCCGCCAACCACCAACCGCCCCACCCGCCCCGAACTGGTCAGGAATCAACTCCACCGGACCCCAACCCGCCACAAAATGACTCCACACAGGTTGACATCTACCG